>JAEWKR010000168.1 GCA_023457715.1 Verrucomicrobiota bacterium
AAGCCGTCCTCACCGAAATGCACCGCATCTCGCGACAAGTGATGCGACTCCGCTTCCCGGATACAGCGCGCAACAAACCGCTGAACAAGAGAGTTTTGCGCCTTATCTAAGCGCCATTGGGGTCAGGCCGGGATATGTTAAATTGCCTCTCGCAACGCAAGGGCCGCGGACGCAATGCGCCCTGCCCCCAAGGCGCGCCTTGGAAGTGAGTACTCGCCCAGCAAATCAGGGCCCAAACGGGTGCCCAGCACAGGTGGCTGGCCGCTGCTCTGTGCATGGGCAGCGCCGAATCCCTGCGTTCGTACTAACCTGAGTCGCGTTAATGGTCGGAAGCAACAACTCGCGGCCTGAGCCCTTTTTCCGCGTGACGACAGAGTGGTCAGTGCAGGGCGGTGCCAGGATAGCAGGGACCACGAAAGGCGCATGAAAGCGGGCACGGGTGGACAGGGGAGGGCGCGGGAGCCGGCAACGACAAACGCACTTCCCGGGTGACGACAATTACACCTCCCTGTCTGTCGCCGTAGGTGACGAGGGGGTGTAGGAGAGCGGAGCTCCCCACTGTTCGGTGCTTGGGTCCGGAACAGATTCCAGAGGAATCGGGGTGGAGAGGGGTGTGGGGAGAGGCGGGGCGCAGCCCCGTTCTCTCCCCACCTCTGTACTCACGAGCTACTTTTGACGTCGCTTCGCCTCGTCGGCCCGGACGCTGTCGCCGGTAAACTCAAGGATCGTGGCGTGATGGATGAGTCGATCGACCGCGGCCATCGTGGTCATAGGGTCTTTGAAGATCTGGTCCCATTGGGAGAAGACCAGGTTGGAGGTGATCACGACGGACTTGTTCTCGTACCTCTCGGCGAGGAACTGGAAGAGGACTTCCATTTCCTCCCTGGAGTGTTGGACGTAGCCGATGTCATCGATGATCACCGCGTCGAAGCGCTGTAGGCGATTGATCGTCTGAGGTAATCGCAGGTCGCGCTTCGCCGCCAGGAGCTGGTTGACCAGCTTGTACGCTGGCACAAAGAGGACCTGGAGCTGGTGACGTCGGATCCACTCGTGCCCGAGAGCGGCGGCAAGGTGCGTCTTGCCGCGGCCGGCCATGCCGAAGCAAAGCAGATTGTCCCCACGACGTACGAAGTCGGCTTCTAGCAAGGTGGGGATCTGCCGCCGGACTTTGTCGGGCAGCCGCTTTTGATCCAGAGTATCCAGCGTCTTCGCCTTCGGCAGATTGGCCTCGTTGAGCTGGCGCTCGATCTTGCGCTGCAGGCGGTCGTTTGCCTCGGCCTCGAACAGATACTCGAGGAAGCGCTGGTAGCCCCAGTTCTCCGCTTCGGCTCGTCCGACGGCCTTCTGGTGCTCTCGTGCAATCGTCGGCAGACGTAACGAGCGCAGCAGGATAGGCAGGCTTGCAGCGGTCATGACGCCACCTCCGTGAGCAGATCATCGTAACCGGACAACTCAGGGACGTACGCGGCGATATCACGCGCATGCCCCGGGGTTGGTTCACGCAGACTCACTTCGATCTGGTCGGCCGACGGCGGTTCGCCTTGCCGCAGCATATTACCAATGGCCGCGGCGACTCGATCCTCACCCATCACCGCGGCGAGCTGGAGCAACCGTACGTATCGAGTGCTCGCTTTGCCATCGTCGACGGCGCGCAGCCGGTCATAGGCCTGGCGGAAGACGGGCTGTGGGTACAGCTCTTCGCGGTACACATAGCGTGCAAACGCCCCGGGCTTGCGCACGAGCGAGTCGATGACGTGCCGATAGTCGATGCGCGGCTGCTGGGACTGAGAGCGGGGATACTGCGCGACCAGTTCACCACGGTAGTGGAACGTGACCTCCGCTTCCGTGACTCGCGCCTGGACCATGGCTCCGATCAGCCGGGATGGCACCGAGTAAGCCGCGTTCTTCACGCGTGCCGTGCTGTAGCAGGATACCCGGACAGTAGCCTCGTAAGCCTCGGGGAAGCGGGTCGCAGGCAGCGGTCGCAGCCGCTGCATCTCCTCAGCCAGCTTCGCCGCCCTCAGTGCGTTGACACCCGTGCAGACCTTACCGACGAACGCGGCATACTCTGCAACGGTAGCAAAGTCCCGACTACGGCGCAGGAGCAGATGCTGCTTTAGCCGGCGCTTCAGATGGCCTTGGGCCGATTCAATGTCGCCGTTCTGATTGGGACACTTGATGGCGATCGTCCGTGGCCGGACACCGAGGTGTTCGCAAAGCGCAACGTACTCCTCGTTGAGACCACGCTCCTTGCTCCCGCGCTTGAGCTGGTGCGTCGCCGTCGAGCTTTGGTCCGTTTGGAGTTCATCGGTGATGCCGCCCAGGCGCCAGTACGCTTCCTGTACGCCCAGCTTCAGCGACAACACTGATTCGCTCTGGCAGGGGATCGCCCACTCCCAGTTCGAGTAGGGCAAGATCGCGTGGGCCAGTTGGTGGGCATAGGCTTGTCCGGCGACCGTAATCCCCAGCTCGTTCGCGTGCGTCCAATCAAACTGCATGCTCAAACCCGGTTCACGCACCTGCGCGAAGCACACTTCCTTCGGTGGGCCATGTCGGCATCGCCACTGCGTCACTCGCCGCTGGAACGTCCGTAACGCGCGGCCATCGGCCACCCCGGGGCGCTCCGCTAAAAGATGCTCGAACAGCATCTTCGCCTCCAACTCGGGCGCATCCTCGAGCATCCTCTGCGCTTCCGGCCAGAGCGCCTCTACCGGGTCAGCACGTGTGCGCCAGGTGTGCGGCTGCTTCATCTCCTCCGGCCCTTGGCCGGCGCGGATGTATCGTCGCGCGGTCTTTACATCCATGTCGCCTTCATCGCAGCGTGCGCGAGCACGCCACTGGTATTGTATTCCTTCATCAGTCGTTGGTACTGCCGATCGGTGATCAACATGGGGCCGCGTAAAGGCCCGATCTTGCCGATCTCGCGGACCAGCGACGCTCACAAAGCCCCGGTCAAAAGCAGGGAAGTGTAATTGTCGCTACCGGGGAGCGATGACTGACGCTGGGGGCGGGAGGGCGTGCGGCGGATTTGAGGCGGTGCGACCAATCCTTCCGCCTAAAGGCGGGACAACGTACTCAAGCCGCGGGCAGGCGCGCGCCGCCTCAATCTCAAATCTCAAATTTCTAATCTCAAATCCCGGCGCAGCCGGTAGCCGGTCAGCGCAGCCGGTCCAGCGCGGCCTTGATCGCCTGCAGGTAATTCGGATGCCAGAGCTCGTGGTCGGCGCCGGGGACGTCGGTGTAGGTGTGCTGGCGGTAAAAGTCGCGCACGGCGGTCGCCCGGCGGTGCATCTGCGCGTCTTCCTTGGCGCCGACGAGGATGTCGGCCGGCGTATTCGCGTTGCCCTCACGGTAGGAGATCATCCACCGCTGTGGCTCGTCGTCATCCTCCAGAAAAAACGGTGAGATCGACCCGAGGATGAGGTGCCGGGCCTGGAGCGCGCCCAGATGCGCGTAGAGGGCACCGAGCGAGAAGCCCATGACGATCTTGCCGGCGGTTTGTGCCCCGACCTGTGGCAACAGATCGCGCGAACCGAAGTTGGGCTGAGGGCCGGTCCACTCGAGGTGCACGAACTCGGTTTCCCAGCCCGAGGCGTGCACGAAGTCGACAAAGGGACGGAAACGGCGCTCAGCGCCCGGCATCGGTGGGACGATGGTCAGCGGGCATGCGAAAGGGATGAGCACCGCGTCGAAAACGTCAACGGACGGCCGCGGCACTCCGATGCAGGGCGCCCCACGGAAGAAGATCCTCGCCTTGGATCTGCTGATCACCGCACTTTTCGGATCGAATCCGGCGGCCGACCGGGTTCAAAGCAGGCTTCCGAGCAGCCATTCGCATGAAACCTCTGCCCTCACTTTTTCTTGTCGCGATCGCCCTCATAGCGCTTGCGCCTCGGATGCAGGGTGCCGACGCCACCATCGGCAGACCCCGGGTTCTGGTTTCAACCGACATCGGCGGGACGGATTTCGACGACTTCCAATCGATGGTGCACGTGCTCCTCTATGCCGACGTGCTGGAGATCGAAGGTTTGGTCTCGTCGCCCTGCGGCGGCTCGGGCCGTAAAGAGCGGATCCTGGAGTTGCTCGAGCGCTACGCGCAGGATTACCCCAATCTGCGCACGTATTCGCCCGATTACCCGGAACCCGGCGCGCTGCGGGCGATGACTCAGCAGGGGGAAGTGGAAACGGCTCCCTACGCAGGGGTCCGTCGGACGACCGCGGGCTCCGATTGGATTGTGCGCTGCGCCCGGCGCGACGATCCCCGTCCGCTTCATGTTCTCATCTGGGGCGGCCTCGAGGATCTCGCGCAGGCCCTGCACGACGCCCCCGACATTCTCCCGAAGCTGCGCGTCTACTACATCGGTGGCCCCAACAAGAAGTGGAGTCCCGATGCTTATCACTACCTGGCCACGCACCACCGAAAGCTCTGGATCATCGAATCGAATTCGACCTACTACGGCTGGTTCGTTGGTGGCAATCAGGCGGGTGACTACGAGGCGGGTGTTTTCTCCGAGAAGCATGCGGCCGGTCGTGGAGCGCTGGGAGATTATTTCGCGAACGGAATTCACTTCGATGGCCGCAAACGCACTGCGCTCAAGATGGGCGACACCCCGAGCGTCGCGTGGCTTCTCCGGGGCGACCCTTCGCTGCCGTTTCAACCGGGTTGGGGCGGCCGCTATGTGCGCGCCTGGACCCGCCCCTACGCCTTGTTCGAGCGGCTGACGACGAAGGCCGACCAAGTCGAGTTTTGCGGCATCCTTGAACTCGCCCTGCCGCTGGGCGACGGTGCGCCCGCGCAACCCCAGGCACGGATGGTCATCGAAAACCAATCGCTGGTGGGTCACCCCGACGGCGCGGGGAACATGCGCTTTCGCTTCTGCCCCAAGGAGGCCAAGATCTATCGCTACACGATCCGCGGCAACGTTCCTGCCCTCGACGGGCGCACCGGGGAAATCACCGCTGCGCCCATCCTCCTGGCCGCGACGCTAAGCCCCGATCCCAGGTATCCGAATTGGTGGACCGACGACCCTTCACCCGAGCTGATGGAAGGCGCCCACTATGGCGCCCGGACGGTGAACCGCTGGCGCGATGAATACCTGCGTGATTTCGCGGAGCGCCTTGAGCGCTGCAGGGTTCCCCGTTCCTGAAGGGCAGGGTTCCAATGGGGTCAGGCCGATGTCGGGGGCTTTGGGATTTGAGATATGAAATTTGAGATTTGAGATTTGCCAGGCCCAAGGCTTCCGCCTGAAGGCGGGACAACGTACTCGAGCCAGCCAAAAAAAGGCCGCCGGTTGAGCGGCGGCCTTCATCTCAAATCTCAAATTTCAAATCTCAAATCCCGGCGCAGCCGGCTCAGCGGTATTCCTCGCCCGTCAGCGCGTTGATGATCTTGAAGTTCTCGACGTGGTAGTTGAGGTCGGCGCGGAAGGCCAGCTTCACCCCGAAGAGCTTCTCCATGCGCACGAGCAGGTCGGCATCCTCGCTGCGGAGACGCTCGAGGATGCTCGGGTGCACCATCACGCGCAGCGAGTACTCCTTGCCGTCGTTGCGGAGCTGCAGGCGGCGGACGACCGAACTGAGCTTGCGCTGCAGCTCGACCGACATCGTCGTCGCACTCTTCACGATGCCGCGGCCGCGGCAGTACGGGCAGTCCGTGTAGAGATTGCTCGAGAGCGATTCCTGCTGCCGCTGGCGCGTCATCTGCATGATGCCGAGCTGCGAGATGGGCAGGATGTGGTTCTTCGCCTTGTCGGTCGACATGAGCTCCACCATCTTCTCGTAGATGGCGTTGCGGTGGCGCCGCTCCTTCATGTCGATGAAGTCCATGATGATCAGGCCGCCGAGATTGCGGAGCCGGATCTGGCGCGCGATTTCCGCCGCGGCCTCGAGGTTCACGGCGTAGATCACGTTCTTCTCGTCGCCGCCGCGGTTCTTGTGCGAGCCCGTGTTGACGTCGATCGCGATGAGCGCCTCGGTTTCGTCGATGATGATCTCGCCGCCGGAGGGCAGGGGCACCTTGCGCTGGCCCGTCTGCTCGATCTGGCGCTCGATGTTGAAGCGCTCGAAGATCGGGATGCTGTCCTTGTAGAGCGCGATCTTGGCGGCGCTGCGCTTCGAGATCTGCGCGACCAGCTTCTGGGTGCGCTCATGGTCGTCCTTGCTGTCGATCAACACGCGGTCGACCTCCTCGGTGAGGAAGTCACGGACGGTGCGCTCGACGAGGTCGGGCTCCATGTACAGGCAGGCCGGCGACCGCTCGTTCTTCATCTTGGCCTGAATGTCCTCCCAGGTCTTGAGCAGGATGTGCAGGTCACGGATGAAATAACGGGCCTTCTTGCCTTCGCCCGCGGTGCGCACGATGACGCCCACGCCTTCCGGCAGGGTGAGTTCGTTGATCAGCTGCTTGAGCCGCTTGCGCTCCAGCGGATCCTCGATCTTCCGCGAGATGCCGCAACCATCGCTGAACGGCGTCAGGATCAGGTAGCGGCCGGGGATGGACAGATTGGTCGTCGTGCGCGGGCCCTTGGTGCCGATGGGGCCCTTGGTGACCTGGATGACGATTTCGCTGCCGGGAGGATAAAGGTTCGGGATGTCCTTGACCGTGGGTTCGGCCGGGCGGTCCGGCTGGTGCTTGCGCTTGTTGACGCGCACCACCTCGACGGAGGAGTCGGCGGCGGCCGGGAGCATGTCCCAGTAATGCAGGAAGGCGTTTTTCGTGTAGCCGATGTCGACGAAGGCGGCCTTGAGGCCCGGATCCAGATTCTTGATGCGACCCTTGTAGATGCCGCCGACCATCCGGTTGTCGGACTCCCGTTCGATCTCGAACTTCTCGAGCCGGCCGTCGACGAGCAGGGCGACCCGCTTTTCGAGCGGCTCGGAGTTGATGATCAACTCGCGGTAGGAACCTTTCTCCTTCTGGAACACCGCGAGGATTTTTTGCAGCAGGGGGCGATTCTTCGAGCGTTCGGCGGCGCCGGCTTTCAGCTCGGCGTTGCTGACCGGTTTGACCTCGGTCTCGGGTGGCGGATTGACGAGTTCCTCGTCATACTTTTGCGCGACGTCCGGCGGAACGCCGCCGGACGACTGGGGTTGCTGGTTTTGTTCGCTCATGGCGGGTGTCTGTGTTCACGGGGCACCCGGATGCGAGGGTCGCGGCGCAGGAGATTCCGGCAGGGCGGTCAATGGCGACGAGGGACTTCAT
Organism: Verrucomicrobiota bacterium; assembly: GCA_023457715.1. Classification (GTDB taxonomy): domain Bacteria; phylum Verrucomicrobiota; class Verrucomicrobiia; order Opitutales; family Opitutaceae; genus ER46. The sequence continues at coordinate 7,202 of JAEWKR010000168.1, forward strand.
GCGAAGTCCTTTCGGAAGCGCCAGACGCTCTGGACCAGTCCTTGCAGCAAGCAGCAACTAAGCACAAAGGAGCCACCGTAGCTGATGAAGGGAAGCGGTATGCCCGTGATGGGCACCAGCCCGATGGTCATGGCGATGTTAACAAACACATGCACGGCGAAGAGCACGGTGACGCCGATGGCGAGCAACGTGCCGAGTCGGTCCCTTGCGGAACCAGCGATGCGAATGCCGTTGAACAACACTATTCCAAACAGGCCTAGGACCGTAAGGCTTCCCAGAAATCCTTTCTCCTCGGCGATGACCGAGAAGATAAAATCGTTATGTGAGACCCCCGGCGGCAGGTAACCGAGCTGCGCCTGGGTCCCTTCCGTCCACCCCTTGCCCGTGAACCCGCCGCTGCCCACCGAAATGAGGGATTGGCGGAGATTCCAGCTGGGGCCCGTCCCTTTGGGGTCGATCGTCTCGGGGGCGGCAAACGTCAGGATGCGGTTGCGTTGGTAATCGCGCAGCGGCAGCCAGGAGTCGTACTTGCTTTGGCTGGAGCGGCCAAACGCGAAGCCGTTTTCCTGCATGTACTTGGCGTACTGCCAGGTGTCCAGCGCCACCACGCCCACGATCAGCATGAAGGCCCCCAGCGCGCCCAGGAAAAACCGGGTCGACAGCTTCGAGACGTACAGCATCGCGAACACCATGGGGGGGAGAACAATCGCCGATTTGAGGTCGGGTTGTTTCAGGATCAAGAGCATGGGTGCGCCTACCGCAAGAGCCAATTTCCCCAGCGTACCGAGGGACTGAACCACCGTGCCGATCTTGGAGTGGATGAGGATGCTGGCGGTCACCAGCAGCACCGCGATCTTGGCGGTTTCCGACGGTTGATAGGAGAAGAAGCCCAGGTCGATCCAGCGCTGCGCGCCCCACGTAGCCGAACCGCCCCCGATGCCGGGAATGAGCACCAGGAAGAGCGGAACCATGCAAATGGCGTAAAACCAGTGAGATACGCTCAACCAGAAGCGGTAGTCGATCAACGAAACCGTGACGTATAACCCGCCGCCAATCAGCAGATAGAGGATTTGTTTGCACCATTCCTCGCGCAGGAGCGCGGCGAGACCGGTGGCGTTGTGGAGGGTGAGGCTGGAATAGGTCGCCGAGTAGATGAAGGCGACGCCCACCATGCTGAGCAGAATCAGGGCAACCGGGGTCCAGATGTCCCACTTGGTCCGCGTGGTCGTCTTGAAGACGGCGAAGGACTCGGTGAGGGCGGGGAGATTCACGATGGGCGATCCGGAAGTGCTTCCGAAAGGAACGCGTCTTGGGTCCGGGTGCAATGCGGAAGCCAGCATGGATGGCCGCAAGCACGCGCAAAAGGCGCAAAAAATGATCTCAAGCCGGCTACGAAGAAGCATGCGTGCGAGGGTTGTGGATCGCCGTAGCGTAGGCGTCCCGCCTGCGTAAGGACGGAGCTTCGAGAACGACTCAGGTTTCCTCTGCGGTCTCGCGTTTTTGCGGCTACTCGGTCCGTGGCTGGTCTCGCTGGACCTCCGACCCTCCGGCCTTCTGGTCCTCGGCTTCCGGCTCAGCGGCGCGGCTGCCATTGGCGAGGCCGAGAACGGTCCAGAACACCACCGCGCCCATGGGGCCTTCGAGGACGACGCCGAAGCAGGCCGCGATTAAAATAGCCCAGGCCAGCAGATAGTACTCGAAGGCGCCGCCGGCGGTGGACGTGCGCCACGTCCGTTTCGCCACCACCAGGAATGCGGCCAGGAGGAACCCCAGCCCAAGGAGCCCGGTGCGGGCGAACACGGAGAGCAGGAAGTTGTGCGGACTCCGCGCGGTGAACTGGTCGTCGGTATCCGGCGCGTAGATGCGCAGGAACTCCTCCGCCAGATCCGTGCCGAAACCGACGCCGAGCCAACGACCGTCCTCCCAGACCTGATCGATCACGGTTGACCACCAGACCATGCGAAAACGGTTGTTGTCGGGTTTGTCGCCCAGTTCCGCGGTGCGATAACTGCGCTCGCCGCCGAAATCGACGACTGACGCGGCGGCCTCGTAGGCGCGATAGAGCGGGGTGCTGGCGAGCGGGGCCCGCGTCAGCGCGGCGTGGGCGGCGAGCACCGCGACCCCGGCCGCGCCGAGGCCGGCGAGGAAGGAAAGCGTGCGCCATTGCCGCCGCAGCACGAGGAAGAGGGCCCCGACCAGAAGCGCGACCGCCGCCGCCCGGCTGTTGCAGGTGGCAACCCCGAGCAGCGAAAGCGTGGCGGCGGCGAGCCAACCCGCGCGCCGCCGCTGCGCGTAGCGATGCGCAAAGAACAGCACCGCGCCCGCCATGAAGCTTCCCGCGACGTCGCTCTTCACATAAAGCAGCGGCGCGCCCCAGATCACGAGCCAGCGTTCGATCCAGTCCGGCCACGCCACAAAGGCCCAGAACGACAGGGGGGTGAGGACCATCCCGGCGACGAGGCAACGGGTAAGATACGTGACCTGCTCCCTCCGGCGCGCCCAATCCTGGGCGAGGAAAAAGAAGATCGCGTAGTAGGTCATCGCGAAGTCACGGGCGGCCACGAAGCCATGCGCGCGAAAGTCCAACGGCAGGCGCGCCACGCCGAGGATGATCCACACCAGCACCGCGGTGTTCAACCCGTCGGGCCGAAACGGCAGACGCTGTTCCTGGCTCCAGCGCCACGCGCCGATGGCGCAGGCCACCAGGAGGGCCGCCTCGGCCGGAAACAGCGGGAGCATGGGGGGGTGCAGCTGGGCGAAACCCCGGTTGCCGACCAGGTAGCCGAGGAGGACGAGACCGGTGAGCCACACATCGGGGGGGAGCCGGAGAACCCGCGTGAGGGCGAACAGCAGCGCGACGGCGGCGCAAAGGCTGGCCAGGGCGAGGCTGCCCTCCGCCACCTGCCAGCCGATCAGCACGGACAGGCCGATGGCGCCCGCGACGATCGCCCGTTGTCTCACGATCAAATCCACGCCGCATCCCTCTGCGGAATTTGCGTGGCAGGCAATCCCGTTACTGATCGGGCGCCCCATGGTCCGCGCTTGTGCCCCTCGTCGGCCTGCCCAGGCTGAGGGCGTGAGTCCCCGCGTGAGCGTCGTGCTGCCGACCTGTGACCGCGCGTCTTTGTTGCCGCGCGCGGTGGCCAGCGTGCTGGCGCAGGATCTCGCGGACTGGGAGTTGATCGTGATCGACTCCAACCGGACGACCCCGCCGGTCCGGGAGATTTTCGCCGGCGCCGCCTGGCTGAGCGATCCGCGGGTGGTCGTCCTTCCCGCCGGCGCCGCGCACAACGCGGCGGCGGTCCGAAACGTGGGACTGGAGCATGCCGGCAGCGCGTGGGTCACGTATCTGGACGACGATGACGCGTTCCTTCCAGGCAAGCTGTCCCGCCAGTGGCGGTGCGCAGAGGCGGCGGGCGCCTCGGTGGTGCTCTGCGGCGCGGAATTTCATCTGCGCGGCCGCCGCCGTCGGGTCCAGTGTGACGCTTCGGTCTGGCGCGGCGACGACCTGTTGCTGCGCGCGCGTTGGAATACGCCGTTGTTGTTCCATCGCCGGACGTCGCTGCGTTTCGACGAAAGGCTGAGCTCGGGCGAAGACGCGGAGTTCGCGCACCGGCTGCTGGCCGCTTCGGGTGCCGACCACGTGCCAAATGTCCCCGCGCCCCTTGTGGCCATCCACCCCCAACCGGGACCGAGGGTGAACCGGAACGCGGAACCCATGCTCCAGGCGGCCGAGTCCATCCTCGCGTTGCGGCCGGACGGTTACTCCGCCGGCGCCCGGGCCCGGTTCCTCACGCAGACGCGCCTCGGCGTCGCCAAGCTGCGCGGCGAGCGCGACACGGTCCTGCGGCTCGCGGCCGCACTGCTGTGGCGGAGTGGCGGTCGGGATTGGCGCGCGGCGGCGAATGCCGTCGCCACGGTTCTTGGCGTCCTGCCGGGTCGGTGGGTGAGCTAGGCCGAATCCAGGCGGGCGTTTTGCCGGCTTTCCCTCGCGCGACGCAGCAGCAGCCGTCGCGGCACCACGGCGCGCACGAGGGCGATCAGGCACCAGCGCACGTAGGGAGCGAAGAATACCGGCACGCCCCAGAGGGGCCCCCAATGGCGCAGCGCAAAGTGCCGCCACGCCGGAAAGTAAAGGAAACTGCGCGGGGAGCGGAAGTCCGCCCAGATGGCGCGCATCGAGCGTGCGCTGGAGAGCCAGCGTTCCGCGGAAGCGGCGCTGGGATCGCCATTGGTGGCGATCGCGCCGGGATGACGCCGCAATGGCGCTCCGGCGGCGTGCAGGCGCAACCCATAATCCAGATCGGCGATCCCATGCGGGAAGAGATGGTCATCGGGCAGTCCCACCCGCTCGATCCAGCGACGCGGCAGGCACACGCAATTGCCGCTGAAGGTTTCAATGCGGCCCTCACGTTCTTCATTGGGCGTAGAGCGGCGCACCCGCCACAGGGTCCGGCGATGCCCACCGTAGGACCAACCGCTTGCCGTTCGCGCGTCGCACCAGGTCACGCACTCCTCCTGCTGCACCCGCGCGCGCATCGCCGCCAGCACCCCCGGCGGTGGCCGGCAGTCGTCGTTCAGCCAGAACAGGCGCTGCGCCCCGCGCGCCAGAGCCCATGCCATGCCCCGGCGGATGGCGCCGGCCCACCACCAGCTGCCGTCGCCGCGGAGGAGTTCAGCCCTGGGATGCTCTGACGCGATCGCGGCGGCGGTTCCGTCGGTGGAGCCGTCGTCGACCACGAGAACGGTCGCCCAGGAAAACACGTCATCGGATTGCAGGGCGCGCAGCGCCCCGAGCGTGGTTTCCCGGCGGTTGTGCACCGGGATGATGATGACGTCGGCGGCGGCGTCAGTCATGGCGGAGCGCCTCCCGAATGCCGCGGGCCACCCGCGACGGTTCGATCCCCTCCAGGCATTCCACCCGCTCCCGGCGGCAGACCCAGTTGCAGTCGTAGCAGGACAACGGAAGGTGGACCCAGTGCTGCCGGGGGCTGGAACCCCACGGCGCGAACCAGCCGAAGTGCCCGCCGCCCGTCACGATCACGGCGGGGCGGTCGAAGGCCGCGGCGAGGTGGGCGGCAGCGCTTTCCACTGCGAGCACCAGCCGGGCACCGGCGATCGTCCGCAGGAACGTGGCCGGCGCAAGGTCGGTGCCGACGCGCACGGCCAGGCCGCGTTCCTGCAGCCGGGCGGCGAGCGTCGCCAGGTCGGAGGCGCGCGCGACGGGACCCACCACGTGGACCGGCGTGCCCGCGGGCAGGGC
>JAEWKR010000169.1 GCA_023457715.1 Verrucomicrobiota bacterium
CCGAAGGCTCGCGTCGCGATCACCGCTTTGCTCGCCGCGGCTAACGCGTCCACCGCTCAACTCGAACGCCTCGCGGCATAGGGGAATCGTGCTCAAAAAACACGAAATGCAGGGATAGCACTGCAGAAGGCGCAATAAGTTCGCTTCGAGCACGTTGTCCCGCGTTCACGCGGAATGCCTTGTTTCACGAGGTCCGCGCGAAGCTTCCGCGTAAACGCGGGACAACGTACCCAAGCTTCAACCAGGCTCCTGATTTTTGCGTCTTCTGGGCTTTTTTGCGGCCAGTCTCTCCGGCTGACACATTTGTCAGGAATTCGCGCAAACCGGGCACCAGCCTTCGGGGCAAGTGACTATGTCAGGGTGCAAGTGCCTGGTTTCGACCGGGCTCAGACCAATTCAACCCATTTTGTTTATGGAGACGCGTTACGAAACCAGTACGGCGAGCGAAACGCCCGAGCAGATCATCGAGCACATCAACCGGTTGATGGCGGAAGCCGAGGCCATGCTGGCGGGCCCCGTGGCCGAGCACGGCAATCCCAAGCTGTCGGAACTACGGGCGCGGCTGACCCAGGCGCGTGGTCGCCTCAGTCAGGTCTATGGCAAGGCGAGGCAGGGTGTGGTGGCCGGCGCCCGCTATACCGACCAGACGATCCGCGACTATCCCTACTACGCGCTCGGCATTGCGGTGGGCGCAGGCGTCCTCGCGGGCATGCTGCTCGGGCGATCGCAGAAGCGCTAATCGCCATGGAATCCCAAGAGGCAGGGCGGGATCTTTCAGGGACGGTGAGCTCGTCGAACCCGCAAACCCCACCGGTTCCCGGCATCGCGGACGTCCTGGGCTCGCTCCAGGGCATGGCCCGAAACGCCTTCGGGACCGTGCTGGATCGGGTGGAAGTGGTCTCCGCCGACGTCCAGGCGGAGAAGCAGCGGTTCGTCCGCGCGCTTGTCCTCGCCGGCGTAGCCGTGTTCTCAGCCATGGCGGCCCTGCTTTTCGTCAGCGGCGCGCTCGTGCTCCTGACGTGGCACACGGCGGCCGGCCCCTATGTCGTCGCCGGCCTGGGTGCCACGTACACGTTTGCCGCGATCTACGCCGGCTTGAGCCTGCGCCGGCTGCTCCGCGAAGCGCGCCCGTTTTCCCGCACGCTCGCACAACTGCAGTCCGACCGGCAGTCGATCGTCGGCGGCGGCTAACCGTCAGAGCGAAGAGCCCCCTCTCTTTTGCCGGAAGAAACGGAATGTACAGGGAGCTGCTGCTCCTGCCGGTTCCTCCCGTAAGAGCGGGTCGAACGCGTCGGCTCAGCTTTTCTTCTGGATGACCTGCGGCGCCGCTTCCATCTGGCCGCGGGTGACGCCGAGCTGATTGATCAGTTTCAGTTCACGCCAGAGCTCCGCTCCGGTGATCTCGCCGCGAAGCAACTGCCCGTAGCGCGTCAGCGTACGTGTCACCTCGTCGCCGGACTCGTTGACGAACTCGACGCGGAAATGCCGCGCGCCCAGTTCCTGCATCCGGCCCGCGTATTCCGCGCCGGTCTGGGCGCGATTGTTGAAAACGGTGTTCCTGCAGCCCGCATCGGCGCGCAGCGGCAGTTCCGCGCCGACGCGGTCGCGCAGGGAGACGCGGTGCTTCTCGCACGGCCGGCCGCAGTCGCGGTAGTCCTTCCCGGTCGTGAGGAAGGCGCAAAAGACGCAATGCTCCATGTGAAACATGGGCATGTGCTGGTGGAGGGTGATGTCGAACCACCCGCCCGGCGCCGCCGCGAGCAGGGCTTCCAGCTGCTGGATGTTCAGGTCGTAGCTGGCGGTGACGCGTTCCAGCCCGTAGCGCTCGAGATAGTAGCGGGCGGTCCAGGGGTTGGCGACGTTGAGCGAGAAGTCGCCGCGCTTGCGGTCGGCGGCGAAAAACGCGAGATGATCGTAGTTGCGGATAAGATACCCATCCGCGTTGCAGGAACGGACCTGCTGGAGGATCCATTCCTCGCCCGGTTTGAAGATCCGCGGGGCGGCCACCCAGATGGAGCCGGGGGGCGTCGGGGCTTCCGCCTGCAGTTCCCGGAACCGAGCCACCGCGTCGCGATAGTGCTTTGGGTTTTCGAACTCGCAGTAGATCGTGCGCGCGCCGGCCCGCCAGGCGGGTTCGAGTTGCTCGTTCAGACGGATGACCGCGATGAGCTCCGCGTCCGAAGCACCGGCTGATGCGGGCGCTACGGGAGGGGGCGGAGTCGCGGCGGGCGCGGCGCCGGGTCCTCCGAACGCCTGCGCCAGCGGCTCCGGCCGCAGGGTCCAGCGGCGCGGCGCCGCGCGCTGTTGCTCCAGCTCCGCCACCACCTCCCGCCTGACCTGATTGAGCACGCTGACGGGGACCATGACGGCGCCTTCGAGGTGGACCTTCAGTTCGCCGAGCTTGAAGGGGGTGCCGCCGAGCCGGCCCAGTTGATCGCCCAACCGTTCCGCCGTCAGTGGCTGCTTCTCCGCGATCGCGAGCGGCACCGCGCTTTCGCGCTTCACGACATGGCCTTCGCCGTCATTCGCGATCACGATGAGCGGCGTGCCGGCGCGTCCATGAACCTCGAGCCTGATCGGGCGTTGAAAACGAATCTGCTCCCCTTCGAACGTGGCGCGAAGCTCCCGATCCAGCGCGGGGTCGTTCGTTTTCCAAAGCTTCTGGCCGGCGCGCACCCGCCGCCAGTTGATGTCGCCGTGGCCGAAGCGCAGGGTCACCTCGCCCCCTCGCGGTTCAACCTGGTAAATCCGCCCGCCTTCCTCGCGTTCATCCGGCCGTCCGGCGTCGAACACCACGCCGTCGCCGGGTTTCACGGGGGCCAGCGGGACAACCGTGACCGACTCGTTCGTGACCCGCGCCACTTCGCCCAGATAGACCCCGCGTTTGGTGCCGAAGCGCCCGTGCGCCAGCTCCTGGTTGTTGATCCCGCGAAACCAACCCGTGTACTGCCCGCGTGAGAACGCCATCTGGATTTCGTAGCGGGCGGCGGACGATTCGATTGTCGGTTGTCCAGAGTCCAGAGCCTGAGCGGCTTTCTGGTTCTGCGGTCTGGTTCCAAGCTCTGCACTCTCGGCTACCGGCTGTTCCAATCGATCCAGCGCCTGGCGGTATACGCGGGTGATGCTGGCGACGTATTCGGCGGACTTGAGCCGGCCCTCGATCTTCAGTGAGGCGACGCCGGCGCGCACGAGTTCCGGGAGGACATCGAGCCCGGCCAGATCCTGCGGGCTCAGCAGGTACCGACGGTCGCCCAGCGGAACGGTTTCACCGTCGCTCACGAGCTCGTACGGAAGCCGGCACGCCTGAGCGCATTCGCCACGGTTGGCGGAGCGGCCGCCGAGCGATTCGCTGGTGAGGCACTGGCCCGAGTAGGCCACGCACAAGGCGCCGTGGACGAACACTTCCAACGGCAGGGGAACGGGGGCGTCCGCGGCGAGGCCGGAGGCGGCGCGTTGCGCTGCCTGGATTTTCTCGATGTCGGCGATCGAATTCTCGCGGGCCAGCACCACGAGCTGTGCGCCCAGTTCCCGCGCGAACGCGACGCCGGCGGCGCTCGTCACCGTCATCTGCGTCGAGCCATGGATGGGGAAGTCGGGTGACAGCGCGCGGATCATCCGGCACATCCCGACGTCCTGGACAATGGCGGCGTCAACGCCGGCGGCGATGAGCGAGCGCAGGTAATCTTCGGCATCCCTGAGCTCGTTGGTGAAGACGAGGGTGTTGAAGGTCACGTATCCGCGGACACCGCGCCGGTGCAAAAATTCCATCAAGGCCGGCAGATCGCTTTGGGTGAAGTTCTTCGCCCGCATGCGTGCGTTGAAGCGCTCGAGTCCGAAATAAACCGCATCGGCGCCGTTCTCGACGGCGGCGCGCACACAATCCCAGTCGCCTGCCGGCGCCAGCAACTCGGGCCGGGCAACGGCAGTCGGGCGCGCGGACCCCGAGGTCGATGAAACAGTGGCAGCGGACGGCATGAAGGAAGGAGCGTTGGAATTTCGGCCGTCGCAAGCAAGGTTGAGGCCCTGAATTTGAGCCCTGGCACGGAGGGGACAGATATCAGCCCCGGAATGCGGGCGGGCCGCCCGCGGTCCAGTGATGGTGGACCACGGGCCGCCCTACATTACGGCTTGGGTCATGTTGGACCGCGGGCGGCCCGCCCGCCTTCTACACTACGGCTTGGTCATGTGGACCGCGGGCGGCCCGCCCGCCTTCCGAGGCTACGGCCTGGTCATGCCTTCGCGCGCGGCTCGCCGTGCTGCTCCTTCGTGTGCCGGCGCAGCAGGCTCAGGAACTGTTCCGCCCCACGGCTTTGGTAACGTTGCATGTGCCGGATGATGGCCAGATCGCGGGTCGGCTCTGAGCCGGTAAGCCGCAGATAAACCAGGTCTTCGTCGTCTTCCTGACGCGCCAGCTGGGGTAGGATCGAGATGCCCAGCCCGTCGCTCACCAGCAACTTAAGGGTGGGGACCTGGGCGCAGCGGTAGGCAATCCGCGGCGCAAAATTATGGCCGCCGAAAAAGACCCGGATTTGTTCAGCCAGGGTGCTGGAGCTGCCCATGGAGATGAAGTTTTCCTCCGCCAGTTCGCTGATGCTGATTTCCGGGCGGCGGGCGATCGGATGGTCCTTCCCGACTACGAGCAGCAAGGGTTCGGTCAGGATCGGCTCGATGGAGACGCGGTATTCGTTGATCGGCAGGGGGACGACCGCGAGGTCGAGTTCGCCCTCGACCACCGCCCGGACCAGGTCGGAGCGAAAATCCTCGCGGGCATCGACGATCAGATTGGGGAGTTCCTGCCGGGCCCGCGCGAGCAGGGGTACTACGAGGTATGGCATGACCGTCTGCACCGCCCCCACCGTTATCCGGCGCTCAAGACTGGGATGGTCACTCAGTTCCTTGGCGGCGTTCTCGACTTCAAACAGGATGCGTCGCGCACGATCCAGGAAGGCCGCCCCCGCCTCGGTCAGGACCGCTTTCCGTCCCAAGCGGTGGAACAGCTTGTGCCCAACCTCCTGTTCCAGGTTTAGAATTTGTTGGGAGAGAGATGGTTGAGTAACGTTACACCGCTCGGCAGCGCGGGTGAAGTTACCGGTCTCCGCAACTGCTACCAGGTAACGGAGTTGATGGAGTTCCATAGGTTAGGCCTATGGAAGTGATAGGAAGTCACGATTTCAACTATTGAAGTTCTTCCCGTATACTCTGCGCGTCGGTCAAGCACCGGCACCACATCATACCCATGAAGACCAACCTGATTGTTACTGCGGCCACCCTCAGCGTCCTCGCTGCTGCCGCGATTGCGCTTTCTTTCCGTTCCTCGATTGATGCCACGATCGGCTACATCAGCATTCTGTCGCTGGTGGGCATGGCCGTTCTGGAATACCGCATCAATTGGAAGCGGCTCTTCGGCCGGTAATTAAAGACCGGCAGGAGGTTAGATCCAAAACAGGGCCCGGAGCACCCGGGCCCTTTTTATTGATCGGACCGATCTTGTCGCCAATGCCTGGCATCACCGTCGCTTCGTTTGAGAGAACGAGGAGTCTCCGCCGGCCGCAGGCAGGGTGGCTCAGAAGAGACGAGAACGATCAGACCGTTGCCCCGATCACATCAGGGTGGTCGCGACTTCGGCTCGTGCGCCGGCAGGGGCCTTGCGGAAGAAAATCGCCACGATCAGGGCCAGGACCAGGAACATGATGGTCTGGCCGATCACCGCCATCACGGTCATGAATACGGGTCCCATCATACTTCGCATTCCGTCGATCTGGGCGTCGGTGGCGCCCTTGGCCTCCATTTTGGCGGCTTCGATCTCAACCATCACGTCGACAGAGCCCGGGTTCACGTACTTGGCATAGAGAAACCAGACCACCGTGCCGACGAGCATCGAAACGATCCCGGTGAGGAAAGCCGTGCCAAAGGCCGAGCCGTAACCCCATTCGCGGCCGGCGGGCAGCTCGCGCTGACGTTCCCGGATGGCGAGGATCATGCACGTGACGATGGTGATCAGCGAGATGACGCCACCCACGATCTGGGCGGTGGGAAGCTTCTCCACGCTATCGTAGAAACCGGCAAAGTGGAGCGCGAACATGACCACGGAACCGATGAGCGCCGAGGCGAAGCCATAGAGCAGGGGTGTTTTCATGGGGCCGCCACGCTGACAGAACGGAGGGGGAAAGTGAAAGTGAAAGTGAAAGTGAGGGTGAAAGTGGGGGGCTTCACGCCACTTTCACTTTCACCCTCACTTTCACCCTCACCCTCACTCTCAACTATTATCGCCGTCGAGGATCCGGCCGAGGCCGCCGAGGACGGAGCCTTCTTCACGGCCGCCACTGCCCGTCTTGGGCGCGGCCGCGACGATCCGGCTCGCGAGCCGGGCAAAGGGGAGCGATTGCAGCCAGATTTTTCCGGGGCCGCGCAGCGTGGCGAAGAAGAGACCTTCGCCGCCGAAGAGAGCGGTCTTGATGCCACCGACGTACTGAATGTCGTAGTCGCACGTGGACTGAAAAGCCGCGATGCATCCGGTGTCGATTTTCAGGACTTCACCCGGCGCGAGCGTGCGCTCGTAGAGGGTGCCGCCGGCGTGGATGAAGGCGAGACCGTCACCCGTGAGACGCTGGAGGATGAAGCCTTCGCCGCCAAACAGGCCCGCGCCAAGCCGTTTCTGGAAGGCGATGCCGACGGAGACGCCCTTGGCCGCACAGAGGAAGGAGTCCTTTTGCGCGATGAGCTCCCCGCCCAGCTCGCTCAAGCGGACCGGGATGATCTTTCCCGGATATGGGGCCCCGAACGCGGCGCGTTTCTTGCCGATGCCGCGGTTCTGATACGCGGTCATGAACAGGGACTCGCCCGTAAGGATGCGTTTCCCCGCTCCAAACAGCGCCGACATGATGCCGCCGGATTGGGCGGAGCCGTCGCCGAAGATCGCCTCCATCGCGACACCGTCGTCCATGAACATCATCGAGCCGGATTCGGCCACCACGGCCTCGTTGGGATCGAGCTCGATTTCGACGAACTGCATGTCGTCACCGTGGATCCTGTAATCGACTTCGTGCATGGCGTTCATGGGCGGGGAGGGTGGAGCAGGGTTGGTTTTGGATGCAACCCGTTCCGTTTGGAATCGGATGGGTTGTTCTGATCAGCCGGTTGCTCAGCCCGCCAGCGGGAGGCGCTCCGGGTTCCGGGCACCGATCGTGAAAGACCGGCGCGGAGCCGCGGAGTAATCGGTGGCGGCAATCAGCACCACGAAGGCGCAGACGGCGGCGAGGAAGAGCGCGGGAGCCAGGACATTGAAGGTGATGCCGGCGAGAGCGGCGACCACCGTGATGGCCGCGAGCGTGAAGAGAGACTTGGTATTCATGTGAGTGTGGGAGGAAGGTTACTGTTGTGCTCCCATCACACAGACCCCCCCGGGCCAGTTGCAGAAAAATTTCGGCGCGGCGAAAAATCCCTCCGCGTGCGTGCCGCCCGGTGGCCTCGCGCCCGGCTCACCTCACCGCCGCCCGGACCAGGCGATTGTCGCCGTCGTTTCGCGCCGGTTTGAGCCCGGAAAGGGCGCACAGGAGATTGTAGACGTGGATGTTCTCCACGCGCGGCACCGTCCGGCCGGCCCGGACATCGGGACCCTGGGCCACGAGAATCCCGTGCATGGTGAGAAGCGCCGGATCGTAGCCGTGCTGGCCTTTCGAAAAAACCGGCTGCGCTTTCTCGAAGCGGGCGCGGGTCATGATGTTCCAGCCTTCGTCCGGGACGATCCAGATCGGGGGCACCCGGGGACTGTCCGGGTCGATGCGAAAATGAGCCGGCAGCTCGTGACTCCGGTACACGCTCATGTGCGGCATCCGTCGCAGCGCGGAGACCACGTCCTCGACGGCTGTCCCCGGATTTGGCCTGAGGCCGCCGGCCGATTCATCAAAGTCGATCTGGACCGTACGGAGGTCGATATAGTCGTCCAGCAGCACGACGCGGTCCGGCCCGCAGGCGGTCATGCCGTGGTCCGAGACGACCACGTAGTTGCAGACGAAGCCTTCCTTCGCGATGCGGGCGCGCAGCGCGCCGAGCCGTCCGTCGAGCAACCGCACGGCTTCGGCCACCTCCGGGGCGGCCGGGCCGAACTTGTGCCCGATTGAATTGGTCTCCTCGAGGTAGAACGCGATCACTGCGGGCCGCTCGGCCGGCGGGCGTCTGAGCCAGCCGATCAGTTCCTCCAGCCGTTGTTCGAAGGGAATGCTGTAGTCATAGGGTTTCCAATACGTCGGGCGGTGACCCTGCACCGGCGCTTCGGAGCCGATCCAGAACGAGCACGCGCTGGCGCGACCGGCCTTCGCCGCCGTCACCCAGATCGGTTCACCGCCCCACCACCGGGGATCGGACACGGAGGCGCGCTGGTTGTACTGGAAGAACAGCCCGAGTTCGGCGTCGAACATCCGGTTGTTCACGATGCCGCTGCGGGACGGGTACAAGCCGGTGGCGATGGAGTAATGACTGGGGAACGTGTTGCTCGGGTACACCGGAATGAGCCCCTCCGCGCGCACGCCTTCGCGCGCCATGGCGCGCAGATTGGCCGACTGGTCCGGAAACAGGTCGAGGTAGTCCCACCGGAACCCATCCATCGAAATGAGGATCAGGGGCGGCGGCGGCGCCTTGGTCCGGGTGACGCAGCCCGCGCCGAAAAAGGGCAGCAGGAGGAGACTGACGCAGGAAAGGAATCGGCGGCTGATCGCGTTCCAATGCATGCCCCACTCCCGCACGCCCCCCTCTCCGTCGCAACGATCTATTCCGCCCGCCGCGTCCTCGTTTTGCCTGATCGCGGTACCGGCTTAAGCCGGCGCTACGGGCTCGGAGCCAATCGTAAATCGCAAATCATAAATCATAAATCATAAATCCCTCAGCCTCACGATCGTCGCGCCCCAGGAGCCGGAGCGTTCGTCGCCGAGGCGGAAACTCTGCACCAGGGGCGATCGGCGCAGGAGATGGTGGACGGTTTCCCGAAGCGTGCCCGTGCCCTTGCCGTGGATGATGCGGACGTCGTGCAGCCCGCGCGCGGCACAGGCTTCGAGGTACGCGGGGATGAGCACCCCGAGATCGCGGGGTGAAAAGGTGTGCAGGTCCAGTTCGCCGGTGATGGGGATCTGCACCGGCGCGGAAGGATCCGGCTCCGGATCAGCCGGCGTCGACATCGCCAGCGGGCCTCGGCGGCGGCGCGGGTTGCTGCGCCGGCGGCACGGGGCGCGGCACGCCGTCCTCGTCGATCGCGGGGTGCGCGTCCCGGGCCGCATCACCAGGAGACTCCGCGGCTCCGGGAGATACGCCTGGCGCTGGCGCGTCGTCGTTTGGCTCCGCCTGGATGCCGTAGGGCTGGAACGGCTGGGCTGACGACGTGGGCGGCGGCGGAAGCGCCGCGTTGGACGGGTTGGGTGGAAGGATCGTCGGCGTCGTGGGCGTGATCTGGGTGGGGCGGGCCGGCGGAGGGGGCTCCTCCTCGATCACCCGCTTGAACTCCTGTTCCACGCCCGACGCCGCCTTGCGGAACTCCCGCATGATCTTGGCCACGCCCCGCGCGAACTCCGGCATCTTGTCGCCGCCGAAAAAGATCAGCACGAGAAGGAGGATCACCAGCAGCTCGGAGCTGCCGATCGAGTCAAGCAGGGCGACGAAAGGGGACATGTTGGGCAATGATTTCCCGCCGTGGCGTGCACGGCAAGGGGCGGCAACGGACTTTATTTGACCTGCACGCTGACCACGAACTTCGCCGTTTCGCCGGGGGCGACCAGCTGCAGCCCGACCTTGTGACCAGGGGCGTTGGCGGGTCCCATCCACGGCTCGACACAGTAGTACGGCGCGTCAGGAGCGCCGGACCACGTGACAAAAGTCGCGTCCGGAGGTGGCACATCCTCAACGCCGAGCCGGACGATCACGTCACCGGGACGTCCCTTCTGGCCGACCACGACGGAGTTCCCCCGCAGCGCCTGGTGAAAGGTGTCCACCAGATCGGGATTCGACAGCGCCTCGTCCTGCTGCAGGGCGGGCCCGGGCACGAGCAGCCCGGCCGCGTCCTGCTTCAGCCGCCGGCCCGCGGGGATGCGGATGAGGTAGTCGCCGCGCGCGGTGCCTTCCTCCCACGGCACCGTGAAGTAGAAGTGATGGCCGGCGCTCCACGGCAGGGGCTGCTCGTCGTGATTGGTGAAGGCGAACTCGCAGGTGAGCCCGAACGAGTCGAATTTATAGGTGACGACGAACTCGTATTTGAACGGGTAGCACGTCTGCGCCTCCGCGCCCGGCACGAAGTGGGCGGTGAAGCCGCGGGCGTCGACGTGAGCGACGTGGAAGACGCCCTGACGGGCGATGCCGTGGATCGGCATCGGCCGGCGCACGCCGGCCGCGTCGCGCCAGAAGAAGATCTCGCCCTGGTCGTAGCAGCGGCCGTTGAACGGAAACAGGATGGGGTTGCCGCCGCGGACCTTCGCGATGTCATCGAAGTTCGCGTCCTCGGGCCAGTAGATGACATCGCGGACGGAACCGTCGGGCAGCGTGAGATTCCAGTTGATCAGCCGCGCGCCTTTTTCGGGTAACGCCAGAAACGTCGAGTTTCCCACGCGCCAGCGGGTGAGCATCTGCCCCTGATACGGAATCTTTTCCATGACCGCGCAACTAAGCGTGACCCTGGCAGCGGCGCAAAGCGAAACTCTGCCGCCTGCGGCGGGATTTGAGATTTGAAATTTGAGATCTGAGATTGGAATCGATCTCAAATCCAATTGCCCGGCGCAGCCGGGCTAGGCAGCGGCGCAAAGCGAAACTCTGGCCGCCTGCGGCGGGATTGGAGATCTGAGATTGGAATCGATCTCAAATCTCAAATCTCAAATCTCAAATGCCCGGCGCAGCCGGGCTACGGAGCGGGCAGCTGCCCCGTGGCGTAGCCGGTCAGGTTGCCCATGCCGACGCGCTTGCCGTTGACCTCGATCTGCAGGTTCTCGCAGGAGGTCGACGTGACGTAGAGCGCGGAGGTGCGGGGCACGACCTGGGACTGGCCGCGGTTGAGCGGTCCGTCGAAGAGGACTTCGCCGTAACTGTTGTCGGCATTCTTGCGCTGCACCTTCACATGCATCGGGCTGTTGGCGATGAGCGTGATGACCTGCTGGCGCGGAGCCTGGACCGCCGGGGCCGCAGGTTCCTCCGCCGGCGTGGCGGCGGTGGACGCCTTGTCCTTGGAACCAAAGGCGACCCACAGGATGACAAGGAGCGCGATCGCCGCGGCGGCGATGCCGCCGATCTTCACCCATTTGAAAACGACGGCCGGGTCGGGACCCTTGGGCAGTGACGAACTCGAACCGCGCGGCGCGTGTTGGGCGGGGCGGGGCGCGGCCGCGGGTTCGCCGCCGGGATTCTCGCCGCGTTCGCCACCCTCGTTCGCGCTGGCCACGGTGATGTCCATCCGGCCGTAAATTTCGCGATTCGGCTGCCGGGGGCGGATATCGCCGCGGCCGAGCGCCGCGTAATCGCTCATGATCCGATCCACCGGAAGCTTGAGGAACCCCGAGTAGGTGCGGAGAAAGCCCCGGGTGTAGATCTCAGTCAGACCGATGTCGAACTGGTTGCTCTCGAACTTCTGAAGGTAATCGCCGCGGATCTTGGTGGATTCCGCAGCCTCGCGAATCGAGACACCCTTCTTCTTCCGAGCTTCCTCGAGCCTTTCGCCGATTGTCTGCATGGAGTGCGTAAGGAGTTAGGGGTTTTGTGCGCAGGTGGAAAGGGGAAAGCGTCTGGGCGGGAAGTCTGGAGCTGAGAGTCTAGAGTCCAGAGCCAGGACACGACTGCAAGATTCCTGGACGCTAAACTCTACCCGCTCGACCCTCCGGACTGCCTCGAGAGTTGATCGTTGATATCTGAAGTCCAGACCTGGAGGCCACGGTTCAGAGGCCGCAGTCAGGATTCTGCGTCTGGCTCTGGACTCCGGACTCTCAGCTCTCGACTGGCTCGGCCCCCCTCACAACGTATCCAAGTCCACGAGGATCTCGCGGGGGCTGGAGCCGTTTTCGGGGCCGACGACGCCTTTCTCCTCCATGATTTCCATGATGCGGGCGGCGCGATTGTAGCCGATCCGCAGCCGGCGCTGGAGCATGGACGTGCTGGCGCGGCGGGTCGACTTGAGGACGTCGATCGCCTGCTGGTACAAATCCTCGTCGTCGCCGAGATCGCCGTCGTCGTCACCGTCCTCGCCCTCCTCGTCCTCGCGCGCGGCGCGGTCGATGTGCTGCTGGACGGATTGGGCATACTGAGGCGGCCCGTTGCGCTTGAGGAACTCCACCATCTCCTGCACCTCCTCGTCCGAGACGAACGCGCCCTGGGCGCGCACCAGCCGGGAGGTGCCGGGCGGCGAGAAGAGCATGTCGCCGCGGCCGATGAGCGTGTCCGCCCCCTTGGTGTCGAGAATCGTGCGCGAGTCGACCTGGGACGCGACCTGGAAGGCGATGCGCGAGGGCAGGTTGGCCTTGATGACGCCGGTGATCACGTTCACCGAGGGACGCTGCGTGGCGATGATGAGGTGAATGCCGGCCGCGCGGGCGAGTTGGGCGAGGCGCGCGATGCTCGTTTCGATCTCGGCGGGGGCGACCATCATGAGGTCGGCGAGTTCGTCGATGATCGCCACGATGTAGGGCAGGCGATCCGGAATCTCGATCTCATCCAGCCCCGGATCGATGCCGGTCAGGCCGGGTTGGGGTTCAGGCGCGGGCGGGAACTCGCCCTTCGGCGTGCGCTTGCGCGCGTTGAAGCCGGAGATGTTGCGGACATTGGCCTTGGCGAAGATCTGGTAGCGGCTCTCCATCTCGCCGAGCAGCCATTTCAGGGCCGCGGGCACCTTCCTCGGCTCGGTCACGACGGGAATGAGCATGTGCGGCAGGGAGTTGAAGATCTTCAACTCGACCACCTTGGGGTCGACCATGATCAGCCGCACGTCCTTGGGGCTCTTCGAATAGAGCACCGAGGCGACGATGGAATTGATGCACACCGATTTGCCTGAGCCGGTGGCGCCGGCGATCAGCAAGTGGGGCATCTTGGCGAGGTCGGAGATGAGCGGTTTGCCGGAAACGTCCTTGCCCAGGGCGATCGGCAGCTCGGCTTTCGCGGACACCCAGTCTTCGCTCTCCAGCAGTTCGCGCATGCCGACCGGCGTCGGCTTTTGATTGGGCACTTCGACGCCGACGGCCGCCTTGCCCGGGATCGGCGCGAGGATGCGGACCGACTGGGCGCGCATGCCGAGCGCGATGTTCTTGTCGAGGCCGGCGATCTTCTCGACGCGGACCCCGGGGGCCGGGACGACCTCGTACCGGGTGATCACGGGGCCGACGTGGATCTCGCCCAAGGTCACCTCCACGCCGAACTCGCTCAGGATCCGCAGCAGGTTTTCCGCGTTCTGCCGATGTTCCTCCTCCGAGTTGGAGGCGTCGGTCCGGGCCTGTTCCTTGAGCAGGGAGAGCGGCGGAAACTGGTAGTTCGCGTCGTCGCTCTGCGGCAGTGAGATCTTGGCGGCTTTCTTCGGCTCCTCCGGTTTGACGATGTTGAGTTCCACCTTGCCGGCGGCCGCGGCGGCCAGGGTCTTCACGTCGGTCGCCGGGTCGGCGGCGCCGGATTTGCCGTTGAGCCGGAGTCCAGCGGGCTTGGCGCTGTCGGCCTTGGCCGGTGCGGCGGCGGCCACGGCGACCGGCTCGGGGCGGGCGGCCTCGGGAGCGGCCGCTTTTTTGGCCAGCGGATCCTCGGCGGACTTCGGGACGAACGTCTTCTTGCCGGTGGGGCCCACGGGGCCGGCGGGTGCCGTCGGCAGCGGGGAGGCGGTGCCTCCTTTGCCCACGGTGGAGGCGCCCATGACGATCGCGGCGGCCTTCTGCTTTTCCCGGTCGGCCTTCTCGCGCTTCCTCGCCTCGGCGAGCTCCGCCTTGAGCTTGGCCCGTGCGGCGCGCCACGCGGAGAAGTTCGTGGCCATCTTGTCGATCTCCGCGCCGATGTCCTTGGTAAAGATGACCAGGAAGGCCGTGATGTAGACGGCCCCCAGCAGCATGCCGGCGCCAAACTCACCGAGGGGTCCCTTGAGCCCGTGCAGATAGACGAGTTGTCCGATCAATCCGCCGAGCGCCTTTGGAAAGTAATCGCTCTCCTTGAAGGTGATCATCGCCATCAGTCCCGAGAACGAGACCAGGGCGAGGAGCATCATGATGTACCGCGTGGTGGTCAGCTGCTTCGAAAGCCGGATGGCCAGGTACACGGCGCGAAAGAGAAAGATCGGGATCCACCAGGCGGCCGCCCCGAACGTCATGAACGCCACCCACGCCGTGTTGGCGCCCCAGCCGCCGGCCATATTCGTGTCGGAAGGGTGCGTCGTGCCCTGGCTGGTCTGGTTGGGACTGAAGTCGATGAACGCGACCGTGAGCCAGGTTGCCAGGAGGAAGAAGATCACTGCCGCCAACCAGTTGGGGTGGTACCGTGGCGCTTGGAAGGACGGCCCCTCGTTTGGGTTTGAAGTCTCGGACTTGGGCATTTGATCTCTGGCGGTTTGCGGGCGGAAACGATTCCAAGCGATGCGATTCGACGGTCAAATGTAAACACCCCGCGGCCGCTGTTAACTTTTCAACAAAACGATCACCGCCATGCGCGACTTACTCCGCTTCAAACCGATCTATCAGGAACGCGTGTGGGGCGGCCGGGGCCTCGAAGCGGCGCTCGGGCGCAGCCTGCCGCAACCGGGTCCGATCGGTGAAAGCTGGGAGATTGTGGATCGGGCGGAAGCCCAGTCGATCGTCGCCGACGGTCCTTTCGCCGGCCAGACGATGCGCCAGCTTTTGACCGCGCATCCGACGGAGATCATGGGTCCCAAGTGGCCGGCCGACCGGGCGTTTCCGATTCTCGTGAAGTGGCTGGATTGTCGCGAGCGGCTCAGCCTGCAGGTGCATCCGCCGGCGGCCGTTGCCCCGGGGCTGGGCGGTGAACCAAAGACGGAAAATTGGTACATCGCGCAAACGGCGCCGGGGGCGGAGCTGATTGTGGGTTTGAAGCGCGGCGTGACGCAGGAGCAGTTCGAGCGGGCCATCCAGGACCAGACGCTGGAGCGGTGTGTGCACCATTTCCGCGTGGCCGCAGGCGACTCGATCCTCGTTCACAGCGGCCAGGTGCACGCGATCGACGCGGGAAATCTGATCCTCGAGATCCAGCAGAATTCGGACACCACGTACCGCGTGTACGACTGGGGTCGGGTGGGGCTGGACGGCAAGCCGCGTCAGATGCACATCGAGCAGTCGCTGCGTTCGATCAATTGGAACGACTTTGAGCCCGCGCCGGTGCGGGCCGCGCCGACCAGCGGGGTGATCGCCCGTTGTGCCGAGTTCTGCATCCGGCGCGTCGTGCTGGGGGCGGGCGAAAGGCTGCCCATCGCGGCCCGCGAACAGCCGCGCATCGTGAGCGTCGTGAGCGGCCAGGTCCATGCGGCGGAAGGCACGGCGGGGGTGTCAGGCCCGGCCAGGCTCGAACGCGGCGACAATGTTGTCGTGCCGTATTCCGGCGGGTTCACCTTCGTCGCGGACGCAACGGCCATCCTGCTGGTGACGGAAAACTTCGCGGTTTGAACCAATCCGACGCGGGGCGGCTGCCGGGTCGCGGACGTCCGATCCACAAACCTGCAGGCTAAGCCGGAACTATGCAGACGGATTAACCACGAATGGACACGAATGAACACGAATAGGAGAGGAAACTCGGATGCAGCCCGTCCGTGGTCCCGCCCACTGTTTTGTACCTGCGCGGAAGTGATGATTTTTCCAGGTCTTCTTTCGTGTCGATTTGTGTCCATTCGTGGTTAACTGAATCGTTCCGGCTAAAGCTCTGCAGCCACCGCAGGCACTCTACGGCTGCCAAGGTGGGGAGAGAGTAGCGAGTAGCGGGTGGAAACGACTTCCGCCTCCTGACACCAGACTTGAAGAAACCGGTAACTCGTAGTTAAGTCGGCCCTCTTTTCTCCCATGCCAGACCCTGAAAACAACCAGACGACCCCTCCATCTGCCGCGTCCGCGGCCGAAAATGGCGCGCCTGGCGCTGCCAGCGGGACCGGTGCGCCCACGGAAACCGGAGCCACCTCCGGCGCGGGCGAGCCTGATCTGGCCGCCCAGTTGACGGCTGCGAAAGCGGAAGCCGCGGGCAATTACGACAAGTACATGCGCACGGTGGCCGATTTGGAGAATTTCCGCCGCCGGGCGGTGCGCGAGAAGGATGAGCTGCGCACGATCGCGACCGGCCGCGTGCTGGAGGACATTTTCCCCGTGCTGGATAATCTCGCCCTGGCGGTCCAGGCCGCCAAGCAGCCGAACGCGGATGTGAAGTCCCTCGTGGGCGGGGTGGAGATGGTGCTCAACCAGCTGAAAACGGCGCTTTCCGGCCACGGGCTGAAGGAAATCAGTCCGCTCGGGCAGCCGTTTGATCCCCACCAGCACGAGGCCATTTCCCATCAGCCGAGCGATTCGGTGAAGGAAGAACATGTCATGAATGTGGTGCGCACGGGCTACGCGCTCAACGGTCGGCTCTTGCGTGCCGCGGCGGTTGTGGTGTCGAGTGGCAGGAACCAGCCCGCCGCCTGATCATGGCCAAGGACGACTACTACGAACTGCTCGGAGTTTCCAAGACCGCCACCGCCGACGAGCTGAAAAAGGCTTATCGCAAGAAGGCGGTGCAATTCCACCCGGACAAAAATCCGGGCAACAAGGAGGCGGAGGAGATGTTCAAGAAGGTCTCCCACGCCTACGAGGTGCTGAGCGACGCCGACAAGCGGGCGGCGTACGATCGGTACGGCCCCGCCGCGTTCGAAGGCGCGGCGGCCGGCGGGCGTGGCCCTGGCGGCATGGGCGGGATGGGCGGCGGCGGATTCCACGACCCGTTCGACATCTTCCGCGAAGTCTTCGGCCAGCAGGGGGGCGGAGGGGGTGGTGGCGGCATCTTCGAGGAGATGTTTGGCGGGGGCGGTGGCTCCCGCGAAGGCCGCGATGGCGCCGACCTGCGCTACGATCTCGAAATCACGCTCGAGGAGGCCGCGCGCGGCGTGGAGAAGGAAATCGCCTTCCGCAAGAACGTCACGTGCGAGCGGTGCAACGGCAACGGCGCCGAACCCGGCTCCAAGCGCGTCACCTGTCCGACCTGCCGCGGGGCCGGTCAGATTCGCCGGTCCGGCGGCATCATCACCTTTACGCAGACCTGCCCGACGTGCGCCGGCGCCGGCACCAAGGTCGAGAAGCCGTGCACCGCGTGTCAGGGCGAAGGCCGCGTGCCGAAGAGCACCAAGCTGACCGTGAAGATCCCTCCCGGGGTCGACACGGGTTCCCGGCTGCGGTCCTCCGGCAACGGCGAGGCGGGAGTCGCGGGGGGACAGGCGGGCGACCTCTACATCGTGCTCACGGTGAAGGAGCATGAGTTGTTCGAGCGGCAGGGCGAAGACCTTTTCTGCGAGGTGCCGATCAAGTTCACGCTCGCGACGCTGGGGGGCACGGTCGAGGTGCCGACATTGTCCGGCAAGGCGACGCTCAAGATTCCGGCCGGCACGCAAAGCGGCACGACCTTCCGGCTGCGCAGCAAAGGCATCACCAGCCTGCGCGGGGGGCACCAGGGCGACCAGCTGGTCCGCGTGCACGTCGAGGTGCCGCAATCGCTCACCGGCGAACAGCGCAAGCTGCTCGAGGAATTCGCCCGCGTCAGTGGCGACGCCTCCGAGCCGACCTCGAAGTCGTTCTTCGAAAAGGCGAAGAAGTTTTTCTGAAGTGAAGAGTGAGAGTGAAAGTGAAAGTGGGGAAAGGCCCTCGCGTTCACTTTCACTGTCGCTTTCCCCTCCGCCATGCCCCTCGAGAATCCGAAGTTGATGTCACTCACCGACGCGGTGGCGTGGCGTGAACGGCTGCGCGAACAGCGACGGCGACTCGTGCTCACGAATGGCGTCTTCGATCTCCTGCATACGGGTCACCTGTATTACCTGCGGCAGGCGCGGGCGCTCGGTGATGCGTTGATTGTCGCGCTGAATGCGGATGCGAGCGTCCGCGCACTGAAGGGCCCGACCCGGCCGGTGCAGGCGGAGGAACAGCGCGCGTACGCGCTGGGCGCTTTGAGCTTCGTCGATGGCATCGTGATTTTCCGCGAACCCCGCCTGACCCCGGAGATTCGCGCGCTGCGGCCCGATCTCTACACCAAAGCCGGAGATTACACCCTGGACAAACTCGACGCCGGCGAACGCGCCGCGCTGCAGGAGGTGGGGGCGGACATCCGCTTCCTCCCCTTCCTGCCCGGATTCAGCACCACCGCGCTGATCGCGAGGATCAAGGCGGCCGGGGAGGTGTAGCGCCTCGTGCTCGTGATCTTGCTCGTGCTCGTGCCCGGACCCTCGATCCCGAGCAAGAGCCACGAGCACGAGCACGAGTACGGAATGCACCAGGGGCATCATGCCCCCTTTTTTCTACTCGCTACCCGCCACTCGCTGGTCGCTACACTCTCCCCATGCGCGTCGTGATTCTAGGCTCGGGGCGGGGCTCCAATGCCGAAGCGATTCTGCAGGCTCAGCAGGCCGGCGCCCTCGGTCGCGCCCGGGTCGTGCAGCTCTACTCCGACCGCCCCGACGCGGGCCTCCTGGCTCTGGGCCCGCGGTTCAACGTGCCGGCTCATTTCCTGGATCCGGCCCCGTACAAGACGAAATTGGATGGCGCCGCCGAACAGCATTACATCGCGGCGCTCACCGCCTGTCAGCCTGATCTCATCGTGCTCGCCGGGTTCATGCGCGTGCTGAAGATGCCGTTCATCTCGGCCTTTGCCGGCCGGATCATCAACCTGCACCCCAGCCTGCTGCCGAGCTTCCCCGGCCTCGACGGAATCGGCCAGGCCTTCCGGCGCGGCGTGAAGATCACCGGCTGCACCGTCCACGAAGTGACCCTGGAAGTCGACGGCGGGCCCATCATCGACCAGGCGGCGGTGCGCATCGAGGAGTCGGATACGCTCGAGTCGCTCGCCGCCAAGGTGCATGCGGCCGAGCACGACCTGCTGCCCCGGGTGATCGCGCGCCTGGCGGACGGGGTGAAAGGGACCTGAGGGAGGAAAAGGACCGACGAAAGGGACCCAGGAATCACTTCCGAAGCGCATGGCCAAAGTGCGCTCGCGTGGCGCTCCTTAGGTCCTTTAGGTCGCGTAGGTCCTTTTCCTCCCTTAGGTCCCTTTTCCCTTTCATGCACGAAGCGAAGATCGAAATCAACCCGGCCGGCGTCGAGTCCGCCGACACCGTCCTTCTCGAAGCGGGTGTCGCCAACTGGAGCGTCCTCGAGGACGTCATCGTCCGCCGCGCATGGCTGGTCGGGATCGGGGAGTCGGCGGCGGCCCTCGACGCGCAATGGACCGAACTCGAACCCCAGTTCACGGCGGCGGGAGTCGCCCCGATCGGCGAACGTGCCGTGCGGTCGCTGGGAGACGCGGACTGGCGTGACAGCTACAAGGCGCATTTCCATCCCTGGCAATTCGGGCGGCTGCACTGGGTGCCGGTCTGGCAGCGGGACACGTTCCAGCTGCCGGAAGGCGAGGCGGTACTTTGGCTCGACCCGGGCCTGGCTTTCGGCACGGGCAACCACGAGACGACCCGGCTCTGCATCGAGCGGCTCGTCGCGATCGATGAGCAGCTCGCGGCACGCGGATGGACCCACGACTCGGCCCGCGTCATCGATGCCGGGTGCGGGTCGGGTATCCTGGCGCTTTCCGCCGCGTTGCTGGGCTACCGCGACGTGGCGGGTTTTGACAACGACCCGGAGGCCGTGCGGGTCAGTGAGGAGAACGCCGCCCTTAACGGGCTGACGGGGCGGGTCCGGTTCACGACCGGCGACCTGCAGAGCGGTTGGGCGGGCCGGCAGGGAGAAATCGTGCTGGCCAATATCCAGGCCGACGTGCTGATCCGTTTTGCCCCGCAGCTGCTCGCCGCGGTGGCCCCCGGGGGGACGCTTATCCTCAGCGGCATTCTGGCCACGGAGAATGGGACCGTCCGCCAGGCCTTTGAGCAGGCGGCCCCCGGTTGGGCGGTCAACGCCCGTCTGATGGGCGAGTGGAGCGATCTGACCTTGGAGAGGCCAAAGGCTTAAGCCGGAACGATTCAGTTAACCACGAATGGACACGAATCGACACGAATGAAGACCTGGGAAAATCATCACTTCCGCGCCGGCACAAAACAGTGAGCGGGACTACGGACGGGCTGCATTCGAGTTTCCTCTCCTATTCGTGTTCATTCGTGTCCATTCGTGGTTAATCCGTCTGCAGAGTTCCGGTTAAGAGCTGAACGCTGAAAAGCTGAAACGCTGAAAGGCTGGCCGCCAGACCAGCAAACGGGGCAGCCGGGGACGAAGGTTCAGCCTGAATACCGATTTTGCCACAGAGGTCACAGAGGCCCAATCAGAGCCGAGCCGGAGGCGGGCGCTGCGACTGTCTTGGGCGTCACGCGATGAACAGGTTTGTCCAAGGACCGAGCCTCCGTGTC
>JAEWKR010000170.1 GCA_023457715.1 Verrucomicrobiota bacterium
AAGCCGTCCTCACCGAAATGCACCGCATCTCGCGACAAGTGATGCGACTCCGATTCCCGGATACAGCGCGCAACAAACCGCTGAACAAGAGAGTTTTGCGCCTTATCTAAGCGCCATTGGGGTCAGGGCGCTAGGTGTTAAATAAAATGTCCGTGGAGGGTAAAAAGCATTGTACGTCTGATGGGGTTTTGGCAGATGTGTGGAATGGCGCGACGATTACGGGTGGTATTTCCGGGAGCGATGTACCACGTGATCAACCGTGGGAACTATCGGTACGATGTGTTTGCCACAGCCGGGGCGATCCGTGCCTTCGAGGAAACGCTGATTGAGGCGAGCAGCAAGTTCGGTTGGGTGGTCCATGCGTACGTCATCATGTCGAACCACTACCACTTGGCGCTGGAGTGCCCGGAAGGGAACTTGGTGGAGGGGATGCACTGGTTGCAGTCGACGTTCGCGACCCGGTTCAATCGATTTCGAGGGGAGAATGGTCATCTTTTTCAGGGGCGGTACCAAGCGTTCCTGATCGAGGATGATGCGGCTCTGGTCCGCGTGGTGGACTACATCCATGCGAACCCGGCAGCGGCCAAGATAGTACCACCGGCCGCGATGGCCGCCTACGAGGCTGGGAGCCTCCACTGTTTTCGCCGGCGTACGCCGTGGGCTGGTATGACGGCCAAGCGGTGGCTCGCCTATCTCGGCTTCGGTGATGACGACGACGGATGGACGCGCTACGAGAAACGTCTGTCAGTTCGTTTTCTGAGCGGCGAGATAGACGCCGACGAAAGGGAACTGTGTTCCGGTTGGGCGATTGGAACGCATGGCTGGAGACGGGCATTCGCTGAAGAATACGCCTTGCTGAAACTGGACCAGGGGTACAGCGCCCGCCAACTCTCTGAACTCAAGGAAGCGCGCTTTGCGCAAACGCTGGCAGCTGCCCTTAAAGAGGCCGGCAAAACACCCGCTGACGCCCAAGCAGAAGCAAAGGGGGTCGTCTGGAAACGTGTCATCGCGCATCGGCTCCGCGCTGCCAATGCTCCCTATCCATGGATCGCGAAGGCGTTGCACATGGGCCAGCCATCCTCCGTGCGAGTTTACCTTTGCCAGCAGAACCACCGGAACATTTAATTTAACTCCTAGCGCCCTGACCCCATCCGGGTTGAACGCAGCCTTCCCTTTAGCCGCAGCATGAGTACCGTCTCCGGCATGAATCCGCTCCTTTCTCGCATTACCGTTGAGCCCGGGAAGTGCGGTGGCCGCCCCTGCATCCGCGGTTATCGGCTGCGGGTGAAAGACGTGCTGGAGCTATTGGCCCACGGTGCGAGCTGGGAGGAGATTTTAGCGGATTACCCGTTCCTCGAAGCCGACGACATCCGCGCGTGCCTGGTGTTTGCCGCCGCGCAGAATGACCACGTGGTCTTGCGCGCGTCGTGAGGCGGTTCCTCGTCGATAATCAGTTGCCGGCCGCGCTGGCCCGCTGGCTCGAAACGAAAGGTTGCGCGGCCGAGCACGTACTCGCGTTGCAGCTGGCGCAATCCCGCGACGAAATCATCTGGGAACGGGCCGCGCGCGACGGCGCGGTGATCGTGTCCAAGGACGAGGATTTTGCGCAGATGACGCTCGTGCGGACTGAACCGGTGGCGGTCGTGTGGCTGCGCATCGGCAACTGCCGCACGGCGGCGTTGCTCGCCACGATGGAACGCGCGTGGCCCACGATCGTGCAGCAGCTCGACGCCAACGCGCGGCTTATCGAGGTGTTTTGACGAAGCCTCGGCGACTCGCCAATGCGGTGGGGACGGGCAGCTCAAACTGACCTCCCCAAAATGAAGCGATCCGGGGGCCAAGCTTGCGGCGCCGCAGCAGGAAGATAAGTTCCCGCGTTATGAACGAACTGGTCTTTAGCGTCACCCAGGAAGCCGACGGCGGCTTCGTCGCCGAGGCTCTCGGTGAAAGCATCATCACACAGGCGGACTCCTGGGAGGAACTGCGGGCCAATGTGCGCGAGGCAGTGACGGCGTTCTACTTCGACCGGCCCGCGCCGCAGCGGCTGCGGTTGCACTGGGTGCGTGACGAAGTGCTTGCGTGAAGCTGCCGCGTGATCTTTACGGCCGCGATCTGGCGCGCGTGCTCTGCGCGCGTTGGGGCTACGCCAAGGTCAACCAGGTCGGCAGTCACATCATCTTGCAGACAGAGGCGCCACAGCATCAGAACTTGCAGTGCCAGATCACAAGCCGCTTCGGATCGGCACGCTGAACGCGATCCTGCGCGAGGTGGCTGTGGCCAAGCGGGTGACGCGTGAAGACATCCTCGCCACATTGTAGCCAACTCCGCCGCGTTTGAGGGGGAGGATTATCGAACAGGAGCCCGATCAAGGCCCGGCGCTTTTGTTTGGCGTAAGCGCCAGGGGCCGGGGTGGGGGCGAGGGGCTCCTGCCATGATGGGTAGCACCGCCTGGTGTCCGACCCCACTGCACTGGCTCGCGCCGCCGCCTCGTGCTCACACTGGCTGCGCGGGCGACGGGGTGGTGGCCGGCGGAACTGCGAACCCCGTTTGGCCAACGGCCTATTTGAGCGCTGAGATCGGAACGCCCGTCCTGACAGCGACCAACGCGGCTACTTTGGGCACGTACATGCGCGTTTCGGCCGGAAGGGCGTTGGCGATCGCGGCGTAGTCCTTCGCTTTCTTTGCCGTGAGGGTGCGGCTGACGCGGCCTTCGCCGGCGTTGTAGGCAGCCAGGGCGAGCGGCCAGTCGCCGAAGCGACCGTGCAGGTTCTTCAGGTACCGGGCGGCGGCGCGGGCGGACTTCTCCGGGTCGGTCCGCTCGTCGGGCATGAAGGTGTCCAGCCCGAGGCTGCGCGCGGTTTCCGGCATCAGTTGAAACAGGCCCTTGGCGCCGACCGGGCTGCGGGCGGACGGATTGAAGGAGCTTTCCGCTTCCGCGAGCCAGACCAGCCCGACGGGCACGCCTTCGGCACGAAACGCTTTCACGAGGGTCGGCATGAGTTCGGCCGCCCGGGCAGGTGCGGGCCGTCCCTGCACGCGTCCGAGCCACAGGTCGTAGTACGGGATCCTAGCCGCGGCGGCCGGTGGGGTGGGGACATCTGGCCGCGGTTTGGGTTCGGTGGGGGGCTTGGGCTCGGTGGGCTTCGGTGGCGTGACCGCGCGGTTCACTTCGTCCGCGCCCTCGACTTCGTCGAGCCGTTGGTGGAGCCAGTCCGCGAGATCGGGTTCGACGCCGGCCGAGCGGAGGGTGGCGAGCGCCGCGCGCGCCTCGGGCGCGTAGCGCGAAAGCTCCGGCAGCGAATCGGACTGCAGCGCAGCCTGAAGCTTCGGCAAGAGGGCATCCCACTGCTCCCGGCTGGGGAATTCATACTCCGCCTTCACCTCGGCCGGGGCGTACGCTTCGAACAGTTGACGACCCGTTTCGAAGAGGGCGTCGGTGTCGAGCTCAGCCGGGGCGGGCTCCGGTGGCGCCGGCGTGGCCGGGGACGAAGCAGGAGGAGTCGACGGCTTCGCGTCGGCGGCCACGAGTGACACGTTGGCGCCGCAAACCAGCAGGAGCGCGCCACAAGCGAGCGCACGGGGAATGGGGGGAGCGGCGCGCATGGCGAATGAGAGGGGCGCGGCGGGAGGTTGGTTCCGTGAGGATTGTAAGCGTTGGGTAAGAAGCAGGGAAGGCGTTAACCGGAACGATTCAGTTAACCACGAATGGACACGAATCGACACGAATGAAGACCTGGGAAAATCATCACTTCCGCGCAGGCACAAAACAGTGAGCGGGACTACGGACGGGCTGCATCCGAGTTTACTCTCCTATTCGTGTTCATTCGTGTCCATTCGTGGTTAATCCGTCTGCAGAGTTCCGGGTTAGGC
>JAEWKR010000171.1 GCA_023457715.1 Verrucomicrobiota bacterium
CGTTGTAAACTGACCGTCGTCTTGGTGGATTCCTTCTGGCGGGTTCGGGATGGGCATTCTGGTTGTGGTTTCGCATCCCCCAGGCTGCTCACCCGGCCCGCCATCCACAACTTTCGGTTATTTCTCAAAGCCTATCGCTTATTGCCTACTGCTCCTTGCCAAGCCATTTCGCCAGCCAGGCGTGGACTTCGCTGAACCAGAAGCGGCTGTTCTCGCCCTTCAGGATCCAGTGGTTCTCGTCGGGGAACACGATCAACCGGCTCGGCACCTGCAACCGCTGCAGGTAGGTCCAATTCTCGAGTGAATTGTTCGCCGGCACCCGGAAGTCGCTTTCGCCGACCGTCACCAGCATCGGGGTCTTCCAGCCAGTACCCTTGAAGTGGTTGCCCACCCAGCGGACGGGGTTCTGCTCGCGCCAGATGGCTCCCTGTTCCCAGATTGGCCCGCCGTTGTTCAACTCGCGGTGGTAGATGCTGTCACTGGTGGACCATTGGGTTTCCAGGTTCACCAGCCCGGCGTGCGATATCAGGCAGCGGTAGCGGGTGGTCGTCGCCTGCAGCCAGTTGGCCAGGTGACCGCCGTAGCTCGCGCCACCCGCGGCCTGCCGGGTCCCGTCGATGAACGAAAACCGGCGGATGGCCTCGTCCGCGGCCTGGTTGATCTCGTCCGCCGGCCCGCGCAAGGGATCGCTCTGGATCGCCTGGCCGAATGCTTCACTGTACCCGCTCGAGCCCGAGTAATTCGTCAGGAGCAGGACGTACCCGGGGGCCGCAAGCAGTTGATAATTCCATCGCAGCCCCCACGCGTCCTTGAACTGGGGCGCCGGGCCGCCGTGGATCACGACGAAGAGCGGATACTTCCGCGCAGGATCGAACCCGGCGGGCCGGACCAGCAGCGACTGCACCGCGGCGCCCCGGGCATTCGGCGTCGTGAAGCGTTCAACCGGCTGAAGATCCAGGCCGCCGATCACCTCATCATGAAAAGCGGTCAATCGCGCGGCGGGGCGACCCGGCACCACGCGGACTATGTCCGGCGGGAATGCAGCACTGTCGTGCACGGCCACCAGGGCGGATCCTCCCGCGGCCAGCCCGCTCAGGCAACCGGTTCCGGTCACTTCGTGCTTCTCGACTCCCGCTCGATCCAGCCGTACGGAAAACAGTTTCGTCCGATCGCCCTCGTCCGCCAGGAAGTATATCTGGGCCGGGTCCGTCGGATCCGGGACGAACCGGCTGACCGACAAGTCCAGACCGGCCGTCAGAATGCGCCTGCTGCCGGCGTCGAAAGGCCAGGCGAAGGCGGCGATGCGTTCATGATGATACGTCTTGCCGTCGCCACCCGGTTCCACCGCCGCGAGCAGATGACGCCCGTCCGCCGAGAACCGCACGTCCCCATAACTGTCCCGATCACCGGTCAAGGGCCGCGGTTCGCCTCCGTCCGCGGCCACCTCGAAAAGCTGCGTGGGCACGTCTTCGAAGGCCGCGCGATTGCGATTGGTGGCCGCGGCGAAAACGATGGTCTTGCCGTCGGGGGCCCACGTCGCCGGCAGATCCTCCCCCGCCTCCGCCTGCTTGCCCGCGAAGCCCGGTAGGTTCGCGAACTGCGTCCGGGCAAACACATCCCTGGCGGCCGCCCCCGGACGCGCGTCCTGCACGAAGAGATGCGCCTTCCGTTCGTCCAGCCAGCGGTCCCAGTGCTTGATCGGGAAGCCGTCATAAACGCGGGCCGTATGCTTGCGATCCTTGAGGGCTTTGGCCGCCTTCTGATTGGCCTCATCGTCCTCCGCCGCTGGATACACTTCGCTGACGAACAGAAGCCGGGCGCCGTCGGGACTCCATTCCGGGTTGCGGGCGCCGGTGGATAACCGCGTGATCCGCTCGGCCTCGCCGCCGCCCGCCACGTTCAGGACATAGATCTGGGGCGCTTCGTCGCCGTCGCGTTTCGACGAGAAGGCCAGCCGCGTGCCATCCGGACTCCATCGCGGTGACGTTTCCGTGGCCTTGGTCTGCGTCAGTTTGCGGGCCGCCGCAGATCCGTCCGTGGGCACGATCCAAAGGTCCGCCGTCTGATCCCTGGCGTCATACGCCGGCTCCGTGACCAGGAAAGCGGCCCACCGCCCGTCGGGGCTCACCACCGGGGCCCCCACGCGTTTCAGCAGCCACAGATCCTGGTGGGTGATGGCGCGCCTGGCTGGTTCGCTGGCGGCGAGAGAGGCGGTGACAAGGAGGAGGGCGAAGAAAAAGAGTCGCGGCATGGCGGGTTTCGGTGACGGCGGATTACCCGCGGGGTTCACCCAGCGCAACGCTCGGTTTGAGAGGAGGGCGGTGCTTTGGCCGCCACGAGCACTTTACGCTGACGAGGGCGGGCTGAAGCCCCCTTGGGTCTTTCTCTCGAGCTTGATCTTTCTCCTTCTCTGGTGGCGGCTACTTCGCCTCGAAACGCCCATCCACCCGCTTCGTCACCAGGCGTTTCAGTTCCAGCATCATCAGCGTCGACGAGATCAGGTGTGCGGGCCGGGCGGAACGGGTGGCAAGCTCATCGGGCGAGAGGATTTCGCCGCCGTTGAAGCAGGCGAAAACCGACTGTTCGTCGCCGGTCAGATTCGGCGGCACCCCGGCCGCCGCCTCGGCCGCCTTCTGGGGAATCGCGCCCGGGCGCAGCCCATCGAGGTAGCTCAGCTCTGACAGGAGATCGTCGACCGAGGTCAGCAGCGTCGCGCCATCGCGGATCAGTTGGTGGCATCCGGCACTGGTGGGCTGGTCGATCCGGCCGGGCACCGCAAACAGCAGCCGCCCCTGCTCACCCGCGAAACGCGCGGTGATCATGGCCCCGCCGGACACGTCGCTCTCCACGACAATCACCGCCTCGCAGATGCCGGCCACGACGCGATTCCGCATGGCGAAGGACTGGCGGTCAGCCCGGCGCCCGAAGGGAAATTCCGCTAGAACCGCTCCGGCTTCCTCGATCCGACGGTAGAGGGCCAGGTTCTCCGGCGGATAGATGAGGTCGATGCCGGTGCCGACCACCGCGGCGGTCCGGCCGCCCACCGAGAGCGCGCCGTCATGGGCCGCGGTGTCGATCCCGCGCGCCAGCCCGCTGACGACGCAGAAGCCGATCCGCGCCAGCTCGGCACCCAGCTTCGCGGCCGTCGCCTGCCCATAGAGCGTGGTCCGCCGCGACCCCACGATGGCCACGCAGCGCGCGGCGAAGTCGTACGTGCCTCTTCGATACAGCCCGATCGGCGGATCGTGAATCTCGCGCAACAGCCGCGGGTACGCGGGATCCCGGTGGGTCACGAAGGCGACGCCGGCCGCCGCCATCCGCTGCTCCTCCCGCGCGAGGTCAAAATGGTCGCGCCACCGGGTCAGCGTGTCCGCAATCACCGGGCCCACGCCCCTGACCTGGGCCAGGACCTCTGCGTCCGCCTCCAGAACTCCCACGGGGTTGCCACCCAGATGCTCGAGCAGCCGGTTGAGCGTGATCGGGCCGATGTTCGGCAGCGCGTTCAGCACCAGGAAGGCCTGCTGCTCGGTGAGGGAGGAGCCCATGCAACGACAGTGACACTCTGATGGCGTTGCGCCACTCTTTTTTACCTCCTCTGCGGTTTGGTGCCATCTGGGTGCCGGCTAAAGCCGGCGCTACCAACGATCCGGGCTCCTTCACCGCAACGCCGGCGCCAGATGATCCAGCAGCTCGGTCGTCGCCACGGCCACCTGGCCCCGGGCGCGCGCGAGTTCGTCCGCCGCCAGCCCATGCCAGAGGACCGCCCGGCCCGCCGCGGTGAGCGGCTCGCCGGGGGCCTGTGCCAGCTGGGTGCCGATCATGCCCGCAAGCAGATCGCCGCTGCCGCCACGCGCCAGCACGGGTCCGCCCGCCAGAGAGTGGTACACGCGCCCCCCGCTGGAAATCTGCGCCACCGGGCCTTTCAGCACGACGACGCGACCGGGCCTGTCCTGCGCGAAATCCACCAGCGGCTGCTCCCCCGCGATCCGCCGATATTCACCGGCATGCGGGGTCAGCACGACGGATGGCCGCGCGGCCGCCACCACGGCAGGTTGCAGTGCGTCCGCATCCAGCACGACGGGAACGGAGACGCTCCCCACCAAACTACAAAACAACGCCAGTGTCTCAGGATCACGATCCGCGCCCGGGCCCAGCACCAGGGCCGAGGCCCGCGACAGCCGTTCACGGAGCAGGTGCTCGCCTTCCAACGCCAGGCCGCCCGCGGGCGTTTCCGGACACCCGACCCACATGGCCTCCGGAAGGCGCGCCGCGTAGGCGGGCACCAGCGCCTCGGGCACGAACACCGACACCAATCCCGCGCCGCTGCGCACCGCCGCCATCGCCGCCATCAGGATGGCTCCAGGAAAGCTGCGTGATCCCCCGGCAAGAAAGACGTGGCCGTAATGACGCTTATCCGAACGCGAGGGCCGCAAGGCGCGCAACGGTTCCAGCAGCTCTGCGGTCAGGACCGCTTCCGTGGCGTCGATCGGAGCGTGAGGTTCGCGAAAAAAACCGAGGTCAAGATACCGGATGCGACCGGCGCGTTCGCTGTGCAGCACCGGGGCTTTCACCGAGCCCGTGGCATAGGTGAAATCGGCGCGGAAGAGATCGGCGCTCGGGAGATCGACGGCCGCGCGCAGTCGCCCCGCCACGGAGTCAACCGCGCCCAGGAGCGCCGCTATGTCTGGCGTCACGGGTGGCCGGTACTGAAAACCAAACAAGCCGTCGACCACCAGGTCATACCGGCCCCCGACGCGCACCGCGTCGGGCTGCAGCACCCGCACCCGGGAGCCTGCGGCCGCCTGCAATTCCCGCCACGCGCGAAGCGCCAGGGGTCGCAATGTCCTTTCCCCGAAGGCCAGGACGATCGCCGCCGTCGCGGCCGGAAGCTCCCGGAGGATCCCGGCGGTCGCGATCAACGCATCGCCTCCGTTGTGTCCTTTGCCGGCCAAGACCAGGAGGGACGGCGCGCTGCCGAGGCCGCCGATCTCCCTCGCGTCGTTCTGGATGGCGGTGGCGACAGCGGCCCCGGCAGCCTGCATCGCCGCCGATTCCTTCGCCTCGCAGCCACCGAAGAGCCGGGCCTCCAACTCAGCGGCGGCGGCACACGTCAGGACCGGAGATGACGGCAGGCGAACGTCGGTCATGGCCGGCGAGGAGTCTCGCTCTTTGGCACCTCGACCTCGGGTTGGACGAGGATCGGTTCCGCGTCCGGCGTGGTTTGTAAAACCCGTGGCGGCACCGTGGACCGCTCCGCGGGTCGCTCAAACCGCCCCTGTTCGCGCCACTCCTGGTATTGCGCCTCGGTCTCCGTGAACTGGAGGGGGCATTCGGGCGGGACGGGCTTGCCGTGCCGGATCGGCCGGTTTGTCAGCTGGGGGATGCTCCGGAAATAGAAACCGCCATCGACGCGGCGCACCTCATAGAAGTCGCTGAAGCTGCCGTCTTCGGAACTCCACATGGCGACCTGCGTGACATTTTGATCCCAGGTGGCGAGCTCATGCCATTGCTCGAAAACGGACTCGATCAGCATCAAAGGCCGCGGCGTCTTGACGATCACCTGGCGCTCTGGGTTCGAGACCACCACGGGCCGCGCCGGCGGTGCCTTTTTGGGCAACGCCCAGACGAAAGCCGCGCCGAACAGGAAACCGAGCATCACCCAGGAGGGCGTCTTGGAAAGCTGCGAGATCGAGGGGCGGCGCTTCGCGGGAGTCTCGTCCATGGCTATCCCCTACGGATGAGCGCCGCGACGGCCATCGCAACCGTTTCCGTGTGGGAGAGGCTCACATGGACATCGGTGGCGCCGACCTGCGCGAGCAATTTCAACGCGGCTTCGTCGAGGCGCACAAGTGGCTGGTGCCGCTCTCCGTGATAGATCGATACGGACCGCCAGCCGAGTTCAGCGCCGATGCCGGTCGAAAAGCATTTCGCCACCGCCTCCTTCGCGGCGAACCGGGCGGCGTAATGCTTGTGCGGGTGTTTCATGCCGGCGCAGTACGACCGCTCCTCCTCCGTGAAGACCCGCTGTAGAAAACGCTCCCCCTGCCGTTCGATCACCCCGCGCACGCGTTCGACCTCGATGATGTCCGTGCCCAGTCCGAGGAGAATGCCAGCGGGGGGAAGTTGGAGGGACATGGGTCGATTCAGGCTCTCAACTCTCAACCCTCAATCTCAAACCCTGCCACAGAGATCACGAAGCTCCGACCCAGAGCCAAGCCCTCCTAAGCCGGTCGGTGCACAGAATCGCCTGAACAAGTCCGCGGGGCCCGCCTCCGGCCCGGCCCTGCTCGGGCCTCGGTGAACTCTGGGGCAAAAAGGACGTCTTGCTTCAACCCCGCCCCATCCGCGCCTTCATCTCGCGCACCGCTTCGTCCACCCCCGTGAACAGCGCCCGGCTCACGATGCTGTGACCGATGTTCAGCTCATGCACGTGCGGCAGCGTTCGGACCTCGGCGATGTTCACGTAATTGATGCCGTGCCCCGCATTCACCACCAGGCCGGCATTGTGAGCCTGCACCGCCCCGACGCGCAGACGCTCGAACTCGGCTTTTCTCCGCGGGGTGGCGCACGCCACCGCATAGGCGCCGGTGTGCAGCTCCACCCAGGGAGCCCGTAGCTTCGCGCTCAGTTCGATCTGCGGTTCGTCCGGGTCGATGAAGAGACTGGTGGCAATCCCTGCCGCCGTCATCGCCTCGATGCACGCCGCCACCCGGTCGCGGTTGCCCACCACGTCCAGGCCGCCCTCTGTGGTGATCTCCTGCCGGCTCTCCGGCACCAGGCAGACGGAGTCGGGCTTGATGTCCAAGGCGTACGCGGTCATCGCCGGCGTGCACGCCATCTCCAGGTTGAGCCGCGTGGCGATGCATTCGCGCAAGCGGCGGACGTCCCGATCCTGGATGTGCCGGCGATCCTCGCGCAGGTGCACCGTGATGCCGTCGGCTCCCGCCTGCTCGGCTGCCAGGGCGAAGGCGACGGGATCCGGCTCGACCGCACCGCCACAGGTCGTTTCGAGCTCACGGTAGCGGGCCTGGCGCAACGTCGCACAGTGATCGATGTTGACCCCGAGGAGTATCATGGGAGCAGCAGCCATGGCACAAATGCCCCCGGCGGCAAACCCGGAAAATGGCTTTGCATGCACACGAGGTTCACGGATTCTTCCGGCGCTGCATGCCGCCCGTGCCGACGCCCCCTAAAAAAGAGAACCTGTTTCTCAACCTGATCTGCAACATCGCGATCCCGACCGTCGTGCTGATGAAATTCAGCAAGGACGAGTGGCTGGGACCGATCTGCGGCCTGGTGGTGGCGCTCTCCTTCCCCGTGGCGTACGGGCTCTACGACCTCGCGGTCCGCCGCAAGACGAACTTCTTTTCCGTTCTTGGTTTCGTCAGCGTCCTTTTGTCGGGCGGACTGGGGCTGTTGAAGCTCGATGCGATGTGGTTCGCCGTGAAGGAAGCCGCCATGCCGCTGGCGATCGGAGCCGTGGTCCTTCTGTCCACCAAATCGAAGCGGCCCATGGTGCGCGAACTCCTCTTCAATGAGCAGATCGTGGACGTGAAGCGGGTGAACGCCGCGCTGGAGGAGAAGGGGCGCCGGCCGGATTTCGAGCGCCTGCTGCGGAACGCAAGCCTTTGGCTGGCGCTGGCGTTCGTCTTCATCGCGCTGCTGAACTTTGTCCTCGCCCGGATCGTGCTGAAGAGCCCGCCTTCAACCCCGGCGTTCAACGAGGAACTCGGCCGGATGCAGCTGCTCAGCTGGCCGGTCATCACCATTCCCGGCATGGCCGCGATCATCACCGTCTTCTGGCGGCTGATCTCGAAGCTCTCCGTCGTCACCGGCCTCAGCGCCGACGAGATCTTCCACGCCGAGAAGAAACCGTAAGTTTCTCGTTTCTCGTTTCTAGTTTCTAGTTGCTCGTCGGCGAAACTAGAAACCGGAAACTAGAAACGAGAAACTCAGTTTACCGTCGCCGCTGCTGGTCGACGCCCGCCACCACGCCGCGTTCGAAGGTCACGCGAATCGCTTCGTCCACATGGGTGCGGTACACATCGGTTGCGACCGGTTCGTGGATGACCGCATAGCGGCCACCGCGCACCGGCACGATCATGCGCCGGTAGCCCACCCAGGCCGTGCCTTCGTACTCCTGCCAGTACGAGCGATAAATCCACAAGGTGCTCATCCCCTGCGGCGTCGTCACTTCGCGCACTTCATCGGGATAGCCCAAGGCGATGTACACCATGTCCTGGGAGTCGCCCAGGCTGATGCGGCCCCGCTGCAGTCGATCCTGCGTGTCGGAGGGCAAGGACTGGTAGACCTGCGACTTTTCCCGGGCGCGCGATTCGAACGTGTTGCAGCCCGCGAGGACGGCGGCGCCCAGGACAAGCAGCGAGCAAAGCAGAAACTTGGGTTTCATAGGGGATCTCGTGCCCAGGTGGACACGACGGCGCTCACAAGGTTGCCACGATACGACGTTGGGTCAACCGGCGCAGTGAGTTGCGGATCATAGGGGGTGAGCAACCCAGGCGTAAGCTGTAGGCTGTAAGCTTAAGGCTGTAGGCTTAGGCCTGTGCAGTCGCGTATGCCCAGGCGGATTATAGAGCCTACCGCCTATAGCCTAAAGCTTACCGCTTTCCTACCCACGCAGCGCCATCGGCACGTATTCGCGCTTCTGAGGACCGGCGTAGATCTGCCGCGGCCGATAAATGCGACCCTTGGGGTTCGAAGCCACTTCCTTCCAGTTCGCGATGTACCCAGGGGCGCGTCCGATCGCGAACATCGTCGTGAACATGCTCATCGGAATCCCGACCGCGCGCATGATGATGCCGGAATAGAAATCGACGTTCGGATACAGCTTGCGGCTGACGAAATAGTCGTCCTTCAGCGCCGCCTGCTCGAGGTTTTTTGCGATGTGCAGGAGCGGATCGTCGATCCCCAAGCGCTTGAGCAACGTATCGCACGCCGCCCCGATGATTTTCGCGCGCGGGTCGAAGTTCCGGTACACCGCGTGACCAAACCCCATCAGACGCGTGCTCTTGTTTCCGGACTTCGCCGCCGCGATGAAGCGCGAACCATCGTCGCCATCATCATGGATCTGCTGCAGCATCTGCATCACCGCCACGTTCGCACCCCCGTGCAGCGGACCGGAAAGCGCACTGATGCCGGCCGACATCGAGGTGAACAGATTCGCCTGGCTCGACGCGACCATCCGCACGGTCGACGTCGAACAGTTCTGCTCGTGATCGGCATGGAGCAGCAGCACGAGGTTCAGGGCCTTCGAGACTTCGGGAACCGCCACGTAATCCTGGTACGGCTCCGAGAACATCATGTGCAGGAAGTTCTCGGCGAACGGAAGTTCCTGCTTGGGGAAGACGAAAGGCAGCCCGTGCGTGTAGCGATAGATCATCGCCACCATCGTGCGGATCTTCGAGATGGCCATGCCGGCCGCGAGATCGAAGGTCTTCAGATCCTTCTCGAAATTGTTCGTCGCCAGTTCCGGATGATACGCCGGCAGCGCAGCCACCAGCGCCGACAGCATCGCCATGGGCGACGCGTTGGTCGGAAACCCCTCGAGAATCTTCTGCGCCTGCATCTCGACCGGCGCGTTGCGGCGCAGCAGCTGACCGAATTCCTTGCGCTGTTTCTGATTCGGCAGCTCGCCGTAGATGATCAGGTAGGCGGTCTCGACGAATTCGCTGTACTGCGCGAGCTGTTCGATCGGGTAACCGCGGTGGCGAAGGATGCCGTTGTCGCCATCGAGATACGTGATCTGGCTCTCACAGGAGCCCGTGTTGCCGTAGCCCTGATCGTAGCTGATGTAACCCGTGGCCGCGCGCAGCGTGCGCAGGTCGACCGCCTTCTCCCCTTCGGTGCCTTCCATGACCGGAAAGGGAAATTCTTTATCGTCCAATTTGAGCGTCGCGGAAGTGGGCATAGGGGAGCCGCAGCCAAGCTAAAACCAAGCAGCTTGCAAAGCAAAGATGCTGCGCCGCAACCACCCGGCGGCGTATTAGCTGCGTCACTGTAGCCCGTAAGTGCGGATTACACCCCAAGCGGAGCGACGCCGGCTGCGACCGCAGCGAAATTCCCGTAGATGCGCAGCCCGTTCGCCTGACTCTTTTCGGGATGGAATTGCGTGGCGAACACGCGGCCCCGGCCGATCGCCGCGCAAAAGACCCCGCCGTAATCGCACTCGCCGAGCACGAGTGACGGATCCGCCGGCACGCAGTGGAAACTGTGCACGAAATAGAACGCCGCGCCGCCCTCGGGGACCCCCGCAGCGAGGGGCGAGTCGGCTTGGACAAAGCGCACCGGATTCCAGCCCATGTGCGGGATCTTGTACGCCGGCGGCCGCTGAAAACGCACGACCCGGCCGGGAAAAATGCCGAGCCCGGCGATACTTCCTTCTTCCGAGAATTCAAAAAGGGCCTGCATCCCGAGGCAGACCCCAAGGAAAGGCCGGTCCGCGCGAATCCATTGCGACACGAACGCATCCATGCCGCTGGCGCGCAGCGAGGCCACACAATCGCGCAGCGCTCCCACGCCCGGCAGCACCAGGCCGGTTGCTCCGGCCGCGTCTGCCTCGGCCGGACTCCGCACCACCGCGACGTGCGCACCCACCGCCTCGAGCGCCTTGGTGACGCTGCGGAGGTTGCAGATGCCAGTATCGATGACAGCGATGGGCGCGTTCATGGAAGTCGGGTACGTTCGAGGGTCCTCCGCCAAAACTCAAGTTCGGCCAACCGGAGCGCCAGCAAGCTGGCAGCCACACAGTGGGGCGCCAGCGGGGCGGCAGCCGCACGGCCATTGTGCCGCCGTGAGCTTGCTCACGCCATCGTCCGCCAACCGCGAAACCCGAAACCCAAAACCCAAAACTCTCAAGAAACAGGGCTGGTGAGTGGGTCAGGGACGAGCGCTAAACCAAGGGACTTTGCTTTAGCGGTTAGGTATTTGAGTGTTCTTGCCCTCTGGGCATCGCCAGAGG
>JAEWKR010000172.1 GCA_023457715.1 Verrucomicrobiota bacterium
CGGGCGCTGCGACTGTCTTGGGCGTCACGCGATGAACAGGTTTGTCCAAGGACCGAGCCTCCGTGTCCTCCTTGTCGGAGCTCTGTGCTCTCTCTGGCTACTTCGGAATCCAGGTCGAACATCGAACGAGTCCGCGGCTATCCGAACGTAGCGAAGAGCGCCAGCGATTCGACGGCTGACCTCCAAAGCCCCGACAAATAAACCGGTCTGGCGCGAGGACGCGGCCTCCGTGGCCTCCGTGTCGGAGCTCCGTGCTCTCTGTGGCTACTTCGGAATCCAGGTCCAACGTCCAACACCCAACATCGGGGTAGAACCGCAACGCCGCGGGCGGCATGCGGGGCGGCGGTTTTGAGTTTTGGGTTTTGAGTTTTGGGTTACGGCAAGGGCGCCGGAAGGCGCGGTTGGCTGGTCCCGAACCCAGAACCCAAAACTCAAAACCCAAAACTGACCCGTTTGCGGGTCTTGACTCACTCCGCCCCGTCTGAAACATCGGCCGCTTTACTCGAACAACTCCTATGGGCCAACAATCCAACAAGATCATCAAACGCAGTCGCCGTGCCGCCTACCTGAAGCGCAAGAAGGAGCGCATCAAGGCTGCCAAGAAGAAGTAAGCCCGCGTTTACCCGAGTATTTCCGACGTGGCCCCGATCTTCGGGGCCTTTTTGCTTATTAGCCATCCGTTCCCGCATCGCCCATGATCAAGGTCAGTCTCATCTCGCTCGGTTGCGCCAAGAATCTCGTCGATAGCGAGATCATGGTGGGGCATCTGCATCAGGCCGGCATGTCCGTCATCCCCGACGCCGACAAAGCCGACGTGGTGATCGTCAACACCTGCTCGTTCATCGAGTCGTCGAAGGAGGAGTCGATCGGGCACATCCTCGAGTTGAACGAGCAACGCGGGATGAAGAAGCGCCGCCGCGATCAGAAGTTGATCGTCGCCGGTTGCATGTCGCAGCGGTTTGCCAAGGACCTGCCGAACGCGCTGCCCGAGGTGGATGCCTTCATCGGCCTCGACCAGGTCACCAAGGTCGCTCCGATCATCCAGGAGATCTACGCGAAGGAGCGCGGGCTGGAGCACCACGCGGTGTCGTACATCGAGGGCCGTTCGACGTATATCCCCGATTACACCACGCCGCGGTTCCGGCTGACGCCCCGCCACTTCGCCTACCTCAAGATTGCCGAAGGCTGCAACCATCCCTGCACCTTCTGCATCATCCCGCAGATCCGCGGGCGCCATCGCAGCCGCACGGTGGAAAGTGTCGTCGCCGAAGCGCGCCAGCTGGTCGCCGAGGGCGTGAAGGAGATCAACCTGATCTCCCAGGACACGACCTTCTTCGGGATGGATACATGGGAGCAGCGGCCGAATCCCCGCACGCCGGTCGATTCCTCGCGCGGCACGGCGCTCACCACCCTCCTCCGCCAGCTGAATGCGATCGAGGGCGATTTCTGGATCCGGCTGCTTTACACCCATCCGGCGCACTGGAGCGACGAGCTCATCCGCACCATCGCCGAGTGCCCCAAGGTGGCCCGGTACATCGACATTCCGCTGCAGCACATCAGCGACCACATGCTTGGGCTGATGCAGCGCGAAACCTCGTCGGCCTACATTCGCGACCTGATCCAGCGTATCCGCCGCGGCATTCCAGGCATCGCCGTGCGCACCACGTTCATCGTCGGTTTCCCCGGCGAGACCGAGGCCGACGTCGATGAGCTTTGC
Source organism: Verrucomicrobiota bacterium (assembly GCA_023457715.1). Classification (GTDB taxonomy): domain Bacteria; phylum Verrucomicrobiota; class Verrucomicrobiia; order Opitutales; family Opitutaceae; genus ER46. Next base: position 1,718 of record JAEWKR010000172.1, read on the forward strand.
GCGTACATCCGCGAAACGCGGTTCGAGCGCCTCGGCGTCTTCCGCTACTCCCAGGAGGAGGGCACGCGGGCCGCGAAGATGGAGGAACAGGTGCCCAAGAAGCTCAAGGAGGCGCGCTGGCACCGCGTGATGAAGCTGCAGCAGGAAATCGCCGCCGAAGTCAGCAGCAGTCATGTCGGCCGCACGCTCAAGGTGCTCGTCGAGGAACCCGGCGTGGCCCGCGGCGAGGCCGACGCACCCGATATCGACGGCCGGGTCTACGTGCCCCTGACCGTTCCCACCGGCGAGTTCGTCAACGTGAAGATCACCGGTTTCGAAAATTACGACCTGCTCGCTCTCCCCGTGGGCCAACAGCCGTCCGTCCGGAAGGTCGCGAAGCAGGCGCAGTAGGCGCCGGCCAAGCGGCGGGTTCAGGGCTCAGGGTTCAGCCGGAACTATGCAGACGGATTAACCACGAATGGACACGAATGAACACGAATAGGAGAGTAAACACGAATGCAGCCCGTGAGTGGTCCCGCTCACTGTTTTGTGCCTGCGCGGAAGTGATGATTTTCCCAGGTCTTCATTCGTGTCGATTCGTGTCCATTCGTGGTTAACTGAATCGTTCCGGTTTAGGGCTCAGCGTTCAGGGCAGATCTGGAGTGTCTGCGATTTTCCGAGATGCCGGACCCGAGCCCGTCCTGGATCCTGGATCCAAGATCGCAGACCCTATCCTCACAGCGTCCCCAACACTTCGCGGAGACGTTCCAGCTCCTTGGCCAGTTTTTCGCCGTGATGCTGCGCCAGCTTGAGGAAATGCGGCATGTCGCTGGTCAGCGGCTTGACGCGGTAAGGGCCGAGGCCCTGCTCCGCCTCCTGCAGCCGCGCGGCGGCGGCGGCGGCACCCAGGGAGGCCAGCATCTGCCGGAGATGGGGCGCCCGGATCACCAGCCCCCGCACCCGCGCAAAATCGGCGGCCCGGCGGGCATCGCCGGCCCACAGTTCCGCGACCCGCACGAAATGACCCAGCAGTTCCCGATGCGTGTCGCGATCGATCTCGAACCGCTGCCGCACCCCCACGAGATCGCGCACCACCGGCACATCCACGACCACCGGGCGGCACAACTGAAGCACCCGATCCAGCACGGTCGCGCGCGTGAACGGCTTGACCAGAAAGTTGCGAATGCCCTTGGCGGCGACCTGCGCCACCGTGGTGCGATCGGTGTTGCCCGTGCAGACGATGATCGGGATCTCGGCAAACCGGGTATCGGCATGCATGCGCGTGATCAATTCGAGGCCGGAGAGCCCCGGGAGGGTCAGGTCGATGATCGCGAGCGCCACGTCCCCCTGCGCCTCCAGCGTCTGCCAGGCGGTCAGCCCATCCGCGGCCGGCAGCAGTTCGTAACCCACCTGGGCGGACGAAAGAATGTCGACCATCAGCGTCCGGGCATCGGCGTCATCTTCGGCGATGAGTATCTTCATGGGCAGTCCTAAGGAGTCAGTTCGGCCGGCGGCATGCAACACTGCGGGCGAATGCCCGCGTTTCAGTATCGAAACTTCCGGCGACCCGCGTTCCCGCAGCGGACCCCGCGGGACACACGCCGCCGCGGTGTCGGCGTCTCCCGGCCGGCGTTCAGGATTGTAACTCCGAATCCAGCCTCCTGAACTCCACGCCGCGGCCCCGCCGCTCCGTCGCAGCTCCGCTGCCATGCCCCTCCATTACGTCGTCACCTACCGCCTGGACTTCCTGGCGCTCGGCCTGTTCTCGGTTGCCGCCCTGTGGTTGAGCACCCGCTACGTGCGGGCACGGCGCTCCACGGTGATGCGGATCCCGGCGCCGATGCATTTCGCCGTGTGGCTGCTCATGACCGCCGCCGGGGTGATCGCCGAGTTCGCCGCCGAGAGCCAGCGCCAGTACATGGTGTCTGTTTTCAGCGGGTACGGTCCCACCTTTGCGCACGAACTCGCCGAAGCCGGTCACGCGCAGGTGCAGTTCTCCACCGCAGCCGATGATCCGGCCTACCTGCGGCTGATCGAACGGCAGAAAACGTGGCTGCAGCTGAATCCGTTCATCTCCGACATCTACACCGTCCGCCGCGACGACCAGGGGCACATCCGGTTCCTCGTCGATTCGGAAACCGACTACGACCGCAACGGCCGTTACGAAGGTCCTCGCGAGACCCGCACGCCGATTGGCGAGGTCTTTTTCGACGCCACCCCCGCGTTCTTCGACGCCGCAGCGGGCCGCCCCGCCTTCGACAGCGATCTGGCGCCCAATCGCTGGGGCGTGTTTGTCACGTCGCTGACGCCGATCCGGGACGCCGAGGGCCGGGTCGATGCGGTGGTCGGGGTCGATTATCCGGCCGACCACTGGCTGTCGGCCATCGCGAGCCGACGAGCGCTGGTGCTGACGCTGCTCGGCATGCTGATCCTGCTCCTCATCACCAGTGCCGCGCTGATGACCCTGATGCGCAGCGAGATCTTCGAACGCCGCGCCACGGAGCGGAAACTGCAGCTGGCCAAGGACGCCGCCGATGAAGCCAACCGGGCCAAAGGCAGCTTCCTGGCCATCATGAGCCATGAGATCCGCACGCCGCTGACCGCGATCACCGGGTATGCGAGCATGCTGGAGGACACGCCCCTCGACACGACCCAGCAGCGCTACGTGCGCACGCTGCGCCGCGGCGCGACAAGTCTGGTGGATCTGCTGAACAACGTGCTCGACTTCTCCCGCATCGAGGAAGGCAAGCTCCAGCTGGAACATATCCCGTGCAGCCCCGCCAGCATCGCCCATGACGTGCTGGACCTGCTGTCCGCGGCGGCCAACGACAAGGGGCTGCGCCTGGTGAACAACGATCAACTGCCCGCCGGCCTGACGGTGTCCGCCGATCCGGCCCGGCTGCGGCAGATCCTCATGAATCTGATCGGGAACGCGGTGAAATTCACCGCCGCGGGCTCGGTCACGGTCACCGCCCGCTGGATCTCCGAGGCGGAGGGCGAGGCCACGGGCCGGCTGGTCTTCATCGTCGCCGACACGGGGCCCGGCATCCCGGCGGAAAAACTGGCGAACCTGTTTCAGATGTTTGCCCAGGCCGACACCGCGGTGGCGCGCAAGCACGGCGGATCGGGACTCGGCCTGGCCATCTCGCGCCAGCTGGCCGAACTGATGCGTGGCCGGATCGAGGTCGAGAGCACCGTCGGACGCGGATCGGAATTCGTCGTCACGCTGCCGTGCGAGCGCATCCCCGCCGCACCTGTCGCGCCGGCGCGTCCGATCCCGGTTGCGCCAGCCCTGGCGGGCGTGGAGTCACCCTCCGCCGCCAGCGAAGCCGGCCCGGCCCCCGCCCTCCCGGATCGCCCACCGGCCGACACCCTCGTGCCGCAGGCCTTGCCGGGCAATCGGCGCCTGCTCGTGGTCGACGACAACCCGCACAACCGCGAAGTGCTGAAGTCCTTCATGGTGAAATCGGGGTATCAGGTCGACCTCGCCAACAGCGGCGCGCTCGCGGTCCAGATGGTCGCCGAGCGCACCTATGCCGCCGTCCTCATGGACCTCGCGATGCCGGGGATGGACGGCTACGAGGCCACCGCGCAGATCCGGGCGCTCGCGCACGGACCTAACGTTCCGATCATCGCGGTCACGGCCTCGGCGTTGGAAGCGGTTCGGCAGAAATGCTTCGCCGCGGGGATGGACGATTTCGTGGCCAAGCCGGTCGAGCGCGAGCGAGTCCTGGAAGCACTTGATCGACAGTTTCTTAAGTACGCCTCCAAAACGTGACTCGCGCGGTCGTGCGCGAGGCCCCGCGCCTGCGGTGCCCAACGATCGACCGCACGACGGTACGTAGTACCGCGAGCCCATGGTACGTAAAAGCCTGCTCAACGTTTGATTCTATTCAGCGGGGAGCTCTGCCAAGTTGGACCCATGGGATCCGTCGAGTCTTTCCGCCGCCATGAGCCAATCCCGTTTCCTCCGTCTCGGCGAAGGATTCTGATCGTGGACGATCTCGCGACGAACCGGCTTGTGCTGCAAATGTTCCTGGAGCAGAACGGCTTCATCGCCGACCAAGCGTCCAGCGGCGAAGAGGCGGTCGACCTGGCACTGCGCAATCCGTACGACGCCATCCTGATGGACGTGCACATGCCGGTGGTGGATGGATTCGCGGCGACGCGACTGATCCGGCAACGGGAAGCGGGACCGGCCCGGCATCTGATCGTGGCGGTCACCGCGTCGGGCGAAGCCTGGACGCAGGAGCGTTGCCTCGCGTCGGGGATGGACGGCTATTTCGCCAAACCTCTCGATCTGGCGACCTTTTGTGAAACGCTCACGGACCTGATTGCGGTGCGCAAATCGCGCAACGCCGACGAGGACGAGTTCCTCCGCCTCGCGGTCACTGCGGGCGAAGGGCTTGGGCGCTCGACACAAATCGCCCAATAATCCCGTCGAACGACCCGTTGGTGAAAAACACCACGAGCCGGGGACCCCGGGCGGGGGTGTTCAGGGTGTTGGCCAGCATACGTTCAAGCAGCAGGACATTGGTCGGCGCCGTGTGGGCTTCGACCCCTGCGGCCCTGAGCTGCGCGGCGACCGCGTCCGGATCGAAACGCTCCTCGGTGGACAGCTTTTCCGCGCGATTGACCGCGCCGATGTAAACCTGGTCGGCCAGGCCAAGCGCCTGCATGAATGCGGGCTGCAGTGCGCGGGTTCGGGCGGTGTTGCTTCGCGGTTCGAAGGCCACCGTCAACCCCGCGCCCGGAAAACGGGAGCGAAAGGAACGAATCGCCTCGGCCAGGGCCGTCGGATGGTGACCGAAATCCTCGATGACGGTCAGCTCCGGCGTGGCGAGGCGAACCTCCTGGCGGCGCCGCACACCGCGAAACGCCGCCAGCGTGCCGAGATCGAGCCGGGTGGGCGCCTCCCCCACCGGCGTGGCGGCGCCGTCGCCGGCCAGCGCCAGCCCGGCCGCGGTGGCCGCCATCGCTGCGTTGCGGGCATTGTAGAGCCCGGGAAGCGACCACTGCACGTGACCCCAGCGGGCCCCGCGCCAGCTGAGCGTGAAGCGGCAACCGGCCGCCGTTTCCTCGAACTCGCTCAAGCGGGTGTCGCAGTCCTCCCCGAGGCCGACGCGCACCACGCGCGTCCAGCTCGCGGCGCGGTGGGAGGTCAGGTTTGGATCGTCGCCATTCGCCACGATGCAGCCGTTGCGCGGCACGATGCGCACAAGGTGGGTGAAGGTCCGCTGCACGTCCGCCAGATCGCGGAAGATGTCGGCATGATCGAACTCGAGATTGTTGAGGACGGCGATCCGCGGCGCGTAGTGGATGAACTTGCTCCGCTTGTCGAAGAACGCGCTGTCATATTCGTCTCCTTCGATCACGAACGGGTCTCCCGCCGCGCCCAGATGAGCGCCGACCGGCGGATCCTGCGGCACGCCGCCGATGAGGAAACCGGGATCGCGACCGGCCGCGCGCAGCAGGAAGGCGGTGATGGCGGTGGTGGTGGTCTTCCCATGCGTTCCGCACACGACGATGTTGTGGCGTCGCGCCAGCACCGAATCGTGGAGCAGCGCGGGCAGCGAGGTGAAGGGAATGGCGCGCCGGTCCAGCAGCCATTCCAGCTCGGAATTTCCCCGCGACATCGCGTTCCCGACGACGACGAGGTCGGGCGCGAGCCGCTCGAGCCGCGCGGGATCATACCCTTCGTGCAGTTCGATCCCGGCCTCCGTCAGCACGGTGCTCATCGGCGGGTACACTCCGCTGTCGGCGCCCAGCACCGCATGCCCGGCCGCCCTCGCCAGCAGCGCCGCATTGCCCATCGCCGTACCGCAGATCCCCATGAAGTAGATCTTCATTGGGGAAGGGAAAAGGGAATGAGGGAATGAGGGAAGAAGGGAATGACGGATTAAGCGCCCTCACACCCTCATTCCCTCACTCCCTCAGTCCCTCACTCCCTCACTCCCTCCCTCAGTCCCTCACTCCCTCAGTCCCTCACTCCCTTGACTCCGTCACGCCCGCGCTCCCGCAACGTAAAATAAAACGTCGCGCCCTGGTTGACGGCCGATTCCGCCCACACCCGCCCGCCGTGCTTCTCGATCACGCGGAACACCGTGTTCAGACCCACGCCGAGGCCCTCGAACTGCGTGCCGGCGTGGAGGCGCTCGAAGGGCTGAAACAGCTTGTGCGACAGGGCGACGTCAAACCCCGCGCCATTATCGCGCACGAAGAACACGGTTTCCCCGCCACGCACTTCGCGTCCGACGTCGATCCGCGCCGTGGCCAGCTTGGCCGTGAACTTCCAGGCGTTGCTGAGCAGATTCTCCAGCGCAATGCGCAGCAGCCTTTCATCCCCGGGGGTGACCAGCTCGGGCTCGATTCGGACCTCAACGGTCCGGCCGGTGTGCGTGCTGCGGAGAAACCCCGCCACGTCCTCGGCGAGCCGCGACAGGTTCACCGTCTCGATCTTCAGCTCCGCCCGCGAGATCCGGGCCATGCTGATGAAGGCGTCGGTGAGCTTGTTCATCCGGTCGGCCGCCTTCAGCACGCGATGAATGCGCTCCTGCGCGAGCGGAACGTTGTTCGCCGCCAGCTCCTCCAGCGCGATCTCGGCGAAGCCCTGGATCGCGCGCACCGGACCGCGCAGGTCATGCGAAACCGAATACGAGAAGCTTTCCAGTTCCTGGTTGGCGAGTTCCAGTTCGCGCGTCCGGGCGCGCACGTGCGCCTCCAGCTCCGCCTCGTTCTCCTTGCGCGTGGTGATGTCGATGCAGGAGCCGAAGTAGCCGCCGAAGGAACCGTCGGCGGTCAGGCGCGGAGCCCCCGTCTCGACCACCCACCGCCACGAGCCGTCGGCCCGGCGCAGCCGGTACTCGACCGAATAGGGATCGCGCTGGGCCGCCGCCGACAGGGCTGTTTCGTTCCAGCGGTCGAGGTCCGCGCGGGGCACGCCATCCTGCCAGCCGCTCCCCAGTTCCCGGTCGAGCGGCCGGCCGGTGAACAGCAGCCAGGTCTTGTTGAAATAATCGCGGCTCAGGTTCGGGTCGCACGACCAGATCATCGCGGGCGCCCGTTCGGCGACCGTGCGGAAGCGCAGCTCGCCCTCCACCGCCCGCAGCTCGGCGAGGCGCCGGTCGGTGATGTCCAGGGTGACGCCCACTCCGCGCTGCACCGCGTCGTTGGCCTGGCGGACAAAACGGCCGCGCAGGACGACATATCGCACCCGGTCGGCGGCGTCACCGGGGATGATGCGGTACTCGATCGAGAAATCCGCCGCGCCGGTCCGGGCCGACTCCAGCGCCGTGCGCACCTTCACCCGGTCGTCAGGGTGGATCCGGCCATAAAACACCTCGCGAGTGACCGTGGAACCCGGCAGCACGCCATAGATCGCGTAGTTGCGGGCATTCCAGATCACGACATTCGACGTGATGTCGTAATCCCACGTGCCGATCTGCGCCGCCTCCACCGCAAGTCGCAGCCGCTCCGCCGAGCGCGCAATCTCCGCCTCGTTGTGTTGGATTCGCGCCAGCATGGCATTGAAGGCATCCGTGAGCGCCCCCAGTTCGTCCTCCGCCTCCTTTGCCACCCGGACGCTGTAGTCGCCCTCCACCTGCACGCGCTCCGCCGCGGCTGCCAGCGCCTGGACGGGCGCCACGATCCGCTCCTTGAGCCAGCCCGTCATCAGATACGCCAGCAGGCCGGCGACCACCGTGGTGGCCAGCAGCACGATGCTGTACGCCGCCACCCGCATCCACAGCCGGCTGATGTCCGCCACCACGAACAGCGTGCCGAAGCGGGTCGACTCCATCACGGGGATGGCGAGATGCACCTCGTTGCCGACGACCCGCACCCCATCGGGCGGCGGGGCCGAAAGGGGGCCGAGATCGCCCGCGCTCGCCTGACGCCGGAACCCGGCAAACCACTGGCCGCGCTGGTCGTACAACGCCGCGCCCATCACCGCCGGCTCGGCCTCGAGGGCCGCCAGGGTGCGCGCGCCATCGTCGTGGTTGGCAAAGGCCACCGCGGCGGCGCTGTTGCGCGCGGTGATCTCCGCCAGCGTGGTGAGGTGCGATACGAGCGACCGCCGCGCGTTGATCCACTCGTACGTGCCCAGTGCGACGGCTGCGACAAAGAGCGCCAGCACACTGCAGGTCATGGCCAGCCAGGTGAGCTTCTGCCGCAACGGAGCGTGACGGAGGAGAGTCATGGCCCGGTCGCGATGCGCAGGAGCTGGGCCCGGGCGTCGAGACCCGAGGCCCGGAGGTTTTCGACCGAAACCCGCAGCGTGGTCCCCGTCGATTGCGGGACGAAACGCACATGTCCGCCCAGGCGGAGAATGGCCTCCGAGTCGCTGATGGTCAGGATGGGGCGATTCTGCGTGCGCGAAAGGAGCGCGGAAAGGTCCCCGGCGCCGCGCGAGACAAAGACGGTGTGGCACCGCTGGACGTCCTCCAGCGAACGCAGCCGGATCGTCTGCACGGGGCGCCCGTTGAAGGTTTCGCCCCGGACCGCCGCATCGAGTTCGTCGTTGATGGGATCGCGGGGGAAGGTGCCGATGACGAACGGCGCATCCGGTGGGACCGCAGGGTCTGCCGGCCACGTAATGAAGCGCGTCAGATTCACGACGAAGGCCGCATACACCGCATCTGCGCTGGGCAGGGGCGCCGCCGCCCGCACCGCGGGCACGGCGGCGCGGAAAATCCCCGCGACGGCGCACAGTGTCGCCGCGCTCAGCAGGACCGCGAGAGGGTTGCGCCTCAGAAACGCCATGTGGCCTTGAGGTACACGCGCCGGGCAACCTGCTCATTGGCGCTGTTGGACGCCACATACTCCGGGTGCAGGCGGTCCAGCAGGTCCTGCCCCACCAGGGCGACCTCCCACTCCGCGTTGGGAGACCACGTCACCGTCGCGTCCGCGGTCAGGTATCCGGGCATGATGGGCCGCGGCAGCCCGCTGGTCCCCCGCAGCGTGACGTCGACCCGCCAGTGATCCGCGACATCGGTCCGAACGCTCAGGCTGACCAGATGCCGGGGATCGTTGGCTTCGAAGAGGGCATTCTGAAAATCGCCGCTGCCCGGATCCTTCGTGAACTGAAGGTCGAGGTAGCGGTACGCCGCCTTGATGAACACCCGCGCGGTGGGCTGATACAGCAGCGTCAGTTCCGCGCCCAGACTCCGGGCGTTCAGGGTGTTCTTGAAGGTCCACGGGAACGCGCGGAAGACCGGCGTCTCCGATTCGTAACTCCGGACATCGTCGTAGTCATTGGCGAACAGCGCGAGATCCGCGGCAAACTGCTCGCTCATCCGCCGCCGCAGACCCAGCTCGAACGACAGCACCTTCTCGGATTCGAGGTGATCGTTGCCTTCGAAGATCCGGGTGCCGTCCGGCAGGCGCAGCAGAAGGTCCGCGTCGATGCGAACGGGAGTGCGGACCGCGCGTGAGACCGCAGCCCACCAGGTCGTATTGCTGCTCGGCGTATGGGCGAGACGCAGGGTCGGCTGAAACTCGAGGTCGGAGAACGCGCTCCACTGCAGTTGTCCCGCGGCGGTCAGGCTCCAACGATCCGGAACCAGCGCAACGGTATCCTGAAGAAAGAGGCTGCCGGTGAAAAAGGTGCGCGACGGGGGATCGATCGTGATACCGGGGCTGGAGATCTTGTCGGGGGACACCATGCCATCGAAACCCGTCTGCAGATCGTGCGCGCCGACGACTTTGCGGTACTTGCTGCCTGCCCAGACCGTCTGCCGGCGTTCGAGAAATCCCCCACCCCACAGGTGCCACGCGTAGTCGTAGCCGGCGTTAACCTGAAGATCGGAATCCACGGCCAGGGCACGCCGCCAGCGGGCGGACAGACTGGCGCCCGAAAAGCGTTCGTAAAGGCGGTTATCCCGCGGCAGCCCGCGGTTGGTGAAGACGTCGCCCTGCACCGTGAGGACCGAATCGGGATCGGTCCGAGTGTCCGTGCGAAAACCGGCCCGCGCGACATCGGTGGGCGGTCGGGGCCGGTCTCCCGCCGCATTGTAGGTGGACTCCGTCTGCGTGTATTTGAAGTAGGCCCGATAGAACGTGTCCTTTCCGGCCTCTCCGCCATGCCGCACGGCGAACGTTCCCGGCATCTCGGTGCCGACCGCGCCCATGATCAGCGTGCCCTGCGTGTCCCAGGCGGGCTTGGTTTCGATCTGGATGAAACCGTTCATGGCGAAATCGCCCCAGAGCGCGCCGGCCGCCCCGCGCACCACTTCGATGCGATCGACGTCCTCCAGCAAGGTGTCGTACAGCGCCCACGGCACCCCCGAGTAGAACGGCGTGTACAGGCTTCGGCCGTCGAGCTGCACGTTCATCTTGTTGCCTGCGGTGATATTGAACCCGCGCGTCGCGATCGCCCAGGACTGGGTGTTCGGGTGCCCCACGTGCACGCCGGACAACAGCCGCAGGGCCTCCGGCAGATCGATCGCGCCTGAACGCTGCAGGTCGTCGCCGGTCACCATGTCGATGGCGCCAGGCGCCGACCACCATGGCTCCGTCTTCCGCGACAGGGTCGACACGTCGAGTTGCATGAGGTCTTCGAGCGAGAGGGCCTTCAGGCCCGCGCTCGCGACCGTGCGCGACGGCGGGGTCGCGGGCTCGCCCGAAACCAGGAGTGCCGGCGAGGCCACCAACCCGAACACCGAGCCAACAAGGACGCGAAACAAGCGAAAGCTGGGGGACACGGGAATGTCGAACCTGAGAAGGGTCCGGGGAGGGTCAAGGGTTCCACCCACCGGGGATTTTCCGATTCTCGCGGCGGTGAATTCCGGGGGTGTTTTGTTTGCCCTGGTCGCCCGGCCCGCAGGGTACCGGCTGAAGCCGGCGCTACGACGGAATCACCGTAGCGCCGGCTTCAGC
>JAEWKR010000173.1 GCA_023457715.1 Verrucomicrobiota bacterium
GTCCACGGGAGGCACAGATGGACCGCGGGCGGCTCGCCCGCAATAAGGTTGGGAGACCCTGCCCTGTCGCTAGCCCCTTGGTCTTTCTCTTAATCTTTATCTTTCTCTTTCTCGGTCGCTGGAATGCCCGCACTGCAAACCCCGGGCGGGGAGAAAGAGAAAGATTAAGAGAAAGAGAAAGATGACTAAGGCCGGACCGGAGAGATCCGGTACGCGTAGGTGTACTCGCGGGCGGTGAGCTGGTACTCGGGGTGAACGCGCGGGCTCCAGCTGTCGTCGCCGCCCAGGCCCATCTGCGCGAGGTCGAGGTGCAGGTACGTGTTTACGCCCCGCACGAGCTCATGGGTGGTCTTCGCCTCAGCCAGCGCCGCGGGAGAATAATCCTGCACGTTGACGCTCAGCCACGCGTCCGACCGAGGCAGCGAAGCGCCCCGCCCGCCCGCGACCGGGAGACCCGTGGCCTTCAGGCCGAAACCGTCCCCATCCGTGACGGTCACCCAGCGCACGTCCGTCTTGTTGCCGTTTTCCTGAGGCATGGGGTGTGCGAAATGCTGCGCCGCGACCGGCCCGGAGTACCGACCCACGAAAGCGGACTCGTTGCGATCCACGTAACTTTCGAAGGGTCCGCGGCCGAACCACGTCACCGTCGCGAGTTCCCGCGGCAGCCGGAATTCCATTCCGACGCGCGCCAGCGGGGGCAGATCCTCGCCGACCTTGAACCGATGCCGGCATTCCAGTTCGCCCAGCCCGTTGACGAGGTATTCCACGGTGTGGTCGATACCGCTACGGTACGTCACCAGCCGCTGTTCGACGGCGATCCGAACCTGCTTCGGGCCGACCTGCTCGGCGATGACACGCACCGGAACGAGCGTCGGTTCGGACAATCCGGCCTGGCGCCAGCGGGCGGCGAAGCTGCGGGCGCCGCCGCCTTCGTCGTTGTCGGTCGGCGTGCGCCAGAAGGACGGTCGCGGGGCGGCGGCCAGCACCTCACGACCGCCGTACCTCAGCGACCGCACCTCACCGGTGCGTCGATCCACCTGCAGGGCGAAAGCGGGGCCGCTGACATCGAGGGTTGCGGCGGTGGACGTGAGCGTGACGTCGGGCAAGTCACTCGCCGCCACCGTCCCCGGGCCGGCCGGCGGCGCATTCGAACCAGCCAGGGCGAGTTGCTCGGCGGCGACTTCGAAGCCGGCGGGCGCCCAGGCGGTGGCCTGCTTCAGGCGGAAGCTGAGATTAAGAAACACTTCCCCGGCACGGCCGGCGACGGCGGGCAGCGGCAGCGTCACCCGGCTGGTTTGCTGCGGCGCGGCGCTGACGTCCTCGACGACGCCTTCCTGCGCCACGTGACCGTCGACCGAAATCGTCCAATGGAGACGGAACGCCTCCAGGCCGCGGAAGAAATGCTCGTTGCGAATCTCCAGCACGCCCGCGGCGGCGTCCACCAGCCGCACGTTGATCTCCTGCATCACCTTCTTCGCCTCGTGGGCTTCCGGCTGCGGCGTGCGATCGGCGTTGATCAGCCCATCGTTGGTGTTGGCGCCGTCGATGTGATTCAGGACGTCGTAGTAGTCCCGACCTTGCGCATCGCGCCGGAGGAGGGCCTGGTCGACCCAGTCCCAGGTGAAACCGCCCTGCAACCGCGGGTGTTTGTAGAAAAGATCCCAATACTTGCGGAAATTGCCGAGGCCATTGCCCATCGAATGCGCGTACTCGCAGATGATCACCGGACGCGTGGCGTCGCGCCGCAGCAGCTCCTCCACGTGCTCCACACTCGGATACATCGTGGAGATGATGTCGTAGCGGGAGAGATGGTCATTGGTGTACGCGGGATTCCGGCTCTCGTAATGAATCGGGCGGGTCGGATCGAGGGTCCGGATCGCCTGCGCCAGGGCGTCGAAGTTAACGCCCCATCCCGTCTCATTGCCCATCGACCACATCACGATCGAGGGATGGTTGCGGTCGCGGTGCACCAGGGTGCGGCCCCGGTCGATCCAGGCCTGCTGCCAGGCGGGGTCGTCGCCGATGTAGTATTTGAGATCCGCCCACAGCTCGTGGCTCTCGATATTCGCCTCGTCGACCACGTACAGCCCGTATTCGTCGCACAAATCGTACCACTCGGGGGCGTTCGGGTAATGCGACGTGCGGACCGCATTGAAGTTGAGCTGCTTCATCAGGACGACGTCGCGCACCATGGACTCACGCGTGACGTGGCGACCCCGCCGCGGGTCAAACTCGTGGCGGTTGGTGCCCTTGAATTTGATCGGCTGGCCGTTCACCAGGAAGAGGCCGTCCTTCAGTTCGACCTGGCGGAAGCCGACCCGCTGAGCGGTGGCCTCGATCGTTTTGCCGAGGGCGTCGGCGATCTCCACCACCAGGGTGTAGAGATAAGGCGTCTCCGCGGTCCACTTGTGTGGGTTGGGGACGGCGCCCGCAAACGCGGTGGTCCCGGCGGCTTCGCGCGTCTCGGTCCACACCGTCCGGTTCCGGTCGTCCATCAGCGTGGCCCGGACCTTGTAACCGGCCGCCACGGGAAGGCTCGCACCCGCCATCGCGACCTCGAGCTGCAGCGTGGCGTCGCGGTACGCGGCGTCGAGTTGCGTGCGTACCCTCAGGTCGCGCAGGCGCGTGATCGGCACCGCCACCAGCGAGACATCGCGATAGATCCCGCTCAGCCGCCAATAATCCTGGTCCTCGAGGTAGCTGCCGTCGGACCAGTTGAGCACCTGCGCGGCGAGCAGGTTGCGTCCCGGCCGGAGGAAGCGCGTCACGTTGTACTCCGCCGGCGCCATGCCGTCCTCGTGGTAGCCGACCTCCTGTCCATTGACCCACACGCGGCAGGCGGATTGCACGCCCTCGAACCGCAACAACACCTCGTAGCCCGACCAGTCGGCCGGCACCTCGAACTCCCTGCGGTACAGGCCGGTGGGATTGTACTCCGCGGGCGGACGCGGCGGCGTGGCGGGAAACGGATGCTTGACGTTGGTGAAGATGGGCGGGTCGTAGCGGCCTTCGAGCTGCCAGTTGCTGGGCACGGCCAGCGAATCCCACCCGCGTGCGTCGAACCCAGGCTGCTCAAAGCCGGAGATGACGGCGGCGGGATTGCGCACCCAGGCAAATTGCCACGTGCCATTGAGCGACCGGGTGCGGGAGGAATGGCCGTCGACCCGCGCCTTCACCGCTTCCTTCGCATCCGAGGCGGGAATGAACCAGGCGCGCGGCGCTTCATTGTTGAGGCGGAAAACTCCGGGATCGTTCCAAGGCTCGGTGGCGGCGGCGCACAGGGCCACACAGGCAGTCACGACGAAACCGGGGGAGAGTTTCAGGGCGAGACGAAGCATCGTGCGAGCCTCGCGCGCCGGCGGCCCAGCCGCAAGCCCACGGGCATGCCGATGCGTAAGGCGGGCACGGGGGTAAGCGGTAGGCACCACGCTTCCAAGCCTCGATCTCTTCGCCGCAAAAAAGCGCAGAAGTCGCAAAAAAAGCGCCCTTCCACTTCGAGCCTGGTCCGGGTACGTTGTCCCGCGTTTACGCGGAATGCCTGGAGTTATGCGTTCGCAATCCTTCCGCCTGAAGGCGGGACAACGTACCCAAGCTTCCCAAGCCCACGGGCATGCCGATGCGTAAGGCGGGCACGGCGGTAAGCGGTAGGCACCACGCTTCCAAGCCTCGATCTCTTCGCCGCAAAAAAGCGCAGAAGTCGCAAAAAAAGCGCCCTTCCACCCCGAGCCTGGTCCGGGTACGTTGTCCCGCGTTTACGCGGAATGCCTTGGGATTTTGCGTTCGCAATCCTTCCGCCTGAAGGCGGGACAACGTACCCGAGCTTTTGCAGCGCTGTCCCTGCCCTTCGCGTTTTTTGGGCACGCTTACCGCCTACAGCTTTCTTGCGCCTTTTGCGCATTTTTGCGGCCATTCTTCATGCCTGCCTTGGACCCCTCTGAACGTGTCATCCTGCTCGATCCGCATCCGCGGCGGGTCGAACGAATCTTCGACGATGCCACCCGGCAGCGGCTCGAACGGCTCGGGCGGGTCGTCTGGCACAGCGGTTCGCCCGCGAGCGACGAACACCTCGAGCGTTACCTGCCGCAGACCGTGGCCCTGATCGGCCAGTCCGCGCTGCCCAAGGAGCGGCTCGACCGCGCGCCGCACCTCAAGGCGGTGTTCAATGTCGAAAGCAACTTCCTGCCCAACGTGGACTACCTTGAATGCCACCGCCGGGGCATCCCCGTGCTGTCGACCGCGCCGGTCTACGCGCAGCCGGTCGCCGAGATGGTCCTGGGCATGGCGATCTCGCTCGCCCGTCGCATGCACGAGGCGGATGCCCGGCTGCGCACGGGAACCGAGGACAAGGGCGACAACCACGATTCCTTCCTGCTCCAGGGAAAACCGCTCGCGATCGTGGGCTTCGGCAACCTCGGACGGGCCCTGTTGCCGCTGCTCCGCCCCTTTTCCCGGCAAATCCTGATTCACGATCCCTGGGTGCATCCTTCGGTGCTGCAGGAACAGGGCGTCATCCCCGCCTCGCTCGACCAGTGCTTTGTCGAGGGGCGCGTGGTCTTCCTGCTCGCTGCGATCACGACAGAAAACGTGGGCCGGATCGGCCGGCGTCATTTCGAGAGCATGCAGCCCGGCAGCGTGGTCATCCTCGCGAGTCGGGCCGAGATCGTGAATTTTCCGGAGCTGCTTGCGGCGGCCGACAGCGGTCACATCCGCGCCGGGATCGACGTGTGGCCGACGGAGCCCGTGCCCGCCGACGAGCCGGGCCGGCGCACGCGAAACACCCTGATCATGGCCCATCGCTGCGGGAGCGTGCCCGAAATTCAAACCCAGATCGGCCAGCGTGTCGCGGACGACCTGGAGGCGATCCTCGCCGGCATCCCGCCCCAGCGCTGCCAGCGCGCGGTGTTGGAGACCGTCAGCAAGCTCCGGAGCAAGCCCGTGGGAGCGTGGTCGACGGGAGGGGGGTAGTTTTGGGCTGGTTTTTGGTTTCTAGTTTCTAGTTTCTAGTTTCTGGTTTCTGGTTTCTGGATTGGTTCTGGTTTGGTTTCTCGTTTCTGGTTTCGGATTGGCCAACGAGAAACTCGAAACGAGAAACCAGAAACTAGAACGGGTATCCGATCGAGAAGTGCAGGGTGCCGCTGGGGTCGAAGGGGCGCGGGTTGAGGTTGCGGCCGTACTCCAGACGGATGGGGCCGATCACGGTGCGGTAGCGCAGACCGACGCCCGCCGAATACAGGCGGGTGCGCCAGGGATAGTCCCGGATCGACGCGGAGACGCCGAGGGCATCGCCGAATATGACGGCGGAGATTTTTGGCGTGATCGCCTGTTCCAACTCGACGTTCAGAATCGCGAAGGTCTTGGCGCCGATGAACTGCCCGGTGGCATGGCGTGGGGAAGCCTCGCCATCCTGATAGCCGCGCACACTGTTCTCGCCTCCCGGGAAGAAGCGACGATTGACCGGCAACGTGGAATCGTCGCCGTCCCAAGTGGTGATGACCCCGTGCGAGAGCCCGACATGCACCCAACGGCTTTTCCCCCACGGCGTGTGATACGATCCTGACACCTCGGTGCGCTGGAAGGTGGCCTCGCCTCCGAGCCTGGGATCCGCCAGTTCGGTGCGCAGCGACCAATCGAAACCCTTCCGCGGATCGAGCGGATGATCACGACGGTCGCCCGTCAACGCGAGGGTCACGCTGCCCACCTTGAGTTGCCGCTTGTCCGACAATCGCGCGACCAGCGAGCTGCGTTTGTTGCCCAGGGCACCGAAGTTGTAGCGCACCGACGCCATGCCGCCCGTGCTCGCGAGCGCCCGCTGGAGGCCCAGGCTCACCCCGAACTCCTGGCGGAGAAAAGCGATCTCCTCGCGGCGCAGCGCCACCACCTCCGCGGTGCCATCGATGAACTCGCCGAACAGCGCGGGCACCGTGTAACGCAGGTTCGCGCTCGTGCTCTTCAACGATTGCACCGCGCGCAACCGAGCCTCGTGCGCGCGGCCGAACAGGTTCGTCGCGCGCGCATCGACCCCGACGCGGAGCTGCTCGTAACTGCCGTAGCCGGCGAGCAGGCTGGTCTCAAAACGCGGACGCTCCTCCACCCGGAACACCACGTCCCGCACCGGACCGTCCGCCGGCTCGTAGCGAAGATCGACCTCCTCGAAGACACCCAGGCGCGAAATCCGGTAGCGCGCCTCCTCGAGCTTCAGCGGATCAAGCCGGTCGCCCGGCCCGATTTCCACCCTGCGGCGCAGCACCGATTCGGAGGTGTGACGGTGACCTTCGAAACGGACCTGGCCGACCGTGACTTGCGGGCGCGCGTCAACCTCCACCGTCAGCCTGGCCCGCACCACCTCGCCCTCGCGCCCCAGCACC
The DNA here is from genome assembly GCA_023457715.1 of Verrucomicrobiota bacterium. Taxonomy (GTDB): domain Bacteria; phylum Verrucomicrobiota; class Verrucomicrobiia; order Opitutales; family Opitutaceae; genus ER46. The sequence goes on from JAEWKR010000173.1 coordinate 6,366, forward strand.
GCAGGTTCCAGCTGCACCTGCACGTCTGGAAACCCGGCCCGGTAGTAGGCCTGCCGGACTTCGCTGCGGATGTCCTGGCGGAGCGTGGGCGCCAGCGGGCGATTCAGCCACTGGCGGATGTCCGGCGCCTCCACTTGCGCGCGGACATCGTCGCGCAGGTCGATCTCCGCCACCTCCCAACGGCGGCCCTGCTGCACCTTCACTGCGAGCCGCACCGCCCCATTCCGCTCCTCCGCGACCCGGGCGTCGACCTGCGCGTCCACGTAACCCGCATGCTCCAGCCGGCCGCGCAACGCCGCGGCGGCACTGGAGAGACGCGAGGGGGTGTAGACGTTGGCGCTCTCGTTCAGCAGCGCCTGGTCGGAGTAGAAAAGCCCCTCGGCCTCATCCCGCGGCAGCGCGGTGACGCCCTGCACGGTGACGCCGGTGACATGCCAGCGTTCGCCCTTGAGCACCTCGAACCCCACCTGTCTGGCCGCGAGGTCGCGCGGCAGCGGCTCGGCAAAGGTCGGATCAAAGTCGAACGTCGTGACCGTGCCGTCCGCGCCCGTGGCGCGCACCCGCAGGCGCGCATCCTGATAGCCCTGCTCCTGCACGGTCGAAAGCAGGATCACGGCGGCATCCTCGACCGAGTTTGCACCCAAGGTGGGCGCGTCCGTGCCGACCACGCGATCCAGCGTGCGGCGAAGGCTTCGATCGGTCAGCCAGCCCATCCCGTCGACGGCAAACTTCGCGGCGTCCTTTGGCCGCCTGGGCGCCCGCTCGACGTCATCCTCGCCCGGTATCCGCCGCGGCCACACGCGCCACTTCACGCCCGCTCCATACTCGTCGAACCGGTTGTAATCGCCGGTGAGCGCCCAACGGTTGCCCAGGTCGTACTCGAGATCGTAGGTGGCCTTGCCCTGCTCGGAGACGTCGGCCCCCGATTCCAGCTTCAGCCGGCTCTCCCCGCCCCCGGCACCGACCAGTCCCTTCCCGATGAAGGCGCCCAGCTGGACGGCGCGCGACGTCATCGAACTGGCGATGCCGTCCTGCGGCGGAACCCCCGCCATCACAAAGAGCAGAATCTGGTCGGACGGCAGCGGAGGGCTGGAACTGAACTCGACATTCGGCGCGTTGGCCGGACCGGTCGCCTCGAGCTTGAGATCGTAGCCGTGCTTGCGCGTCTCCGCGACGATATCGAGCTGCGGCTGATCCGGGTTCTGTTCCGTCAACCGGACCACACCCCGCTGCACTTCAAAGTTGGCAAACGGCATCAGGACGCGGCCGCGATCGAGCGTCACCTCGCCGGTCGCCCGGGGGTCGCCGAGCGTCCCCGTTAGCTGCACGTCCAACGAGGCGAGGCCGTTGAAGACCGGCGTCTCCGCCCGCATGAAGCGGTCGCCCACCACCTCCACCGCCAGGCGCCATTGGCTGAGCGGCGCCTTCTCGACGGCGAAATAGGGCGGAGGCCTGGCTCCGCCGCCACTGCCCCCGCCGCCGCCGCCCACGAGGGTGCGCAGATCGCGCATGAACAGGCTGTCTCGGAGGCGCACGGTGCCGGAAATGAGGGTGGGCCCCGCTTCCGGCGTCGCCAGCTTCAGGTCCACGTCGCCGCGCACGAGCAGGCCGGCCTGCCGCACGAAAGGCAGGTTCGTGCCGGCCACGTGTACGTCGAAGCGCGGCTGCCCGTCGGGCGGCAGGGCGATCTCACCGCTCACCTGCAGCGGCTGCCCACCGGCTCGCGCGCGCACGGACTGGATGACCAGCCGCCGGCCATCGAGCGCGAGGTCGGCGGCGATGTCGCGCACCACCCCCAGCGGGCCGAGGGCGCGCGTCGCCGCTTCGCGGAGGATGAGCGTGCCATCGAGCGAGCCGCGTCGATAGGAGGCGTTGATCGTCAGCGTCCCGGCGGGTGCGACGGCTTCGGGCAGGTACGGCTGGAACGCCGCGATCCGGGCATCTGCGATCTGCACCTCCGCCTCGCCCTGCGAACGAAGCAGCGACACCGGGTTCTCCTTCAGCGCCGGCCAGCCGCCCTCCGGCCACGGGAGCCGTCCGGAAAGTCGGACCGGTTGCCCCTCCACCAGAAGGGAAAAGCGCTCGATCTGCGCGGCCTGCCGGTCCGCGCGGAGCGCAATGTCGATCTCCCCCAGCCGCGGCAGTTCACGTCCGAACCGGGCGGAGGTGAGCGAAAGGTGACGGGCGCGAAAGCGCATTTCGCCCACGGGTTTGATCCAGCTCCCCTGCCACGCCAGCTGCACCTGCGGTTCCTCGATCACGATGCCCGTGGCTTCACCGAGGCGGCGCCAGAAATCAGCGTGCGGCACGGTCACCAGCTCCACCGCCAGCGGGGCCTCGGGATCGAAATGCACCAGCGAAGACGCCCCCGGGGTCAGCACCAGGGGCAGCGTCGCGCGGCCGTCGGCCACCGGTGTGTCGCCCTCGACAAGGCGCAGCGCCTGCACCGCAACCCCCTTGCCATCGCCGGTCGCCGCCAGGTGAAGTCGCGCCTGCTGCCGGGAAAGTGCGGCGGCGGCCGTGAGGCCCACTTCGAAACGGGCCGGACCCTCGTCCCACGAGCCGGCGACCGCCAAGGATTCAACGACCACGTCCGGCGGCGCCTGTTCGAGCACGTCATTGGCCCAACCCGAACGGAGACCTGCGGCCGCCAATTGGAGGTTGCCCTGCGGGCCCCAGGTCGCGGCCACCCGAAGATTCGCGTCCGGCCCTTCCAGGATCAGGTCGGCCATGCGCAGCGACGGTTTCCAGGCGACCGTGGCGGGCTGCCTGAGCCGGAGCAGGGTCCGGCCCTGCTGCCCGAGTTCGAACGAGCGCACGGTCGCCTCCGTCGGGGACACGGCGGCCTCCAGGGCGAGGGCGGTCCGGGCGATGCGCAGGCTGGCCGTCAGGCGCTCGACGCTCGTGCCCGTGCCCTGCCATTCGGTGTCGACCCGCGCGGGCTTCACCCCACGGACCCGGAGATCGGCGACCGCCAGCTTCCCACGGTGGCTCACCGCCGTCACCGGGCCGGACGCCGTCAGGTCGACGTCCACCGCCGAAAAGGCCGGCTGCGCCGGCAGCCAGCGCGCCAGGGTGCCAGACCGCAGCTGGCCCCGCACCGTCGTATCCAGCACCTCCTTACGAGCGAAATCCCAGCCGCCCTGCCAGGCCAGTTCCTCGCCGCTTTCGCCGGTGAGCGTCCCGGCCGTCACGCGCAACTGCGGCCAGACGAGCGCGCCCTCCAGCGCCGCCCGGGGGATGGAAACGGCCGGCCTCCCACCGGCGGCGTCCCCCCTGGTCGAGCCCGGCAGCTGGAGACCCGCCGCGGAAATGCGGAAACTCGCGTTCACGGGTGAAGCGGTCGACCCGGCCGACCCCGGGCCGGCCGACCGCAGCTGCACGCGCCCTTCAATCCGGCCGCGGGCGCCGCCCCAGGGCATGGCACCCAGATCCGCCTGCACCGCGAACGTGGCCCCCTCCCCCGCCAGCAGCTGCGCGCGATGCAGGGCGACTGGCTGGTCCAGGCGCGCGGTGAGGCCGGGCGCATTGACTTCGAGCGTGCGGACGGTGGCCTGCTCCGGCGTGCCCTGCGCCTGAACGACCATCCTGAGCGGTGGGAGCCTGCGGGCGGACTCTGCCGGCTCGCCCTGCACGGCGGCATCGACGGAAAACTGTCCCGCGTTCCACGCCAGGCTCACCGAGCCGGTCACCGTCCGGTAGAAAGCGCCCGTTCCGATGTGCTCTCCCGCCAGGGTCCATTCCCGGGCCTGCAAGGTGGCGCGGGTGGGCGTCCACCCCTGCGCAGGAAAACGCAGCTCCAGCGGCGCGCGATTCTGCCAGGCCTCCACCTCTCCGCGCACGGTGTCGGCGGTTGCCTTGAGCTGGAGGCCCACGGGCCGGTCGAGGTGGGCGATCTCGATCCCGAACTCCGCGGGTGCCGCGGGCACGGTGACGATGACCGTCAGCCGGTGACCCTCGGCGGCGATTTCGCGGACCTCGAGTCGCCGGGCCGCCCAGGCGATCCCCGCGACCCGCACCACGCCGCGACCCGTCTCGACCTGTCCGGCGCCGACTTTCGCCTTCGGCAGCCATTCCTGCAGGCTGGCCACGGTGTCCCGGATCTGCCCATGCACGGTGGGCCAGCCGGAGGGTTCCGCCGGTTCCTTGGGCGAGCGTGGTTCGGTCGGCGAAAGTTTGAGCGTCCAGGTGCCAGCCTCCACGGGGCCGACCGCGCCGCGCAGGCGCTGCCAACCCCACGCGAGGGGAGAGGGCGCCTCCACCCGCGATACCGCGAGTTGCACGTCCGGGCGGTCGACGACCACCTGGTTCAGGGCGAAACGACCGTAGCCGATTCGCTGGTACGAGCCGAAGGTCAACCCCTGGTCACGCCCAAACCGGCTGAGCGCAGCGCCGAACCACAGGGGCAGCGACAGCACAACGATCCCCACAAGCAGGACGAGGAAACCGAGCACGAGGAACGCTTTACGCATGGAGGAGGGTCCAGGTCAGACCCTCGACAGTCAGTTGCGGCGGCTGACGGTTCCGCCTGCCGTTGAACGACTAGGAACGGCCGCCGGCGGGCTCGAATTTTCTGCCACCAAAGTCGTCGATGCGAGTCGGTAGTCGTGCCCGGTTCGTCCTTCCCGCATGCCTTCACGACCGCCCAAAAAATCCCGCCCAGCGCCGCCGGCGGCACGCGCCGGGGATCGTCCTCGTCCTCTGGAAACGCTCAAGCCCGCCACGCCGGGGCTGCGTCATCGCGGGGACAGCGCGGGGGTTGCGACCCGCATCCTGGGTCACGTCGCCGCCACGGGCCGCCGGGTGCAGGGGAAGCGCGACGCGCGCTCGGGAACCGCGTAGGATCAGGGAGTTGAGGGCTCGTTCTCGAACGAGCCACGGCGACCCCAGGTCGTACCCCGCCGCCCGGCAGACGGGACGCCTGCGGTCACAGGACAATCGCGTGGCGGGTCGGGGAAAAATAACCCCTTCCCGGCTTCAAGTTTGGGGCCCTCGGACCGATCAGGGAGGATGACGTCCATGACCCAACTTTCAGACCGGGGGACGCCGCCACGGCGAGACCCGCTGAACGGTCGCGCGGTCCCGTTTCGCCGTTTTTTCCCTTCCCTGCGCGGGTGCCTTGGGGGGCTGCTGGCCCTTCTGCTTGTGCACACGAGCCTGGCGCTGGATCCCTCCCGCTCCCTGCACCAGTATAACCTCACCAGCTGGAATCGCAGCAGCGGCTTGCCTGGCAACCGGATCAACACCGTGGCCCAGACCGCGGACGGCTACCTCTGGCTCGGAACGCGTGCCGGTCTCGTGCGTTTCGATGGCGTCAACTTCACCTCGGTGCCGGCGACGTTTCCCGGGGCCGGTGGCAAGGAAGTGCGAAAAGTCATCCCGCGGCGCGGTGGCGGGCTTTTCGTCGTGATCAACCACGGCGGCGCGGCCGCCTACGATGGCGCAACGTTTGCCCCCCTGACCCACGCCAGCTGGCCGGAGCGGCTGACGGGCAAAACCATCCTGCAAACGCGCGGGGGTGACGTGTGGCTCGGTTGGAACCTCGGCTTCACCAGCCTGGCGTCGGACGGCGGCACGTCGGTCATGACCCAACCGGAACGGGTGTTCTCGCTCGCTGAAGCCCGGAATGGCGGCCTGTGGGTGGGCACCGAGGCGCGCGGCGTGTATCTGCTCGACCACGGCACGCTGACGGAACTCGACCCGGCGCTGCGGTCGGAGACGGTCGCCGCGCTCGCGGTGGACCCAGACGGCCGGCTCTGGGTCGGAGCCGGCACCGGTCTCAAATGTTACGATGCCAGCCGCCAGCCGCTCCCGATCCCGGCGCTGAAGGCCACGGTCAACGCCCTGCATTTCGATCGGCATGGGGTGCTGTGGATCGGCACCACGGGAGCCGGCCTCGTCCGATGGAAGGATGGCCGGTATCAGGCACTCACGCACGCCGATGGCCTGGCCGGCGACACGGTGACCGCGCTGGCGGAGGACAGCGAAGGCAATCTCTGGGTCGGCACGACCACGGGCCTGAGCCAGCTCGCCAACGTGAAGTTCCCCATCTTCACCGCGCACGACGGCCTCAGCGGCGGTGTCGGGCATCGCCTCGCCCTCTCCCGCCGCGGCGGCCTCTGGTACACGAGCAGCCTGGGCTTCTGCCATTTCGACGGCCGCAAGAGCACGGTGTATCCGGCGGAGGAAATCGCCGGGGACCCGTACATCACCCTCGTTCACGAGGCGCGCAACGGTGACGTCTATCTCGCGTGCGCCGGCCTGCGGATCCTGGCCTATGCGGAGGACAAGCCGATCGTGACCTACGCGATGCCCGGCTGGCCTAGCGCGCTCGGCGAGGACGACAAAAGCGTCCTGGTCGCCCTCAGCGGCGCGATGTACCGCCTCCTTGAGGGCAGGCTCGTGCCGATGGAACTCGGAGACGGACTCATGCCCGATCTCGGCAACGTGACCGCGATGTGCCAGACACCGGATGGCGCCCAGTGGTTCGCCACCTATCGCGGAGTGATCCGCGCCAAGCACGGCCGGCTGACGGAATGGGGGACGAATCAAGGTCTGAAGGACGATCGCATCGACGTCATCATCCCCGACGGCGGTAACGGCGTCTGGGCCGGGTCGCGCCGCGGCGTCATCCGCGTCCAGGGTGAAACCGCCGTGGACTTCACCGGCACGTCCGGACTGCCGGACGACAAGATATTTGGCCTGGTCGCGGACCACCGCGGCAATCTGTGGGTGGATTCAGCCGTGGGATTTCTACGGGTCGAAGTCGCGAGCCTCGAAGCGGTCGCGGAGGGTCGCGCCGCCGAGGCGAAGGTCGAAAGTTTCGCGGGCCTCGAGGCCGTGAAGAACATCGATCACGATCCCGACCAGCGGTATTCCGGCGCATGCACCCCGGATGGGCGCGTCTGGTTTTCCAACTCGTCGGGTCTGGTCTCGATCGACCCCGACCGGATCGCCAAAAACACCCTGTCCCCCCTGGTGCACATCGCCGCGGTCCGCGCCCAGGGACGCCCGCTCGCTCCCGATCGGCCGGCCCAGCTCCGCGTCGGCGAAGAATCGGTCGAGTTCGAGTTTGCCGCGCTCAGCTTCGTCGTCCCCCAGAAAATCCGGGTGCAATACCGCCTCGACGGCGTCGACCCCCGGTGGATCGAAGCGGGACCGCGCCGCTCCGTCGCCTACAGTCTCCGCCCGGGCTCGTACCGTTTCCGCGTGCAGGCGGCGAATGAGGACGGCGTCTGGAGCGCGGGGGCGAAGACGTTCAGTTTCGAAATCCCGCCGCCCTGGTACCAGACGCCGGCTTTTTTCACGTTCGGCTCCGCCCTCTGCGTCGTGTCGCTCGTCGGCGCCCACCGGCTCCGCGTGCGCAACCTTCGGGGACGCCAGGCGAAACTCGAGGAGATGGTGGACCAGCGCACCTCCGAGCTGGCCCACGAGCGCGATCTGCTCCGGCGGCTCCTCTCCTCCGCGCCGGATCCCATCCTCTTCAAGGATGCCTCGGGGCGCATCATCAAGTGCGGCCAGGCGCTCGCGACGATGCTCGGCGCGCGGTCCGCCGCCGATCTCGTGGGCAAGGAGGACACCGCGTTCTTCTCCGAGGAGAGCGCCGCGCGCAGCCTCGAGGAGGACAAGCGGATCATGCAGACCGGCGTTCCCGTCGTCGGAGCCATCGTGCACCTCACGTTGCGCGACAGCCGGCGCCGCTGGGTCCTCTGGTCCAAGATGCCCCTGCGCGATGAGCACGGCCGGATCATGGGCACGTTCTGCATCGCGAAGGACATCACCGAACTGAAGGAGGCCGAGGCCAAGCTGCTCCAGACCCAGCAGCAGCTGCTGGAGACGTCGCGCCAGGCCGGCATGGCGGAAGTCGCGACGGCCGTGCTGCACAACGTCGGCAACGTGCTCAATTCCGTCAATGTCTCCACCGCCATGCTGACCCAGATGGTGCAGACCTCGAAGGTCCCGTCCGTCGGACGCATCGCGGCCCTGCTCAAGGAGCACCGGGACCGGATCACCGAGTTCATGGCCCACGATCCGAAGGGGCAGAAGGTGCCGGAATTTCTCGAGGTGCTGGGCGCCCAGCTCAATGCCGAAAGCGCCGCGCTGCAGCGGGAACTCCAGGCGCTCACCGCCAGCGTCGATCACATCAAGGAGATCGTCGCCCTGCAGCAGGGCATTGCCCGCGTGGGCGGCGTGGTCGAGCCCGTCGCCGCGGCCACCCTGCTGGAGGATGCGATCCGGATGAACGGCTTCGAAACGCTGCAGGGTGTGTCCCTGATTCGCGAATACGGCAGCAACCCCACCCTGACCGTCGAGCGGCACAAGGTGATCCAGATTCTCGTCAACCTGGTTCGGAACGCGAAACAGGCGTGCGAGGACGGCGCGAAGCCCCACAAGGAGATCCGCCTGGGCATCGCGCTGAAGGAGGATCACGTCGACTTCACCGTCGGCGACAACGGCATCGGCATCGCCTCAGATCACCGCGACCGGGTTTTCTCCTTCGGCTTCACCACGCGCAAGACCGGGCACGGGTTCGGGCTGCACAGCAGTGCGCTGGCGGCCCGGGAGCTGGGCGGCCAGCTGACCGTCAGCAGCCCGGGTGCCGGCCAGGGCGCCGTGTTCCGCCTGACCCTGCCCCTGACGCCGCCGACGCCCAAATAGCCGGCCCGCCGGACAGCGGGACCCGAGCGCACCCGCAAAGCGCTGCGGATCAACCGCGGACAGTTCAGAGATTCCCTGAGCCCGCTTCGGAAAGTCACCGGGCCGAGGGGGCGATTCCCCGGCCCGAACTGACGCCCGGGCGCGCTGTCACTGCGCGACATGCAGCAGCGCTGGCGAAGCATGTCTCCACGGGACCGCACGGCCGACCCGGAGGGGTTATGGTCGGATCACGACCGGTCCGTCACCGGGCCGGCACGCCCTTGCCTGCGCCCCGCCTGAGCCATGCCCTCCCGCGACGCCACCCCCGCCACGCTCCCCCCGCCCGCGGCCGACGGTCGTTGTCGCGTGATCATTGAAGGTGTGGCGCCGCAGATCGACGGGGGACGCTACCCCATCAAGCGCGTGTTGGGGGAGGACGTGGTCGTCGAGGCCGACATCTTTGCCGACGGCCACGACGCGCTCGCCGCGGTGCTTTGCCACCGTCACGAAAGCGAGCCGCAGTGGACAGAGGTGCCGATGAGCGCGCTCAACAACGATCGCTGGCGCGCGACCTTTCCTGTCCGCCAACTGGGCAGGTACCGGTATACGATCGTTGCGTGGGTGGATCATTTCCTCTCCTGGGCGCGGGACTTCGACAAAAAGGTCGCCGCGGCGCAGGACATCAGCCTGGACCTGCGCAGCGGTGCCGGAATGGCGCGGCTGGCGTTGCAGCAGGCGCAGCCTGCAGCCGCCGCCATGCTGCAAGCCTGGGCTGACGACCTGGACGGCACGAGCGGGTTGCCCCTCCCCGCGCGGATCGAACGGGCGGCGGACCCGGTCGTCCGGGCGCTGATGCAGCGCCATCCAGACCGGCACCTTTCCATCCGCTTCCCACGAGAACTGGTCGTCTGGGCGGAGCCGCTGCGTGCGCGCTATGGTGCCTGGTACGAGCTATTCCCGCGCTCCTGCGGCTCCGACGGAAAACGGCATGGCACGTTCCGCGACGTCGAGGCGCAACTCCCCCGTGTCGCCGAAATGGGCTTCGACGTGCTCTACCTGCCGCCCATCCATCCCATCGGGCGCAGCCACCGCAAAGGCCGCAACAACGCGACCACGGCCGGCCCGGAGGATCCCGGCAGCCCGTGGGCGATCGGCAGCGAGGAGGGCGGACACAAGGCCATTCACCCGCAGTTGGGCACCCTCGCGGACTTCCGCCGGCTCGTGGCGAAGGCGCGCGAGCACGAGATCGAGATCGCGCTGGATATCGCGTTCCAGTGCGCGCCCGAGCATCCGTATGTGCGCGAGCACCCGGAGTGGTTCAAGCGCCGGCCCGACGGCTCGATCCAATACGCCGAGAACCCGCCCAAAAAATACCAGGACATCTACCCCTTCGACTTCGAGTCGTCCGCCTGGCGCGAGCTCTGGACCGAGGCCAAGAGCGTGTTCGAGTTCTGGATCGAGCAGGGCGTCACGGTTTTCCGCGTCGATAATCCGCACACCAAGGCGTTCACCTTCTGGGAATGGTGCATTGACGAGCTCAAGCGCGTGCACCCGGAGCTGATCTTTCTGTCCGAAGCCTTCACGCGGCCGAAGGTGAAATACAACCTGGCGAAGCTCGGCTTCACCCAGTCGTACAACTACTTCCCGTGGCGCAACAGCGCGGACGAGCTGCGTGAGTATCTGACGGAGCTCACCCGCACGTCGGTGAAGGAGTTCTTCCGCCCCAACCTGTGGCCCAACACGCCGGACATTCTGCCGCAGTCACTGCAGTTTGGCGGGCTGCCGGCCTTCAAGTCGCGCTTCATCCTGGCCGCCACGCTCGGCGCGAGCTACGGCATCTACGGTCCGGCCTACGAACTGGGGGTCAACGAGCCGCTCAAGGCCGGCGGCGAGGAGTACCGCCATTCCGAGAAGTACGAGTTGAAGGCATGGGACCTGAACCAGCCTGACAGCCTCCAGCCGCTGATCGCCCGGGTGAACGCCATCCGACGCGAGAATGCGGCGCTGCACACCAACGATCTCCTGGCCTTCCACCGGATGAGCAACCCGCAGCTGCTGGCCTACAGCAAACGCACGCCGGACCGGGAGAACATCATTCTCACGGTTGTGAACGTCGACCCGCATCACGTCCAGGAGGGCACCACCACGCTCGACCTGAAAGAGCTGGGGATCGCGGAGCAGGACACATTTCAGGTGCACGACCTGCTCAGCGGCGCGCGCTATCTGTGGCGCGGCGCCGAGAACTTCGTGCGCCTCGATCCTGGCCAGGTCCCCGCGGCCATCTTCCGCCTCCGCCGCCGCATCCGGTCGGAGCAGGACTTTGATTATTTTGTCTAGGTGATCCCCGTGCCCACGCCTCCTTCCACGCCTTCCGCCGAACCGCTCTGGTACCGCAACGCGGTGATCTACCAGGCGAGTGTGCGTTCGTTCTACGATTCCGACGGGAACGGCATTGGCGACTTCCGCGGACTCACGCAGAAGCTCGACTACCTCCAGGACCTGGGCGTGTCCGCGCTCTGGCTGCTGCCGTTCTACCCTTCGCCGCTGCGGGATGATGGATACGACATCGCCGACTACTATGCGATCAACCCGATCTACGGGACGCTGGACGACTTCAAGCAGTTCCTGGAGGAAGCGCATCGCCGCTCGCTGCGCGTCATCACCGAGCTGGTGATCAACCACACGTCGGACCAGCACCCCTGGTTCCAGCGCGCCCGCCGCGCCAGGCCGGGCACCCCGGAACGCGACTACTACGTGTGGAGCGACACCGAGGAGAAGTACCGCGACGCGCGCATCATCTTTCGCGACTTCGAGACGTCGAACTGGAGCTGGGATCCCGTGGCGAATGCCTTCTACTGGCACCGGTTCTATTCGCACCAGCCCGACCTTAACTTCGACAGCCCCGTCGTGCACCAGGAAATCCTCCGCGTGCTCGATTTCTGGCTGGGGATGGGGGTCGACGGCCTGCGCCTGGATGCCATTCCGTATCTCTACGAGCGCGAAGGCACGAACTGCGAGAACCTGCCGGAAACGCACGCGTACCTCAAGACCCTGCGCGCGCATGTGGACGCGAAGTACGGCGATCGCATGCTCCTCGCCGAGGCCAATCAGTGGCCCGAGGACGCGGTGAAATATTTTGGAGAGGGCCAGGGCGACGAATGCCACATGGCGTTCCACTTTCCGCTGATGCCGCGGCTGTTCATGTCCGTGCGCATGGAGGATCGCACGCCGATCATCGACATCCTGGATCAGACCCCGCCAATCCCGGAGACCTGTCAGTGGGCCATGTTCCTCCGCAACCACGACGAACTGACGCTGGAGATGGTGACGGAGGAGGAGCGCGATTACATGTACCGCATGTACGCCGCCGATCAGCGCGCGCGGATCAATCTGGGGATTCGGCGCCGGCTCGCCCCGCTCCTGAACAACGACCGCCGCCGGATCGAACTCCTGAACGCGCTGCTGCTCGCGATGCCGGGCACGCCGGTCATCTACTACGGCGACGAGATCGGGATGGGCGACAACATCTATCTGGGCGACCGCAATGGCGTGCGGACGCCGATGCACTGGAGCTCGGACAAGAACGCCGGGTTCTCCCGCGCCAACCCGCAGCGGCTGTACCTGCCGATCATCCTGGATCCGGAATACCACTACGAGGCGGTCAACGTGGAGGCCCAGCAGGGGAATCTCAGCTCCCTGTTCTGGTGGATGAAACGAATCCTGAGCCTGCGCCAGCGCTGGCCGGCGCTGGGGCGCGGCACCCTGCGGTTCATTCAGCCGGAGAATCGAAAGATCCTGGTGTTCCTGCGTGAGTTCGACGGCCAGCGCGTCCTCGTGGTCGCGAACCTTTCGCGCCACGCGCAGGCGGTGGACATCGACCTCAGCGAGTTCAAAGGGCTCGTGCCGCACGAACTTTTCGGCAGCACGCGCTTCCCGGTGATCACCTCGGAGCCGTACCGGCTGACGGTGAACCCGCACGGCTTCTACTGGTTCGCGCTGGAACAGGTGCGCACCGCGGCTCAGGCGGTGGCCGGCGGCCCGGCCCGGCTCGTCGATCTCCCGGCGCTCCGCGTCGGCAGCGAGTGGGATGCGGTTCTCCAGGGCCCGGCGCGACGTGAACTCGGCCGCGTGCTGATGGGCTTCGTGCAGCAGCGCCGCTGGTTCGGCGGCAAGGCGCGGGCCCTTCGCGGCGTCGAGATCGTGGATGCGGTCAAGGTGCCGACGTCCGAAGGTCCGGCGCATGTGCTGTTGCTGGGGATGGAGTACGCGGCAGGAGATCCCGACGTATATGTTCTGCCGGTGGCCTGTGCCTTCGACGCGGCATTGGACACCGTGCTGACCGCAACACCGGCTGCGGCTATCGCCCGGATCACCGACGGGCGCGGCCGGGAGGGACTGCTTTACGATGCCGTCTCCAGTTCCGCCTTCGCCCAGGCCATGCTCGACGCTGTGACGGTCGGCGCCACCTTCCCCGGTGCGCAGGGGCGCCTGCTTGCCCGACCGACCGGCGCCTTCCGCACTCTCCGCGGTCTCGAACCCACGCTGGAGGCGAAGGTGGGTTCAGCCGAGCAGAGCAATTCGGCGGTGATCTATGGGGATCGCCTGCTGCTGAAACTGTTCCGGCGGCCGGAAGCGGGCTTGAATCCGGACGTCGAGATCAGCGGCTACCTCACCGACCGCGCCTTCGAGCACGCCCCGGCCCTCGCAGGTGCGCTGGAATACGCCGGCGTGGATGGCACCCGCAGTCTCGGGATCGTCACGCAGTTCATTGCCGGGGCCAAGGATGGCTGGGAGTACACGCTCGACGCCCTGGGGCGCTACTTCGACCGCGTGCTGCTGTATGTGACGGAAAACCGGCCCTGCCCGTTGCCGGAAGGCTCGGTGCTCACGCTGGCCGGACGCGAACCGGGGACGGCGGTCATCGAGACGGTCGGGACTTATCTGGAGTCCGCGCGGCTGCTGGGCGTGCGCACCGCGGAAATGCATCTGGCGCTCGGCGCAGGCGACACCCTCGATTTCGCACCCGAACCGTTTTCGCCGCACTACCAACGCTCCCTGTACCAATCGATGCGCAACCTCGTGGTGCAGAACTTCGAATTGCTGCGCCACCGGCGGACTCAACTGACGCCTTCGCTGCAACAGGATGCGGACACGATCCTGGGCGCGCAGAACGCCCTGCTGACGCGCTACCAGCGCCTATACACGGGCCGCCTCGATGCGATGCGGATCCGGGTCCATGGCGACTATCATCTTGGCCAGGTCCTCTCGACGGGCAGCGACTTCATCATCCTCGATTTCGAGGGTGAACCGGCGCGCGCGCTCAGCGCCCGACGCCTCAAGCGGTCGCCGCTCAGCGATGTCGCCGGCATGCTCCGTTCGTTCCACTATGCGGTGTTCACGGCGCTGCGGACGCAGGCGGAGCGGGGGCTGCTCACCACGGAAAGCCAGCAGGCCGTCGCTCGCTGGTCCGCCTATTGGCACCGCTGGGTGAGCGCCGCCTACCTGCGGGGTTACCTCGCCACCATGAGCGCTTCGCCGCTGCTCCCCTCCAAGCCCGCCGAACTCGAGACCTTGCTGCACGCCTACCTCCTCGACAAAGCGGTGTATGAAATCGGCTACGAATTGAACAACCGCCCGGACTGGCTTGGCATTCCGTTCAGCGGGCTGTTGGGGCTGCTGGGGAAGTAGGCGCGCTGCGCGCGCAGGGTTCTGGTTTCTAGTTTCTGGTTTCTGGTTTCTGGTTTCTAGTTTCTAGTTTCGGGCCTTAGGCGAACACCTTTACCCGGAACGCTCGGAACACGCTCGGGCCGTCGTAGTCGCCTGCCACTTTGACGCCCAGCTCGGCCCGACGCTCGTTCCAGGTGAAGGTCGTGCGCCGCACGCGTCCCTGCTCGTAATCGGTCGTCTCGCCCTCGTCCTCCACCAGCGTGAAGCGGGCATCAGCTCCCCCATACACCTGCACCTCGAGCGGACCTCCCGGCAACGCCGCCGTATGGGGCACCACAGGACCGAGCGGCAGGATGGTCCCGGCCCGCACATAAATCGGGATCTCGTCGAGGCGCGCCGTGACCGAGATGACTCGCCCGCCGGGCTCCCGCTGACCGGTGCCCAGGCGGTACCACTCCCCGGCCGGCAGATACAGCGTCCGCTGGCCGCCCGGGTTCAACAGTGGAGCGGCCAGCACCCGGCTGCCCACGAGCCATTCGTCCGCCAGCTCCCGCACCAAGGGATCCTCCGGAAACTCCATCAGCAGCGGCCGCATCAATGGCAGACCGGACGCATGGGACTCATGCGCGAGCGAGTAAAGGTACGGTATCAGCCGATACCGCAGTTCGAGCGCACCGCGCAGCGCCGCCTCGGCCGCGCGACCAAACCGCCAGGGCAATCGCGGGGTCCACTCGTACGCCGTATGCGCGCGCATCATCGGGAAGAGGACGGCCGCCTGAATCCACCGCACAAACAACTCGGGTGTCGCCTCGCCACGAAACCCGCCGCTGTCGCACCCCCCATACAGCATTCCGGCGAGTCCCCAGTTCAGCAAATGCACCGGCGTGGCCGCGAGCGCGTCCCACGTCGCATACGCGTCGCCCGTCCACGCCGTGGCGCCGAGTCGCTGCAGACCGGGGGAGAATGCGCGATTCAACGACCAGAAGCGCCGCCCGGGCCGCACCGCGTGCGCCAGTTCCCGTTCCGCGAGATTCCAGAAATGATAAAGGACGAAGCTGCTCTCGCCCTCATCGTTCCACCACGCGGCGAGGCCGAGTTCCAGCAGCGGCCGGAGTTTCTCAACGTACCACGCCCGCACCTCCGCCCGGTGAAAGTCGATCTCCCGGACACCCCACTTGCGACCGGCTTCGGACGCCGGGGTCCGGAGACCCCGCGCCCCGTCGGGACCGAGCATCCACCCGCGCTGCCGGAACTCCGCCAGCGTGGCCCGGTCGCCCACCCGCGGCTTGCGGATCGCGACGATCTTCAATCCCTGCGCGTGGTAATCCGCGAGTTGGCGCGCAGGATCGGGGAACAGCCGCGGGTTCAACCCGAAGTCAGGGTATCGGGCCAGTCCTGAGGGCGGCACCTCGTAGTCCGGATTCGCCGTGTACCACTCGAAATCCAGGATGAACGCATCCACGGGCATCCGCCGGCGCTGAAACTCGCGGAGCGTGCTTTCGATATCCGCGCGATCCTTCCAGCCCCACCGGCTTTGCAGGTACCCCAGGGTCCACCGTGGCGGCACCGGCGCGCGGCCGGTGAGGTCGCGCAGCACGCGGCACGACGCCTTGAGATCAGCCGCGGGTCGCAGGTAGAGGTGGGCGACCGGCCCCGGGAAGGTCCAGGTCAGGACGGCCCGCGCGGGATCGCTCCGCCAGTGCGCCGGCTGCGCATCGTCGGCCGTCACCGCCAGCATGGCGTACCCATCGGGGCACCACAGGTAAGGCACCACCGCCCGGCCATTGCCCACCGCGGAGGTCCCCTCGAAATGTCGCAGGGCGACGGCGCCGTTGCCCCCGCCATATCCGGCGATCGGCACGTCGCGGCGCCACCCGACCGACAACTCCACCGCGCCAGGGCCGGCGGAATCCGCGCGCCGGTCGGCTGCCACGGCGTCCGCGTCCGCCAGCGAATCCATGGGCACATGCACCGGCCTGGTCACCAGTGGCCGCACCCAGACGCGTCCCGACGGATCCCGGAAGGTCCACGCCGCGGTTGCCGGATTCATCAGCAGCTGGCCGGCCGGGGTGGCGAGGCCCACGAACCCCTGCTCGCGCACGACCCGTCCGCTTCGAACCCGGCCCGCGCCGCGCCCCCCGGCCA
>JAEWKR010000174.1 GCA_023457715.1 Verrucomicrobiota bacterium
TGGGACAACACCCCTCCGGACGTAGCGGGGAGCGCCAGCGAGACGATCCGGGGGTCTTGGAAATTCAGCTTGCTGTCCTATCTGTACTATGTCATCTAGTACAGAATGCTCCCGTTCGCGATCGAACTGAAGCCGGGCCTTCCGGTGGCGGAACAGATTTTGTTCGCCGTGAAACGGGCCGTCGTTGCGGGTCAGCTGCGTCCGGGCGACCGGTTCCCTTCGGTTCGTGCCTTGAGCCAGGAGCTGAAGATCAATCCCAACACCGCGCACAAGGTCGTGGCGCAGCTGGTGCATGAAGGCGTGCTGCTGACGACGCCGGCGGTGGGGAGTGTCGTTGCCGAACCGGCGGTAGGCGGCAAACGCGAACGCGCCGAACTGCTCGGCGGCGACCTGGAACATCTGGTCGTCGAAGCCCGCAAACTCGGCCTGCAGCTCGACGACGTGCAGGCCGCGCTGGCCGCTCATTGGAAGAAGCTGGGCGGAGATCTGCGCTGATTCATCGGAAACCACCTTATGCACCCCATCGAGACCCACGAGCTGACCCGACGGTTCGGACGCACCGAGGCCGTGAACGGCCTGACCCTCTCCGTGCCGGAGGGCTCGGTCTTCGCGTTGCTGGGCGCGAACGGTGCGGGAAAAACCACGACGCTGAAAATGCTCGTGGATCTCG
Source organism: Verrucomicrobiota bacterium (assembly GCA_023457715.1). Classification (GTDB taxonomy): domain Bacteria; phylum Verrucomicrobiota; class Verrucomicrobiia; order Opitutales; family Opitutaceae; genus ER46. The sequence goes on from JAEWKR010000174.1 coordinate 671, forward strand.
TACGGCCGACGCGGGGGACGTCGCACCTCCTCGGCGTCGACTCCCGCCGGCTTGGCGAACGGGAGAAGGCGAAGATCGGCTACGTTTCGGAGAATCAGGAGCTGCCCCTTTCGATGACCGTGCGGCAGTTGCTGGACTTCTGCCGACCGTTCTATCCGACGTGGGACCGCGACCTCGAACGCCAGCTGCTCCGCCAATTCGCGCTGCCCGAGGACCGCAAGTTGAACCACCTCTCGCGCGGGATGCTGATGAAGGCGGCGCTGCTGTCGTCGCTGGCGTACCGGCCGAAGCTGCTGATCATGGACGAGCCGTTCAGTGGTCTGGACCCCTTGGTGCGGGACGAACTCGTGGCGGGTTTGCTCGAGGTGTCGGCCGGAAACGCCTGGACGGTGCTCATCTCGTCCCACGATATCCAGGAGGTGGAACGGTTTGCCGACCACGTGGGCATGTTGGAACGAGGCCGGTTGCAGTTCAGCGAACCCACCGAACAACTCCAGGCGCGCTTTCGCCGAATCGAGGTGGAAATGGGAGATGGAGGCGAGTCAACTGGCCCGCTGCCCGCGTCGTGGCTTCATCTCGAACGCGCGGGCGTTTTTGCCCGCTTCGTGGACTCAGACTACGAGCCGGTGCGCACCGAAGACGCGTGTCGCGGCCGGTTTCCGCAGGCGACCGTCGTCGCGCATCCGATGTCCCTGCGGGAGATCTTCGTCGCCCTGGCGCGGCTTGAGCGCGACCGGGCGGAGGAGGCTGCAAGGTGAATCAGATCTGGACCCTGGTCCGCAAGGATGCGCGGTTCGCCGCGGCCCCGATCCTGTGGCTGACGGCCGTGGTCGTACTTTCGTTGTGGGGCCGCTCCCTGATCCGCCTGCCCTTCGATGCCGGTTTTTCAAACGAGGCGGTCGCATGGCGCCAGCAGGTAAGCCAGGCGTGTGATCTCGCGGGGTTGGTCGCAAACATCACCGGACTGCTGCAGGTCGTGCTCACCGGCCTGCTTTGCGCCCACCTTCTCCAGCAGGACAGCCTCACCAGCGACCGCGCGTTCTGGCGAACCCGGCCCATCTCGCCGGCCCGACTCTTTGTCGCGAAGCTGGGAGTCGCGGTCGTGGCCGCCGTGTTGCTGCCGGCCCTCGGCGCCGCGCTCGTGTGGACGACGGTCGGGGCGCCCCCCGACGATGTCTGGTCGCTGGCGCTGACGTTCGTCGCGCATCAAGCCACGCTGGCAGCTGCAGCCTTGGGCTTCGCCGCCATTACCGCGAATCTGGCGTCATTCGTGTTCGCGGCCATTGGAGCTGGGCTGGTCCTGCTGATCACGTCCAACGTCAAAACCGCTGACCATACGACGCCGGAACTCAGCATGGCGGTGTTTATCGCCCTCGTTGGCTGGCCCATTCTGCTGTGGCTGGTGTCCCTGCCGGCCCGACGCCCGGCACTGGGATGGATCGTCTACGCACTTGGGCTCGCCTTGCTGCCCGCTGCAATCGTGAGTGGATCGAACGCGCGTACAACGGGGACATCCGTCTCGTCCGTCCGCTCATCGATGGTCCTGCCCCTCGCACCCGGCGCGGAAGCCGAGGTGGGCGGGTCCCGATGCCGAATTGCGGCGGTCGAAGGGGGCGAAGTGACTGTAGGGCTGGAAGGCATACAGCTCCCGGGTGAAAGCGTGGAATTCGAGCTGCTCGATGCGACCGGTCAGCTGCTCGCAACCCCGCGTCGCGCGATGGGCTCGTCGGTCTCGGTCCATGGCCTCGCCACCGCGTCGCTGGTGCTCAGCGTCCCGGCCGACGCACTGGGCGACCGTTCGCCCGAACACCTGCAGCTGCTCTGGCGGCGGCGGGTGCCCGGCGATCGCTGGAGCAGAGCGGCGTCCCCAGGAGGCGCGCCATGAAACCGCTGCTGCAGCTCGTGTGGAAGGACATCCGCCTGCTACGCGGCTGGATCGCGCTCTGGCTGGTGCTCCACCTGGCCGTAGACGCCCTGGGTTTCTGGACGGCGGTGTTCGCCGCGCCGGCGGATGACGAGGCCGCCAAGGCGTACGTCGCCTCACTTGACCCCACGCTTGCCGCGCTGCTCTTCGCTCAGGGGCTGGTGGCGTTTTGCCTCTGCGTGCTCACCGTCCAGGCGGACCGACCGGTGGGCCCTTCGTTCTGGCGCACGCGCCCGATCTCCGCGGGGCGACTCACCGCGGCCAAAATCATCGTCCTCGTTTTCCTGCTTCTGATCCTGCCTTTCGTCGCCCTGCTCCCGTGGTGGATTCATTGCGGGCTGCCGCTCGAACAAATGGGCCCAGCCTTCCTTCCGACCGTGCGAATGACGGTGTTCGTTGCGATCCCCGCCCTCTTTGTAGCGGCAGCGGCCAACTCGATCGCAAGGTCGTTCCTGTGGGGCCTCGTCGCGGTACCGGTGTACGCGGTCTTTATCCTGGGAGTCGCGGACGGGCCCACCTTCGGAACGCGTCCCGCAAGCTTCTCTCTGCTCTCGATCCTGACCCCGCTCGTTTTGGCGCTCGTTCTCGTGTTCGGTCGGAAGCACGTGCGTCGCGGATTTGCTGCGCCCGTGGCAATCCTGCTGTTCGGAATGGCGTTCACCTTGGGCCTGACCCGTTACTGGGCCGCGATTGACGAGTGGCGAGATCATGGTCCCACCGCGGCGATCCCTGCAACCGGGCCGACGGTCAGGATCAAGCATGCGCGGATTGCGTTGGAGCGTCGGGACGAGGCAACCGTCACCCTGGTGGTCGCGCCCGATACACCGCCGGCCGGCACGGTTGCCATTCCCCGCGCCGTGACCTTGGGCCTGCCCACAACAGAACCTCACCTGGAGCGAGTTCCGGGCTACGGGGCGTACTCGAGCGATGACTTCCTTGCCGCCGAGGCTATTTCGGCGGCGGGCCTCCAGCTGCCCGCGCGAGATGCCGAAACCGAACAGCATCTGACCGCCGCGCGCGCAGAGTTCGATCGGCGGCGACGTGAGCAAGGGCGGCAGCCGGCAGCCTTTTCGAGCGAACCCTTCGGACCTGGGTCACTGTTCTCGTTTACTTACCCGCGACCGGTGTTGCAGGAGTGGCGCGGCTCCGCGATGCCCGCGCAGGCTGAGATTGCGATTACGCTGGTACGGCCCGAACTCGCTTGTACGACGCGCCTGGACAGCCGCGAGTGGAACGCGCGCCGCGGGTTGGGACTGCGCGTCGTACACCTGAAAGCCGATCCAACCGCGGTCAGACTCCTCACCCTGGAGTCGCATCAGTCGCGGCGGCGCCGGTACCTCAAAGCCGGCGTTGTCCTCGATCAAGAACGCCAAGTGACTCGCCCCCTCTCGGGGTGGAATATCGCCCGGATCGCGATCGGCGGGGTCGAGATGGTCTATCGCCGATATGCCTACGGGGAAGCGGTGGTGCGGCAGGGAAAATGGCAGCACGTGCCGGCCATGGAACTCCAGCAACGGACGCTCGCGCGCTTCGCGGAACAGGTGGTGGGCGCCTACGGGGTCCGTGTGGAGGTACCGCGGCCACCCTTCCCGGAGTGATGCCCCCTGATCGTCTCGCTGGCGCTCCCCGCTACCTTGAACAGCACGCCTCCGGGTGTAGCGGGGAGCGCCAGCGAGACGATCAGGCCGAGCTTTCCCCACTGACCTGTGATTCCGCGTGAACGCGGGACAACGTACTCAAGCCGGGGCTTTGCTTTTCGCTCGCGCGACGAGGGGCCTTTGCCACGTTCGCGGGCGTGCTGCTGACGTGCCAGTCCGGTTTTGAAAGCTATCTCGCGCGGGAACTCGTGGAGTTGCGCGGGGCCGTGGTTGCAGAAAAAGGTCCAGGGTGGGTCCGCATTGGGCCCGCGGCAGGCACGCCGGCGTGGCTGCCGTCAGTCGCGTTCGCTCACCTCACCTTGCTCGAACCCATCGAGGTGTCGGGCGACTCGGTCAACGGGCTCGCCACCAAGATCGCGACGTACTTTCTCGAGAACCTGCGCGGGGAACGAATCGAAGGCGCGTGGCCGAACGTGTGGCTCGGGCCGCATGAACTCGTCGGGCTTGGCCGGCGACTGAGCAGCGTCGAAAGCGCGTTCGGCGAACAGCTCAAGAAGAAGCTTTCGCGCGTCGCCAAGCTCGCCACCAGCGACGTGCCACGGACGAGCGGCGAGTCGCGCGGGCTGTTCGTGTTCTTCGTTGATTTCGGTCGCGCGCTCGTGGCGCGCCGCGCATTCGTCCACGGACCGCGCCGGATGGCCGACGACGATCTGGCGCCCTCGCGTTCGTATTTGAAGGTCGAGGAGGCGTACGTGGCGCTCGGCCGCGAGCCGGTCGCAGGCGAGACGGTGTGCGACCTCGGCGCGGCGCCGGGTGGCTGGAGTTACAGCGCGGCAAAACGCGGCGCCCGCGTCGTCGCCGTCGACAATGGTCCGCTCAAGGGAGGCGCGCTGGAGAATCCGCTGATCGAACACTTGCGCGAGGACGCCTTCCACTACGCACCGCCGTCCACGCAGCCTTTCGACTGGCTGTTCTGCGACCTGGTCGAGGAGCCGCATCATGTTCTCCGCGACATCCTCGTGCCCTGGCTGGAGCGCGGCTGGTGCCGTCACTTCGTGGTGAACCTCAAGTTCGGCCGCGTCGACGCGATCGGGCTGCTGCGTGAACTCCAGGCGCCGAATGGCACGCAATTCGCGCAGGTATCAGAATTGCGCGTGCTGCATCTGTACCACGACCGGGAGGAGTTTACGGTGGTGGGGAGCAGTAGGCTGTAGGCTGTAGGCGGTAAGCTGAACGGAACGCAGGGCCGCAAAAAAGAAGGCGCAAAAAAGGATTCTGCCGGAAAGGTGTTCGCGAGTCCGTCCTTACGCAGGCGGGACGCCTACGCTACGGCGACCCACGAACCATCGCACGGCCAGGCCCCCCCCTTTTTGCGCCTTCTGCGCCTTCTTGCGGCCATCCGGTTCGGTGCCTTGGCCTACAGCCTGGAGCCTACTGCCTACCGCTCGCGATCCGCTACACCTTCGCTTCAGGCGCGAGGTACTCCTGCACCAACTGCCCGAGCTTATCCGCTTCGGGAAACTTCATCAGATAATCGTCGGCGCCCAGTTGCTCCGAAATCTTCGCATCCCAGGGCTCGGTGGCGCCAGAGAGCATCACGATCTTCATGCCCTGCAACGCCGGCTGCTGCCGCGCCCAGGCGAGCACGTCGAACCCGCTCAGACTCGGCATATTAACGTCGAGAAACACCAGGCAGGGGCGGTCATCGAGCGCCTTCTCCCCGACGCAGAACTGACGCAGAAACATGAACGCATCACCGCCGTTGCGAAAATGGAGCAGCTGATTCTGGATCCCGGCATCCTTCAACCGCCGCGCAAAGATCACGGCGTCGTCCTGGTCATCGTCCACCATCATCAACGGTGGCAGCGGGCGCTGGGTGTTCATGGTGGCAGATTGGACCGATAGATTGGACGCCAGTTGCGCGCCGGTCGGGGTTTCACCTGACGTTATTATCAGATTCGCGCAAACGCAGACGCACGAAAAGCGGCGGCCCCCACCAGTGCAAAGAGCAACACAATCAAAATGTTAACGACGATCGCGCACCAGAACCGCACCGGGGTGTCGTGGTACACAATCGGGGTTCGGCGCCCAAAAAGCGCGCTCTCCCACTTGGTGCGACCGCTGGCAAGATCCCTCCGGACGCGCAGCGCCCGCCAGACAGCCAGGCCGAAAAAGGCGAGGCCGAGCAGGGAAAGAATGTTGGGACGCATCGCAGGCTAGCCGAAAAACTCCCAGAGCAGCACCGCCGCTGCGGCAGACACGTTGAGCGACTCCACCGCGCCCGATCCGGGAATCGTTACCAGCCGAGTGCACGCCGCCGCGACGTCGGGGGAAAGTCCATGCTCCTCGTTGCCCAGCACGAGGGCCACCGGCTTGCCGGCGGCGGGACTGCCACGGCCGCCCAGCTGGCCGCCGCGCGTCGCGGCCCCGACGACCTCGAATCCCTCCCGCCCCAACAGGCGCGCGAACGCGGCGAGATTCGCCACTTGCCAGACTTCCACGGCCTCCATGCCGCCCTCCGCCACGCGATAGGCGGCATCACTGGGCAACGCGGCTTCGGACCGGGCCGGCACCACCAGGTGCGCGACACGGAAGAAACCGGCGCTCCGGGCGATGGCGCCCAGGTTATGAGGGTTGCCGACGCGGTCGAGCAGCAGCACGGGCGTCCGCCTGGCGGCCCAACGCTTCGCCTCCACCGCCGTGGGGGAACGAAGCTCGGGGGTCCGCACGACCGCGACAACGCCCCCGTGATGCACGGTGCCCGCGATTTTCTCGAGCTCGGCCGTCTCCACGCAGCGGTACACCTTCCTGGCCGCGGCGAGCGCCTTGCACATCCCGCCAACCTTGCGGCCGGTCTCGAGGTCGAAGAACAACCGCTCGATTGAGCCGGCGTCCTTCGCAAAGCGAGCCCGCACGGCCGCGAGGCCGCAGATTTTGAGTTCGGCAGGTTTCACCAAGCCCCTGAAGAAACCAATAAACGCGCCGACTGCACGAAAAAGCGGGCAACGGCGCGGCAGGGGACCGACCGCGTTCGACCCGGCGCTCCGGCTCACCCCTCCACCTGCGCTACGCCGCCCGGGCCATCGCTTCGCGAACGATCGCCCCCATCAGTTCGGGCGCCGGATACTTGGCGATGAAGCGTTCCGCGCCGAGTTGCGCCGCCCGCGCCGCATCCTCCGGCAGCGTGGACGTGGAGACGATGTAGACTCTTACCCCGGCCAGACCCGGTTGCGCCTTCACCCATTTCAAGACGTCGAACCCTCCGCAGCGCGGCATCCGGAGATCCAGAAACACGACGCAGGGCTTCACCGCCTGAGGGTCGTCGACCACCCGCTTCAAGTGGGCCATCGCCTCTTCGGCGTCCTCAAAGGTCTGAATCGGGTTCTCGACGGCCGCACGGAGCAAACGCTGCCGGAGCACGAACAGGTCATCGGGGTTGTCGTCGACCAGAATGATGGGGGGAAAAGGAGCGCTGGGCACCATGCGGAGGCCCAGCACGCCGATGGAGCCAATGCCGTGCAATAAGGAACGGGAGACGATTGCCTAGGGTTTCGTAGACACGGCGCGGCGCCAGGAGACGTAGCATCGAGCGCGCGCAACCACCCCCTGCGGGCACCGCCTTCCGCCTGAAGGCGGGACTACCCACCCGATCCGCCCAGGCTTGAGTTGCTTGTCCCGCGTTCAGGCGGGTCGCTTGGCGATGAGAAGACGCCGAGCCCAAACCCGTGCCGTCGCACTTGCGCGGAGCAAACTCCGCGACAAGGGTGTCCGTCCGCTCATGAGTTTCTACGGCTCCGAAGAACACGAACCCGTCACTTGGGTGCGCGGGTACCCTGTTTACGCCGCGCACCTGGTCGCGGCGGTGTTCGTCGTGACGATGATCATCACGGCGGTGATCGGGAGCAACGCGCCGCTCGGTTCGCTCCTGATCTTCACCAGCGCGGACGTGCTGGGAGGTCAGGTCTGGCGCGTGTTGACGTACGGGCTGTGGAATCCCCCCAGCCTGGGGTTCGCGATCGACATGGTCATGCTCGTCTGGTTCGGGCGCGAGGTGGAGCGAATCCTCGGCCGTCGCAAGTTCCTCATAATGTACGGAGGAATCTATCTCGTCGCACCGCTGCTCTTCACCCTGCTGGGCCGCCTGTTTCCCAACGCCATCGCGGGGCAGCCGGGAGCCCTGGCGGTCTTCGTGGCGTTCGCCACGCTGCATCCCAACGCCCCGTTGTTCTTCACCTTACTGGCCAAATGGGCCGCCGTGATCCTCGTGGGGCTTTACACCTTGATGGCCCTGGGACAGCGGAACTGGCAGATGCTGCTCTCGCTCTGGGCCACCACGGGATTCGCCTTCGCCTACATTCGGCACCAGCAGGGCGCCTTTTCCTTGCCGAGCTTCTCCCTCCCCCGCCCCCGGCGCAAACCTCAGCTCCGGGTGTTGCCAGACCTTCCCGCCAAGAAGTCCACCCCCGCGACGGTGGCCGCGCCGGCGCCCACGGCCTCGATGGCCGAGGTGGATGCACTGCTCGACAAGATCGCGCAACACGGCATCGGCAGCCTCACCGCCAAGGAACGCGCCAAACTTGACGCCGCGCGGCGGGAGCTGAAGAAGCGCGAATAGAGCGCGCTGCGCGCGCAGTTTTGGGTTTTGAGTTTTGAGTTTTGGCTTCGGACCAACCTGACCGAAACCCAAAACCCAAAACTCAAAACTCAAAACCCAAAACTCTCAAGAAACAGGGCTGGTGAGTGGGTCAGGGACGAGCGCTAAACCAAGGGACTTTGCTTTAGCGGTTAGGTATTTGAGTGTTCTTGCCCTCTGGGCATCGCCAGAGGCGGAGTGAAGT
>JAEWKR010000175.1 GCA_023457715.1 Verrucomicrobiota bacterium
GTTCGATGTTCGATGTTCGATGTTCGATGTTCGATGTTCGATGTTCGATGTTCGATGTTCGATGTTGGACGTTGGATGTTGGACGTTGGATGTTGGATGTTGGACGTTGGATGTTGGACGTTGGACGTCGGGTGTCGGACGTTCAGATGTTTAGCCTTGAGCGTCGCCCCCCCAGCAGCGGCCCTACTTCCCGGCCCACGGCGTCTGAACTTTTCTTATCGCCCCCGTCTGCGCCACCACTCCGTTGACTCTGGTCATCCGTACCCGCAGGTTGGATGCCCCACCATGGTCAGCCCCCAAATACCCGTTTCGACGGGAACGGGCGCCGCTGCTGTTTCCAGCACCGCCCGGCCCATCCAAGATGTAGTTATCCGTCTTGCCGGTAATTCACAGGACGGCATTCAGACGATCGGCGGCTTTCTCGCCCGCCTCGCCGGCCGCAGTGACCAGGACGTCATGACCTACATGACGATTCCTTCGACCATTTCCGGCGGTCCGTCGATCTTCCAGGTTCGCATGGGCACGGGCGAAATCCTCTCGTCCGGCGATCGCGCGGACATGCTGGTCGCGTTCTATCAGCACAGCTACGAGGCGCACATCGGTTCCCTCCGACCCGGCGGCGTGCTGGTCTATGACGCCGATCATGTGAAGCCCAACGCGGAAGACCATCGGTTCACCGCCGTGGCGGTGCCGATTTCCTCCGCCACCGTGGAGGCCGTCGGCGGCGCAGCCAAGGACAAGGGCAAAAACATCTTCGTGCTCGGCTTCATCGCCCGGGTCTTCGATCTCGATGTCGCCAAGCTCAGTGGCCTGATCAAGGAGCGGTTCGGCGGCAAGGACGAGGACATCGTGCGCAACGCGATGCTCGCGTTCGACGCCGGCTACGCCTGGCCGCACAACAACCTTCGGGATCTCTTCTATCGCTTCGAGGCGATCGACGCGGCCGCGGCCAAATCAGGTCGTCCGCAGGTGACGCTCGACGGCAACACCGCCCTCGCGTACGGCCTGCTGGCGGCCGGCGTGCGTCACGGTGCAGGGTATCCGATCACGCCGTGGTCCTCGATCATGGAGACGCTGCGCTCGGAGCTGCCCAAGTACGGCGGCATCTTCGTCCAATGCGAAGACGAGATCGCAGCGGTCTCGACCGCCCTGGGTTTCTCCTACACGGGCCGGCTGGCCATCACCGGCAGCTCCGGTCCGGGCCTCTCCCTCAAAATGGAGGCGCTTGGCTGGGCGGTGATGGCGGAAATGCCGATCATCGTCATCAACGTGCAACGCGGCGGACCGTCCACCGGCATGCCGACCAACGTCGAGCAGAGCGACCTGATGCAGGCCATCTACGGCAGCCACGGCGACACCCCGCGGGTCGTGCTCGCGCCCCGGAATGTCGAAGACTGCTTTTACGTGGCCCTCGAGGCCGCGCGGCTGGCGCGACAGTACAGCACGCCCGTCATCATCCTCACCGACCAGGCGCTCTCGTCGCGGATCGAGGCATTCGATGAACCCGATCTGGCGGCCTTGATGGTCAACCCGGCGCCGGACCTGACGGAGCGCCCGGCCGACTTCAAACCCTACCCGCTCGACCGAATCACGCAGCACGCCCCCGCGGGCTCGCGCCTCGCGTCGGGCAAGTATCCCACGGTCACCGGGCTCGAACACGACGAAATGGGCCACCCGACGGGCAGTCCGAAGCTGCACCAGCAGATGACGGCGAAGCGGCGCGAGAAGTTCAAGGCGCTTGCCGCAACGCTGCCCGCACCCGAACTGACCGGCGACGAAAGCGGCGACGTGCTCCTCGTCACGTGGGGGTCAGGCTGGGGTCCCGGTCGTGAGGCAATGAACCGCGTTCGCGCCACGGGCGTGAAGGGCGCGCACATGCACCTTCGCCACCTGCACCCGTTGCCCAATGGCCTGGAGCAAACCTTCAGTCGGTTCCGTCATGTCATTGTCGCCGAGCTCAACGACGAAGGCCTTTATGGCTACGGCCAGCTGGCCATGATGCTCCGGGCCCGTTACGCCAATCCCGCCATCTCGAGCATCTGCAAGACCGATGGCCTCACGTTCAAGGTCGGCGAGATCGTGGGCGGCATTGCCCGCCGCATCGGGAATCCCGCACTCGAGGCCAACGCCGGCGCCGCCGTCGCGAGTCCGCTCGCCCGTGTCACCGCCGCCGTCTGACCCCCAACCTCACGTTCAACCTTTTACGGCCATGTCCGTTCCCACCTCCTCGCCCGCCGCTCCCGCCGCCATCCCCGCGATCCCGGCGTCCTCCCCTGCCCAGCTGACGTCCACCGTCGCCACTGCGGCGCCGGCCCAGCTGACCAAGAAGGCCCTCACCGCGGACCATCCCACCTGGTGCCCCGGGTGCGGCGACTTCGCCGTCCTCGCCTGCTTCTACCGCGTCCTCGAAAAGCTCAACTACCCGCACGAGAAGATCGTCACCTTCGCGGGCATTGGTTGCTCCTCGCGCTTTCCGTACTTCGTCAACACGCATGGCGGCCATTTCATCCACGGCCGCTCCCTGCCCTTCGCGGCCGGCATCAGCCTCGGCGGCGACGACCTCCACGTCTTCGTCTTCGGCGGCGACGGCGACGGGTTCTCGATCGGCGGCAATCACCTGGTGCACACCGCGCGCAAGAACGTCCGGCTCACCTACGTGATCATGGACAACTTTGTCTACGGCCTGACGAAGAAGCAAACGTCGCCCACCTCGCCTCTCGGCTTCAAAACCAAGACTGATCCGACCGGCGCGGTCGATCAACCGATCAATCCGATGCGCACGCTGCTTAACAGCGGCGCGACGTTTGTCGCCCGCAGCCATGCGACGCAGGTCAACCACATGATCGAGATGATGACCCGGGCGGCGAAGCACGACGGCTTCTCGGTGGTGGAGATCAATTCCGAGTGCGTGGAGTTTTTCCCCGGCGCGTTCGATGCCGCCGTCCCGCGCAAGGGCGGTTCCTGGAAGGTCATCGAGGAAAAGAAGCACGACGGCACCTCCGAGGACGCCGCCCGGCACGATGTGACCGACGAGGTGGCCGCGTTCCGTCTCGCGCTTGAACCCTGGCCTGGCCTCTACGGCGTCTTTTACGAGACCAAGACGCGCCCGACCAAGAACGACATTGAGGCCGGCCTGATCACCAAGGCGAAGGAGCGGACCAAGAACGCCTCGGACCTCGCGCTCCTGCAGGCGACGTTCGCACGACTGCGTTGAGGCCGGCCCCGCGCTCCCTGCTCGCCCTCTCGCTCGCGGCGAACGCGTTCCTGCTCGCGTTCGTCGCGATGGAACGTGCGCGGACCCACGTTCCCGCGGCCCTTGCGCCGGCTCCCCCCCGCCACAGCGCCTCGCCGGCCGCCCGCCCGGCCACGGCACCGGCGCGGGCGCTGGGAGAGGACGATCCGCTTCCCCGGGAGGCGGTCGACGCCCTGCGCTCCGCCGGCATGAGCCGGGACACGCTCATTCACCTCCTGCTCGCCGACATCACGCGCCGCTCCGACCGGAAACTCGCGGCCCTCCAGGTTCGCTACGCGCCCGCGCCCGTGCCGGACGCGGACTACCAATCCCTCGCGGTGGAGCGGCAGCGGACGGAACAACGCGAATTGAGCGCCTTGCTGGGCGACGGCGAGTATGCCCGGTGGCGGCGCGAACAGGTGCTGGACGAGTTGGGGCTGCCGGTCGCCGGGATTACCGAGGCCGAAGGGGACGAGATCGTCCGCTTGCGCGAGCGGCGGCAGGCTCGGGTGGATGAAATCCAGGCCGCCATCGAATCGGGCGCGGTTGATCCCATCGACGGTTCACAGCTCCAGGAGGAGGCGGCCGCCGCCTGCGCCGACGCCATCGCCCGGCTGCTCGGCCCGGAGCGGTCCGCACCGCCGGCACGGAGGGACGATCCCCGGGAGGAGTGGCGGCGCACCTACGCGGCGCTGCAGCCTTCTGACTCCCAGCTTGCCGCGGTGGAGGCCGCCGAGGCGGTGTACCTGGAGCGATTGCAGCAACTGGCCGCGAAGTCGGACCTGGATCCGATCGGCTATGCCGGCAGCGTTGACGCCCTCGAGGCGGAGCGTCAACGCGCGCTTGAAACTGTCTTCGGTGCCGACGCGTACCGGCAATTCGTGCGGGGCCAGGATTCCACCTTCCAAACGCTGCAACGCTACGCCGGCCCCTGGCAGTTGAGCGCGCCGGACATCGACTTCGTCTACCAGCGCGTACAGGCGCTCCGCAGCCGGGTCGACGCACTCACGTCGGACGCGATCATTGAGGAGGAACAAGGACGGGCGGTCGACTGGCCGGCGATGAAGCGGCTCGCGGAAGCCGAACGCACCGCCGCGGAACATGAGTTGGAGGCCTATCTGGGCGGGGAACGGTTTCGACGGCTCCACCAGAACGGCGTTTTCCACGCCGGCGAGGTCGGCCGCTGACTTTCGCCCGCGCTTCCCTTTGCCCCGCGATTGCGGTACGGTTGGGGCGATGCCCGATTCCGCCACCCTCAACCACGCTGCGCGAGTCCTTGCGACCGTCACCCACGACCTCCCGGCGGATACGGCGCTGCGGCAGTATCTGTACCATGCCCGGCATCTGGGCCCCTGGGAAAAGCGGCAGATCAGCCGCGCCGTGTTCTGCTACTTTCGCTGGTACCAGTGGCTCGACCCAAAGGATTCCCATCAGAAACGCGTCGAGCAGGCCGACGCGTTGCAGCAGCGCTTCAATGCCGATGCCAAAGCGATCAAGGTGGAGACCCTGGCGGTTCGCGCCGTGCCGGCATGGCTGAAGGACGAGATGGACCTTCCGCCCGAGTACTTGCGCCATCTGCAACGGGAGCCCGCCCTGTGGCTGCGGGCCAGGCCCGGCACCGCCGCCAAGCTCGCGAAGGAGCTGGGGAACTGCGACCCGACCGATCGCGCGCCGGACGCGTTGCGCTACTCCGGCCATCAGGACCTTTTCCTCACTCCGGCTTTTCATCGCGGCGCATTCGAAATCCAGGACCTCGCCTCCCAACTAGTCGGCCTCGCTTGCGCACCGAAACCGGGCGAAACGTGGTGGGATGCGTGCGCCGGCGAAGGCGGCAAGTTGCTTCACCTGGCAGACTTGATGGTGAACAAGGGCGTGATCTGGGCCACCGATCGCAATGAGCGGCGGCTCGCCGTGCTGAAACGGCGCGCCGGCCGGGCCCAGCTCTTCAACTATCGCACGGCCGTGTGGGACGGTTCCGCCAAGCTCCCCACGAAAACCAAGTTCGACGGCATCCTGGTCGATGCGCCCTGCAGCGGGGTCGGCACGTGGAACCGCAACCCACATGCCCGCTGGTCCACGGAAATGCATGACGTCAGGCAGCTGGCGGCCACCCAGCTGGCGCTGCTCAACCATGCCTCCGGTTCATTAAAATCACGGGGACGGCTGATCTATGCCGTGTGCACCCTGACCCGGAGCGAAACGGCCGCGGTCGCCGACGCCTTCTCAGCCGCGCACCCCGAACTTGAACCGCTGCCGCTGTTCGGCGCCGCCGAGCCATCCCCTTCGCGCGTCGTTCTCTGGCCGCACGAACTGAATGCCAACGGCATGTACATCGCGGGCTGGCGCAGGAGGGAATGAGCGGTTGGCTGTAGGCGGCAAGCTTTAGCCGGAACTATGCAGACGGATTAACCACGAATGGACACGAATGCACACGAATAGGAGAGGAAACTCGAATGCAGCCCGTCCGTAGTCCCGCTCCCTGTCTTGTGCCTGCTTATCGCCTACCGCTTACGGCTTCTCACTGGGCCGACTGTGTGGCGGGCGTCTGACGGCTGCTCGCGACTGACGTTGCACTCGCAACCGCATCGGCCAAAGCCGCTACCTGCCCCTCAAGGTTGCGCCAGAGCGCATCCGACTTCTCCCCGACAATGGCCCGGCACTTGTCGAGTTCCGCCTGGCGGGCGGCGCGGTTCTCGTCCGCGATCTTCGCGAGGTCGTCGAGGTTGTAGAGGAAGACATTCTCGATCCGTCCCACCGCGGGGTCCACGTCGCGCGGCAACGCCTGATCGATCAGGAACAGCGGGCGCGCGGGCCGCTTCTGCATCGCGGCCCGCGTGGCCTCCAGGGTGACCACGACATCAGGCGCGGACGTGGCACACACGACCACGTCGAATTCGTGCAGCCGGGCCTCCCGCTGTTCGAAGGGCATGGCGCTGGCGCCGAGACCGCCCGCGAGTTCCATCGCGCGCTCGAGTCGCCGGCTCGCCACGGTAAGTGCCGCCGCTCCGCGGCTCTGAAAAGCCTTCGCGGTCTTTTCGCCGATCTCTCCCGCGCCCAACAGAAGAATGCGCGTGCTGGCGAGGCTGCCATAGATGTTCAGCGCCAGCTCCACGGCAACATTGGCCACACTCACCTGTCCGGCGGTGATCGCGGTGTTGGACCGCACATGCTTCGCCGCCTGAAAACCCTTCTGGAACATGCGGTTCAGGACCGCACCGGTGAACCCCTGCGCCTGCGCGCGGGCATAAGCGTCCTTCACCTGCCCGAAAATCTCCGTCTCACCCACCATCTGCGAGTCGAGCCCGGCCGACACTTCGACGAGATGCTGCACCACTTCGCGGCCACGAAGGTTCAACCGAAGTTTCTCGAATTCGGCCCGGTCGAACCGCTGGCGGTTGCAGAACGCCGCGGTCACTTGCGCAACCACGTCGGAACCCGAGGCGACCCCGTAGAATTCCACCCGGTTGCACGTGTTGAGCACCGCAAACTCCTTGAGGCCGGGAATGCCTGCGAACTCGGCCTGCAATGCGGTCGCCGCCTCCGCGCTCAGCGAGAGCTTCTCGCGGACCTCGAGGGGAACCCGGCGATGAGTGGCCCCAATCAGGAAAAGTCCGTCGGCACTCATGCGTGGAGGGCTTGAGGTTGGGCGGCGCCGGGCCGCCGGTTCATATCCACGGCCACCAGCGAGCCGATCGCCGCGACGAACAACGCCACGCAGGTCCAGGCGAACCGTTTCGACAACAACAGGCCGCGGAGGCGCAGGCCGAGCGCGGTGCCCGCAACCGCCCAGACCGTCATGGCCATGAACACCTTGGTGAGGCTGGCCGAGTCCGGTGCCCGCAACCAGAACGTCCAGATGACGATCAGCGAGACGGTGAGAATCGAAACCCCCGTCGTCAGCAGGCGAAGGCTGATATGATCGAGGTCGATGATGGACGGCAGAAAGGAGAACCAACCGCCGATCTGCTTCGATTTCAACGAGTAGTTGCGGAGCAGGTACATGACGGACGTGAGCGCCAGCAGGGCGAACACTCCGTAGCTGAAGACCGCCAGCGCCGCATGAAGCTCGATCCAGGGATTGCTGCTGAAGATGTGCATCCGATGCGCGGCATCCCACGCGGGGACGGACAATGACAGCAGCGTCAGGGCCGCGGTGAGGCACGAAGTGAAATAGCCCAGCAGGCTGTTGCGGAACGTCACCCCCACCACGATGTACAGGGTGATCGCCGACCAGGCGGTGAACTGGAAAAGCTCGAACGCATTACCCAGGGGGCAGCCCATGACGGCTTTACCCCGGATACCAAGTCCGACCAGCTGCACCGCATAGGCGGCAACGATGATCAGGTACGTGGCGGGTCCCGAAGGCCGGCCTCCGCGCAGCAGCGAAACCGTCCCCTGGATGAAGCCCAGGAGGTACAAGCCGGCGGCGGCCCATAACCAGGTCCGATCTGTGAACGGGATTACCATCGCGCTTCCGACGCTACGGGGAGCACCTCCCTCGGCAAGTCTCAGCCCGCGCCCTCGCAAGGAATGCACGGCGTTTCGCAAACCATGAAAAGGAGATGCGTTGAACCACCGCCCGACGGCTCCGCCAAAGCGCTGCTTCAGCCTGCGAACGAACAGCTTGAGCACTTCCAACGCCGGCCGGGGGCCTCGCCACGGGACACAGGCGGGGGGGGCTTGGGTACGTAGTCCCGCGTTTACGCGGAATGCCTTGGTGCTCTCAAACCTTCCGCTTGGGAGGAGGGCGGTGCTTCAGCCCGCCACGTCACACCTTCCGCGCCACCCAGAAGCGGCATTCGTCCGAAAAGTCGCGCACCGCTTTCGATTCCACGGCCAGCTCCGCCCGCATCGCGTCGTGCACATGCTGCCAACCCGTAACCGCGAGGTCCTCGAGAATCTCCTTCCGATCGGGGAGGTGCATGAAGGTCCGGCCGGACTCGTCCTCGAAGTACCGGTCGCCGAACTCCACGAGCCGCGGGTCCTGTTCGCCCTTCACCCAGCGAATCGTCTCCAGCCGCCACATCGCCCGTTCCGTCGGTGAGTGCTCGCGATCATGCGTCGTGAACAACAACGGCGCTCCCGGGCGGCAGTGCTGCGCCAATTGGAGAAGCGCGGTGCGACGATTCGGACGTCCGGGAATCTGCATCAGCCCGTTGAACATGAAAAGCGCGCCCGCGAAATCGCGACGCAACCGCGGTTTCAGCGCTCCGAGCCGCGTTGCATCCCCCACTCGGAATTCGAGTTCCTTGGCCCCGTGCTCTGCCGCGAGACTGATCGCCTGATCCACCAGCTCGGCAGCGAAATCGAAGGCGGTGACGGCACGAAACCCTTGCTTCCAAAGTCCCAGCGTGACCCGACCCGCCCCACAACCCGCCTCGAGCAGCCGCGCGCTGCGGTCGGTGAAAAAGCGTTCGATCAGCATGCGTTCCGAACTCCACAACCCGAGGTCATGCGCCGCCTTCGTATAATGGAGCACGGCGCGCAGATCATTGAAATCCGCGCGCACCGTCTTCGCCGTGATCTTCGCCTC
Source organism: Verrucomicrobiota bacterium (assembly GCA_023457715.1). Lineage (GTDB taxonomy): Bacteria > Verrucomicrobiota > Verrucomicrobiia > Opitutales > Opitutaceae > ER46. Next base: position 8,766 of record JAEWKR010000175.1, read on the forward strand.
ACCGGGCATGGTTGCTGAGTATCGCGAAGCTACCCCATCTGCGCCAGCACCCAGTCAGCCGCAGATCCCGAGGTCGGCACCTGCAGCAACTGCCGCAGGCGGGAGGCTTGCGCCCCCGTCCGTTCGCGGCGCGCGGGATTGCGGAGGCAGTCCACAAGCTCGGCCGCGAGGGCCTGAGGGGTTGCCGCCTGCTGGATGTACTCGGGATACATCGGTTCGTTAAGCAACAGGTTCGCGATCCCCAGGTACGGGACCTTCAACAGCATCCGGCCCAGCACATACGTCAGCGTGGCCGCGCGATAAGCAATGGCCCCTGGGATTCCCGCCAGCGCACAGTGCATCGACATCGTGCCGCTCGAAGTAAGTACCGCCGCGGCACCCAGGGGTGGGGAGAAGGACGCCGGGATTGCGGGACTCGACAGGCTCACGTTCATCGAGACACCCGGCCCTTCGCCCATCGACTCCCCTTCCGCCGTCCGCACGAACCGCACGTTCGGCCCCGGGTTCGCCGATGCGAGCACCTGCCGTATCTCCTCGCTGGGATACAACACCAGCGCCTCGCGTTCGCCGCTCGCGCGAAAGCCGGCCAACAGCACCGGAAAGATGCGGGAGACCGCCTGGCGCCGGCTGCCGGGGAGCAACAACACGGGGCCGGCCGGGTCGTACCGCACCGGTGCCACGTAGTCGGACGCCACAAAGGGATGCCCCACGAACTCCACCGGCAATGTCGTGTCGCCGTAACACTCCGTCTCAAAGGGGAAGATCACCGCCATCGCGTCGAGCGTCTCCGCCATGCGAAACCTCCGCCCCGCCTTCCACGCCCAGATCTGGGGCGAAATGTAGTAAAGCGTCCGGATCGTTCCGCCGCCTTTGGCCGACAGGCCTCGCTCCTTCAGCGCGGCCGCGAGCCGGAGATTGAATCCCGGATAATCCACGAAACACACGGCTCGGGGACGGTGGGTCTCAATCCAACGGAGCGTCTCCGCAAACAAGGCCTTGAAGAAGGGATAATGCTTCAGCACCTCCACCAAACCGACCACGGACGAGGTGGTGAGATCGAACAACAGCTGCGCACCTGCGGCCGCGAGCCTGGGGCCGCCCAGCGCCGCGACGACCAGGCCGGGCTGTCGCTGCCGGAGTTCCATCACCAGCCGCGCCCCGTGCTCGTCACCTGAGTGCTCGCCCGCCACGATCAAGAGATCGACCCGGGGGCCAGCAGCCGGGGGAAACGATGGCAACGGCGCGCCCATCAGCCGTTCCCCGCCGCCCGGATTTGTTCGGTGACCGCGATCGCGACCTCGAGCGCCGATTTGCCCAGCGCCGCGCCGACCTTGGGCTGCTTCGCCTTCGACACACTCTCCACAAAATGGGCGAGTTCCAGGGCCAGCGGCTCCCCTTTCTCGATCGGAATCTCCTTCACGGGCAGCGAACTGAGGTCGCCGGCCTTCACCAGCCCGATCTTCATCTTCACTGCGTAGGCGACGATGTCGCTCTTCTTCACGAGGTGCCCGGCCTGGTTCATGAAATCGAGCGAGAGGTACGCGTCGCTCTGAAAGATGCGAATCTCGCGCGCCTTCTTCAGGCTCATCCGGCTGGCACTGAGATTCGCGACGCAGCCGTTCCTGAACTGGATCCGCGCATTGGCGATGTCCTCGCTCTTGGACAGCACGGACACGCCGACACTGTCGATCTTTTCGATCGGCGACTTCACCAGCGCGAGCACGATGCCAATGTCGTGGATCATGAGGTCGAGCACGACCCCCACCTCGGTCCCGCGCGGCTGATAAGGCGCCAGGCGTTCCGCCGTGATGTACCGCGGGTGATCGATCTCCTTCTCGAGGAAGCTCATCACCGGATTGAAGTGCTCGATGTGCCCGACCTGCACCAGGCAGCGGTTCTTCTGCGCGGCCGCCAAGACCCGCTCGGCCTCCTCCAACGACGCACACAGCGGCTTTTCGATCAACAGGTGACAACCCCGCTCGAGCAGCGGCAAAGCCACCTTCTCGTGTTGATCGGTGGGCACAACGATGGAGACCGCGTCACAGGCGTCACCCAACTCCTCGAGGCTGGTAAACCGCCGGCAGTTGAACTTGCCGCAAATCTCAGCCGCCCGCGCGTCATTGGCTTCGTAGATTCCGGTCAGTTCCGCGCCCGGAAGCGACGCGTACACCCGGGCATGATGCTGCCCCAGGGAGCCGACTCCGGCCACGCCGCACTTGATCTTCGCCCCCAGCAGTCGTTCGAGGTTCATGCTACGTTCAGGGGACCAGAGTCCAAGGTTCGAGCGGGAACGTCAATGGAAGGGAGTGAGGGAATGAGGGAGTGAGTGGCTTCAGAAAACGACCGCCCGTTCTGGCGCTCCCCCCCTCAGTCCCTCACTCCCTCTCCCTCCCCCCCCCTGCATCACCCCTTCGTGCAGAAACAGCGCCCGGCCCGCCTTCGCTGCGTGCAGCGGGTTGTGCGTCACGAGCACCAGCGCCGTGCCTGTTTCACGGCAGAGATCGACGAGCATGTCGATCACCGCATCGCCGGTTTTCTCGTCCAGGTTGCCCGTCGGTTCGTCCGCCAGGATTAACTTGGGCCGGTTCATCAAGGCCCGCGCGAGCGCCACGCGCTGGCGCTCGCCGCCTGACAGCTGCGCCGGCAGATGGTGAGCGCGGGCGGTGAGGCCCACGCGCGCCAGCAACTCGTTTGCCCGGACCACCTCCGCCTTGCCCGGGATGCCGATCATCCGCGATGCCATCAGGACGTTCTGCCGCGCATCCAGCTCCGGGATCAGATAAAACGACTGGAACACCATCCCGAGGTAGGTCGCCCGCCGCTCCACGGAGGGCGGTTCTCCCGCCCACGTCAGCGTGCCCGCATCCGGCGAGTCGAGGCCGGACAAGAGATTGAGGAGGGTTGACTTTCCCGAGCCTGATTCGCCGCGGATCGAAACGCTTTCGCCCGGCGCTACATCGAGATTGATCGACTGCAGCACCTGGATCCTGCGGTCACCGCTCAGGTAGGTTTTGGACAGCCCGCAGGCGGAAAGAACGACAGCCGGTGTAGTCATGGCGTGGTGCTACCGGGGGTTATTCGCTGCGCAAAGCTTCCACCGGCTTCAGCCGGGCCGCCCGCCAGGCCGGCAGCAATCCGGCAAGGGTCGAGATGAGGATGGTAAACACCACGATCTTCAGCACGTCGCCGCTGGTCGTATGGGCGGGCAGGTTTGTGAACTGGTAAAACCGTCGCAATTCCTCCTCCCGTTGCAACGTCCGCGCGATGACGTGCACGATGTCGTTGCGCACGGCCAGCAGGCCGAAACCGCCGGCCAGGCCGAGCAGGGTCCCGCAGACTCCGATGAAAAAGCCCTGCGCGCAAAAACAGGCCGCGACATGCCGGCTCTTCCCGCCGAGCGCGCCGAGCAGGCCGATCTCCCGTGTTTTCCGGACCACCGAGATCAGGAGCGAACTCATGACCGAAAACGCGGCGACAATGATGATGATCAGCAGGAGAAAGAACATCATGCCCTTCTCGAGGTTCAGCACCCAAAGAAAATCGCTGAACGTATCGATCCATGCGAAGGCGCGAATCGCCGGAGGCAGGATGGCATTCAATCGCTCGGCCGCGGCATCCTCGGTGATCCCGGGGTCTAGCCGCACGTTGATTCCATGCACGCTGTTGCCGAGGCCGTAGAGTTCCTGGGCGAGCCGCAACGTGCAGTACACCGTGGAGCTGTCGAGTTGCTGATGCCCGATCTCCAGGATGCCGACGACCCGCGCGGAACGCGGCAGGATCACCTCATCGTGATTCATGCGCTCCAGAATAAGCGGCGAGAAGATTTCCACTTCATCGCCCACCCACGCGCCGATGGTCTGGGCGAGCCCGGCGCTGATGATCACCGAATCGTCATCCAATTCATCGAACGAGCCGACCCGGACGTAGCCCTCGAGCTTGACGACGTCGGACACCGTTTCCAGGTCGATGCCCCGCATCAATGGCGGCGCAAATTTGCCCTCGTGCCGGACCAGCAGCATCCCTCCGGCAAACGGCGTGGCTCCTGCGACCCCGGGGACCGCTGCCACCTGCTGCACCACCTGGCGGTAGTCGTTGATGTACGTCTGGGCCTTGATCTGCACCTCGCCCTCGGTCTCGACAATCATCCGGCGGATCTCGAAACCGAACCCGCTCATGACGCTTTGGACGACGATCAGGACGACCACGCCCAGCGCCACGCCCATCACCGAGATCGCCGTAAAGAACGGAAATTTCCGCCCTGAAGGGAAGAGCTGCTTGAAGGCGAGGTAGAGATACCAGGGCACTGCGGGGAAAGGAGTGAAAGGCTGAAGGGCTAAAGGACTGAAGGAAAGGTAGAAGCCGGCATTTTGCGAATCGGACGACGCAAGGGCTGAACGGCTAAAGGACTGAAGGAATCGAGACCTTCAGCCTTTCAGCCCTCTAGCCCTCCAGCCTTTCAGCACTTCAGCCTTTCAGTCATTCAGTCATTCAGTCATTCAGTCGTTTTGCGCAGCTGCGGGAAAAGGATCACGTCACGAATGCTCTCCGCGCCTGTGAGGAGGATGCACAGGCGGTCGATGCCGACGCCCATGCCGCCAGCCGGGGGCATGCCGTGTTCGAGCGCGAGCAGGAAATCGTGGTCGATGTTCTGCTTTTCCTCGCCGGCCTGCTTTTCGAACATCTCGCGCTGCACGTCCGGGTCGTTCTGTTCCGAATACGCCGGCGCTACCTCCATGCCGCCGATCGTCAGCTCGAATACGTCCAGCACGGACGGGTCCTCGGCGTTCAACTTGGCGAGCGGACACAGCTCCTTCGGCAGATGCGTGACGAATGTCGGCTGGATCAGCGTCGGCTCGATCTTCTTGGAGAAAATCTCGTTCGTGATCTCGAACTCTTCCCAGCCGGGGTGCACCGACAAGCCCATGGCCTCGGCCTTGGCGAGTTTCTCGGCCTTGCTGCGACCGAACCAGTCCTTGTCTCCGGTCGCCTCGACGATGAGGTCCTTGTAGCGGGCCTCACGCCACACGCCGCCGAAATCGATATCCTGGCCGCTGGCCGCATGCTTGATCTTGAGCGATCCATCCGCGGGCCGGATCACGTCGCGCACCAGGGTGGTGAGCAGATCCTGGATCAGCTTCATCATGCCCCGGAAGTCGCTGTAGGCCTGGTAGACCTCCATCATGGTGAACTCCGGGTTGTGTCGGCGGGACACCCCTTCATTGCGGAAGATGCGGCCGATTTCGAACACGCGGTCAAAGCCGCCGACCAGCATCCGCTTGAGTCGGAGTTCCGTGGCGATGCGAAGGAAAAAGTCCGCGCCGAGCGCATTGTGGTGCGTCACGAACGGACGCGCCGCCGCGCCTCCCGCCGTGCTCTCGAGCACCGGCGTTTCCACCTCGATGAAATTCTGGGCTTCGAGGAAACGGCGGATGTGCGAGATAACCCGCGGCCGCAGCATCAGACGCTGCCGCGACTCCGCATTCACGATCACGTCGAGATAGCGCTGGCGGTAGACCTGCTCGGGATCGGCCAGCCCGTGGAATTTTTCGGGCAACGGGCGGAGCGCCTTGCTGACGAGCGTGAACGCATCCACGCGCACCGTGATTTCGCCCGTCTTGGTTTTGAAGAGCGCGCCCGTGACACCGATGATGTCACCCAGGTCGAGCGACTTCTTGAACACGCCGTAACGCTCCTCGCCCAACACGTCCTTGCGGAAGTAGAGCTGGATCGGACCCTGCTGGTCCTGGATCTTGACGAATGAACTGCCGCCTTGGACGCGGAACGTCACGAGACGACCGGCAACCGTCACCGTCGTCGCGTAGTCCTGGCCGTCGACATAGAGCGCTTTGGCATCCGCCGAGAAATGGGAAGGCGAGACGTTGGCCCGGAACGGGTCGAAGCCGCCTGCCCGCAGGTCAGCCAGCTTCTGCCGGCGCACCGCGTGTTGGTCATGCGTGATGTCTTGAGGAATGTCGCTCATGGAACGTAACGGGTCACCCTGAAGACCGCCCCGCTCCGGGGCAAACGGATTCTGGGTCCAGCCTGCGCCGACAAGAATGGCCGCAAGAACGCGCAGAAAGCGCAAAAAACGATCGTGCCGAGGATCGGCGTGGCGCGCGCGTCCCGCGTGCGGTTTAGCCGGTGTCGCGGCCTCCCGGCTCGGCGTAGCGTAGCCGGTGTCGCGGCGTCCCGGCTCGGCGTAGCGTAGCCGGTGTCGCGGCCTCCCGGCTCGGCGTAACGTAGCCGGTGTCGCGGCGTCCCGGCTCGGCGTAGCGTAGGCGTCCCGCCTGCGTAAGGACAGATCCCCGATAACAGCCACACCCCCGCCGCGTTTACGTCCCGCTAATCCAGCCAACAAGCTTCCTGAATACCAAAATAACTTCGCTGCACTTTGCATCCGGCCGCGGTACACACTCGTATAACTCTTCTGCATGAACCGCTTTACGCCCCTGGTGGTTGCACTGCTCATTCTGTCCAGCGCGCTGTGCGCGCAGACCTGGGTCAAGGACGCGTCGATCACGTTCGACCTGAGACGGGAGGTGGTGCACGACACCACGGCGCACTACCTCCCCACGCCCGACGGCGGGCTCCTGGCGTACGGGACGTTCACGCATGCGGGAACGCCGGCCCGGGAAGCGCGTGGGATCGCCCGGCTTAATCAGGATCTCACCCTTGACCCTGTCTTTCGTTCTCCTTTCCAGACCGGCGTGGGATCCGGATCGTTCCACCCCCTCGCTGATGGGCGCTTCCTCCTTGCGTGGGCGACTCCGGACGGCACGGCCATGATGCGATTTGGGGCCGATGGCTCCCCCGACTCGACATTCGATCCTCTCCCCTTCACCGGCTCGATCAGTTTCGCCGCTGGGCGCGATCAGGTCATCTACGCGTGGTCGTGGGCCGGCATCGGGCCGGATCGGAAATCCCTTGTTCGGCTTCGTCCCGACGGCACGCTCGATCCTTCTTTCAACAGCACCGGACTCTCCTCCGTGATCCAATGCGCACCGCTTCCCGATGGCCGCGTGCTGGTATTGACCCCCTCCCGGCTCGTGAGGCTGGAAGCCGATGGCAGCGCGTCGACGCTCGCGGGTGGCGCGGCCGCCTCCTGGCCTGTGGGGTACCCGGCCATGATCGGAGTTCAACCAGACGGCGCATTCCTGCTGGCCGAACAGAGACAGCTCCGACGTTTCACGGCGGATGGCGCTCACGATCCCACCTTTGAGCTGAGTTTCCCGGATCTGACGACCATCGACGCGATTCGGTGTCGCGCCGACGGACGCATCGTCCTGGCGATCACAGCCGGTACGGGTCCACACGCGAGTCCATCGACCGTGCTGGTTCTTTCTTCGACGGGAGCGGTCGTGCAGAACCTGCGGAACCACTTCTCCCCTTCCACCACCGTTGAGTTGAAGGCGGTGCTGTCGGACGGCCGGCTGCTGATCACGCACGGACGCGCCGTCATCATCAACGAACCGGTGCCGGGAGTGATCTATAACAGTGATCGGCCCGCCTCGGCCACGGGACGGGAGAACGAAGCTCGTCCCGTCGCTGCCGGATTCGTCGCCCCGCTGCCTCCCGAGATTATTCCGCACGACCCGCAGCTGGCCGTGGTCTCAGCGGATGGCCTGCAGGTCACACCGATCAGCTTGGGCCTGCGGGAGCCAGACGCCCCGGTTTACGCGCACGTGACAACCGACCGCGTGGGTCAGCTCCTCGTCCTTGGCGACTTTACGCACGTCGGAGAATCCCGACGGCCGGGGCTGGCGCGGTTCACCGCGTCCGGGCTCGATCATGGGTTCAACCCTCCGCTGACAGAAAATGCCTCCCGGGTCGCCTACACGGATCCAGACCAAGGTTTCATCGTCGCCCATATGGGGCTCGTCCCGACAGGCCATGACGACGTCGCGCGCTACGGCACGGCTTACAGCTGGGTGAATGACAATGGCACGGTCGAGCCTTTGCAGATCGCGCCGGTGCGAAGGGACTTTCGGTGGCGCTGGCACGCCAAGAAAGACGGCCACTACCTCGTGTCCTCCTTCCCCCAAGGGGATCACGACCCGGCGAATCTTCGAATCGGCTGGTACGATCGGGCCGGTCAGTTGGTCCGGATGCTGCCGACGACGTTCGCTGGGCAGTTTTTCAGCTGGCCGTTTGCAGAGAACGAAGGCGGCGTCCGTGCGTCCGCGGTGCCCGAGCCAGATCCGACATTGTCACAGCCTGAGCCACACTACGAGAATCCGCTCACGGGCGCGCTCCCTCTGGACAACGGGAAGATCCTGGTCACCGGCTCGTTTAATCGGGTGAATGGGGTCTCCCGTGTCGGACTGGTCCGGCTGAACGCGGACGGTAGCGTGGACGCGTCCTTCGTTCCCGAAGGCGGCGGAGCCTATGCCTTGACCAGCGACGGGGTCTTTCAATCCATCACCGAGTGGCGCCACGGACAGCTCAGATACGTTTCGTATCACGTGGGCGAAGACGGTCGTCGCACGGATCTCGTCGCCCCCACCCCCACACGCCTGCAGCCGGAATGGCTGGACCGGTCCGGGAATCCGAAACGCTACGACCGATTCGTTACCCTGGCGGACCAGGCATGGGGGCTGATCTACGACTCCCCGTCTCAATACCGGCCGGTGATGGCCGACCACTTCATCGCCGAAAACCGGCGCACGGTCACGATCGAGCCGGCGAACCCCAGCCTGGTCGCGGGGCGTGACCTCCGGCTCAACGCCGTGCTCGGCACGGCTGAGCCGGCGACCTTCCAGTGGTATCAAAGCAGCCCACGCAATCCGCCTCTGGGTTCCACCCATCGGGCCGTGCTGGAGGTGCCGGAAATAAACCTCGCCCAAGCCGGTTCCTATTGGGTGGTGGTCACGTTCGACGATGGCCAGTCGATCACCGCGGAAGCGCAGGTCGTCGTGCACCCGAGCACCGCGCATCTGATCAACGGCTCCGCCTTGGTACAGGTGGATGGCGGTCCGGCGCCCGTTCTAGGCTTCGCCCTCGGCGAATCCGTCCCGCGCGCCCGGCTCCTCCGCGGCATGGGGCCGACGCTGAAGCGCTTCCGCGTCGAGCCGCCGCTGCTTGATCCGCATCTCGCACTCTTCCGCGATTCCTCTCTTATCGCCGAGCAAGCCGGCCGCCTTGGTCAGGATGAAGCGGAAGCGCTGGCAGCATCCGTCGGTGCCTTTCCGCACGACGAGGGTTTTCCCGCGCTGCACGACCTGCGTTGGCGGGACGCGGCTTTCGTCGGCACGCTGGGCAGCGGAGCCTACACCCTGCATGCGACCAGCGTAACGGGCCGCACGGGCCGCGCGCTTCTCGAGATCTATGATTCCGCACCCGGCCTCACCTCCGGAACCCTGCGCAACCTGTCTTTGCGCGCTCGTCTGACCAATGAGACGCGGTCCGCGACCCTGGGCTTCGTGGTGACCGGCAGTGGTCCGGCGCCGCTGCTGCTTCGCGCGGTCGCCCCGACCCTGCGGAAACACGGAGTGGCGGCTACCCTCCCTGATCCCCGACTATCGGTGTACCCGGCATATCCCAGTGCGTTCGGGCCAGTGAGCATTGGCCGACCTGAAGACGAAAAAGCCCGGGGTGCCGCGACCCGACTTGGCGCCTTTCCCCTCCAGGCATCAGCGGGCGACCTGGCGTGGGTGGAGTACCTCGAACCCGGCGCCTACACCGCGCAGTTGACCAGCGCGTCACAAGCCGAAGGTGAAGCGATGATCGAACTCTACCTGCTCGACTGAAATTTCCACCCGCCCGGTCGGTGGTCAGCTGATTTCGCGGGACACGGCGTTACCGCCAGGTGTTCGAGCGCGAGAAAAGGCAGCCACTGATCGGGCGCGGTTTGGAGCGGCTCTCCTGACGGCGGGGTCTTCGAACCCCGCCGTTGCTGCATGCGTACGTGCTGATGCGAAATCACTTTCATCTGGCCGTGGAAACTCCGGAACCAAACCTCGTGGAGGGGATGCATTGGGTTCAGTGCACCTATGCGACCCGCTACAACCGCTATCGGGGGGAGATGGGGCACCTGTTCCAAGGGCGGTACAAAGCACTGCTAATGGAGAACGACATGGTGCTGGCGCGCGTCGTCGACTACATCCATTTGAACCCGGTACGCGCAGCGGTGGTCCCGCCAGACCGAGCGCATGAGTTTCGCTGGAGCAGTCTTGGTGTCATGGCCCGCCCTGCTGAGGAGCGGCCGCCCGTCGTGTCGGCGCGGTGGATGCAGGCACTCGGAATCGATCACACGCCGGTGGGCCTGCGTGATTACCGAGACCACTTGGCGGCGAGGTTTTCGATTTTGGACCATGACCAGGAGCGGCGCGCGCTTTGCCGTGGCTGGGCGATCGGAACCTCTGCCTGGAAACGAGCGTTAGCGAAGGACCAACAGGCACTGGCACTCCATCGGTGACTGGCAGCCGAGGAGATCCGTGATCTGCGCGTGGCGCGGTGGGACAATTGTCTGGAAAAGCAACTCGCGGACAGCGGCCACACGGTCGCCGATTTGCACGCCGGACCGAAAGGAGCGGCCTGGAAATGCGCACTCGCTCACAGGATCAGAGCCCTGACGGGCGCCCCCCACCGCTGGCTGGCCACTGCACTCAGGATGGGAACCCCGGAATCCACTCGCTCGCTGCTCAGCCGTTATCAGAATCAACATTTCCCGTCCTGACCCCAATGGCGCTTAGATAAGGCGCAAAACTCTCTTGTTCAGCGGTTTGTTGCGCGCTGTATCCGGGAATCGGAGTCGCATCACTTGTCGCGAGATGCGGTGCATTTCGGTGAGGACGGCTT
>JAEWKR010000176.1 GCA_023457715.1 Verrucomicrobiota bacterium
TCCGAGGCGGGGAGCTGCGCTCCCCTGCACCCCTCCAGAGCTTTTTGCTCTTCCCAGAGCCCAAACCAAACCATAACTAATAATCACGTTCCCGCTGTCCAACGGACGGGGACCACCTCAAAATGCCGGCGAAGCCGGCCTCAGAACGTATGCACAAACAAGCCCGACCGCAGCTTCGGCTCGAACCAGGTGCTCTTCGGCGGCATGATCTGGCCCGCGTCGGCAATGTCCATCAGCTGCTCGATCGTCACGGGGTACATCGAAAACGCGACCCCGCCCTCGGCATCCACCCGCTTCACCAGTTCGCCCGTGCCGCGGATCCCGCCGACGAAATCAATCCGCTTGCTCGTGCGCGGATCGTCGATGCCAAGCAACGGGGCGAGGAGCTTGTCCTGCAGAATGCTGACATCGAGCCGGCCCACTGGATCGGCCTTCGGGTCGACGGGCATGCGCAGGCCGTACCACTGACGGTCGTAATACATGCTGACCGCGCCCACTCCCGCCGGCGACGCGCTCGCCTGCGGCTCCAATCCAAACGTCGCTTTCACGCGCGCCAGGAAGTCAGCCGATGACAGGCCATTCAGGTCGGCCACGATGCGATTGTACGGAAGGATCTTCAGCTCGCTCGCGGGAAAGAGCACGCAGAGGAACCAGTTGTAGTCCTCGGCACCCGTATGCTGCGGATTGCGCTCACGGCGCAGCCGCGCCACGCGGGCCGCGCTCGCGGCGCGGTGATGACCGTCGGCGATGTACGTCACGGGAACGCCGCCGAACGCCGCCACCCACTCCGCCCCCCCCGCAATGCGCCAGACCGAGTGCCGGATGCCATCCGGCGCCGTGAAGTCGTGCAACGGTTTCTCCTTCGTCTTCGCGTTGACGAGCGCGGTCACCGCGGCGCTGTCCCGGTAGGTCAGGAAGACGGGACCCGTGTCGGCGCTCAGCGTGTCGATCAGCCGGGTGCGGTCGTCCTCCTTGTCCTTGCGGGTCTTCTCGTGCTTCTTGATCAGTTCCGCGTCGTAGTCGTCGACATGGCAGCCTGCGACCAAGCCACGCTGCACGTGCTCGCCCATCTGCTGCTGGTAAACATAGAGGCACGGCTCGGTTTCCCGCACCAGCACGCCGCGGGTCTGCAGCGCCTGAAAGTTGTCCTTTGCCTTCTGATACACCGCCGCGCTGTACGGATCCGTGGCGGGCGGCAGGTCGATCTCGGCGCGGTCGACGTGCAGCAGGCTGTTGGGCTTGCCATCCGCGAGCGCGGCCGCCTCGGCGGCATTCACCACGTCGTACGGCACGCAGGCGACTTCAGCCGCCTGGGCGGCAGTGGGAACAAGGCCCTGAAAAGGATGGATGCGCATGGGAAAGGGAAAGTGAAAGTGAAAGGGAGTGGGAGCTCACGGAAAAACGGCGGCGCGGCGTGTCATTGGGCACCGCAGTAGGAAAGGGACCAAAGGGAAGAAAGGGACCCAAGGGACCTAAAGGGAGCCGGCTCGACTGCTGGAGCCGCCCAGTGAGCGGGCTCGCTCGGATTCTTAGGTCCTTTAGGTCCCTTTGGTCCCTTTCTTCTCTTCGGTCCCTTTCTCAGCCGACAAAAAAGCCCCCCGTTTCCGGGAGGCTTCGAAAGAGAAAAAAGCGATCGGTCGCCCGATCTTACTTCTTGGCGCCGCCGCGCTTGAACTTGGTCGTGAACTTCTCGACGCGGCCGGCGGTGTCGACGAGGCGCTTTTCACCGGTGTAGGCCGGGTGCGAATCCATCGTCACGTCGCGAATCACCACGAAGAATTCCTGGCCGTCGATGGTCTCTTTCCGCGCCGACTTCATCGTCGACTTGGTGAGGAAACGACGACCGGTGGCGACATCCAGAAAACAGACGTTGTTGAGAGAGGGGTGGCCTTCGGCTTTCATGGCGATAAGAGATTAACCTTGGCGGGCCTTGTAACGCGGCTCGACCTTGTTGATGACGTAAATCTTGCCCTTGCGGCGGACCACCTGGCACGCCGGGTGACGCTTCTTGGCCGATTTGATGGAAGAGACAACTTTCATAAAAGGGGTCAAAGCATAGGCCGGCCGGGGGGCTGTCAACTGAAATGACCGCCGCAGGCGGGATTTCAAATTTCAGATTTCAAATTTCAGAATCGGAGCCAAAGCCCCCCTAACGCCGCCTTTGACCGAGGCTCGCCCCACCGACCTGGATCACCGACCGAAAACGCCGGGCCAGAATCCCTTACGCTACGACTACCCCATCTGAAATCTGAAATTTGAAATCTGAAATCCCGCCGTAGGCGGCTCAATCTGAAATCGCGCCGAAGGCGCTCAGTTCCGCTCCGGTTCGTCCGGCTCGTTCGCCAGCAGCCGCCACTCCGCGCCTTCGCGGCTCAGGACCGCGCGCCAGAGGGACTCGTCCTGCGGGTGTCCGAGCAGGTCCTCGGGGATGTCGGCCACGATCCAGGTTTTCATCTCCATCTCATTTTCCAGCTGACCGGCCGACCAGCCGGAATAGCCGAGAAAACCGCGGAGCTGGGTCCCGGGTTCCTGCTGCAACTGCTCCGCCCTCTGGGGATCAACCCCGAAATGCAGCTGGAAACCCTCGGGATGCGGCTGCCACGCGACCAGCACCAGCTGTTCAAGCTGCACGGGACCGCCTTTGTACAGCGGCACGCCCGCGAGCGGCCCGAGCGCAAACTCGCCGCTCACCTCCCCCAGCCGTTTCCCGAGCGGGCGATTCAACACCACCCCCATCGCGCCCTCCGCATTGTGCGCCGACATCAGCACGACGCTGCGGCGGAAGTTGGGATCGCGCATCGCCGGGTGAGCCAGCAGGAGGTTGCCGGCCAGCGTTTCCTTGGAGGTGGGACGCTCGCGCATGGGAACTGACGGACCAAGCGAGCCCGCTAAAGTTTCAGCACCTTGACCCCGGCATCCGCCAGCAACGGCGCCACCAGCGGATCATTCGCGTAATCGAGGCGATACCGCACCTCCGCGATGCCCGCCGCCGCCAGGATCTTCGCGCAGTTGATGCACGGATAGTGGGTCACATACGCCACGCAGCCCTCGACCGAGCTGCCGCGGCGCGCGGCATCGGCGATCGCGTTCTGTTCCGCGTGCACCGTCGCCTGCTCGTGGCCCTCGCGCAGCCGCGAGACGTGCGGCGTGCCGGGCAGGAAGCCGTTGTACCCGGCCGCCACCAGCCGGTTCTTGCGCTCCCCGCCGGTGACAATCACGCAGCCCACGTGGAGCCGTTCGCAATTTGAGCGGGAGGACATCAGCACCGCCGTGGCCATGAAGTACTCGTCCCAGCTCGGACGGTGGGGAAAGCGACTCGCCGCTTCGGCGATGAGATCCACCGGCATCGCCACAGGCGGCACGGTCGGGGAATCGGGAACAGGAGTGGTGGCTGGACTCATATCGGGCCGGCACTCTGGACAGCTTGAGGGAGCCGGGCAATCTTCCCGTGCAGTTTCCCCCACCCGCATGCAACGCACCCTTGAGCCGGAGCTCCTCGACGGCCTGCCCCCGGACCATCCCGACGCGCTTCATAACCGTCGCGACCTGCGGCTTACGAATATCTTCATGCGCAATTACGCCTGGTTCGCCCGCATCCTGCCCGGGCTGCTGCAGCCGGGCGAGGTGGCCCTGGAGATCGGCGCCGGCACGGGCGAACTGGGCGCGCGGCTGGCACGCTGCGGCGTGGCGGTCGATGGGCTCGACCTCTGGCCCCGCCCGGCGGCCTGGCCCGCGGCGCGCTGCTGGCACCAGACCGACCTGCGCACCTTTGCGGACTGGGCTCGCTACCCCGTCGTATTCGGAAACCTGATCTTCCATCAATTCAGCGGCCCGGAACTCGCCACGCTCGGGCGGCAGCTGAGCGGCGCCCGCGTGGTGATCGCCAGCGAACCGCTCCGCCGCCGGGCCTCGCAATGGCTCTACCGCGCGGCGGGGCCGCTGTTCGGCGCCAATCATGTCAGCCTCCACGACGCGCATGTCAGCATCGCCGCCGGCTTTCGCCGCGACGAACTGCCCCGCGCGCTCGGCCTCGCCCGCTCGCGGTGGCGGGCGGACTGTCGTTCGACCTGGATCGGCGCCTACCGCATGATCGCCTGCCGGGAACGCGGATGACTCTGCGACCGATCGAGATCGTGGGCGGCGGCCTGGCCGGCCTTGCCCTCGCCCTGGCCCTCCGCCGCGCCGCGGTGCCGGTCACGGTCTGGGAGGCGGGAGTCTACCCGCGGCACCGCGTGTGCGGTGAATTCATCACCGGCCTCGATCGGGCGACCCGCGACCGGCTGGACCTCGACCCCGTGCTCGCGCCCGCGCTTCGCCACGAGACGGTGGCGTGGTGTTTCGCCGGCCAGCCCATCGCCACCCACCGCCTCCCGGAACCGGCGCTGGGCGTCAGCCGGCATCATCTGGACGCCGCCCTGGTGGAGCGGGTGATCGCCGCGGGCGGCGTCGTCCATGCCGGCACCCGGCTGCGCGATGCGGCGCCCCGCGAGGGCCGGGTCTTCGCCTCGGGCCGGCGACGTGGCCAGGGCCGCTGGCTGGGCCTGAAGGCGCACGTCCGGGATCTGCCGCTCGGCGGGGACCTGGAGGTGCATCTGGGGCGCCACGCCTACGTCGGGCTCTGCCGCGTCGAGGACGGAAGCATCAACGTCTGCGGCCTGTTCCGGCGGCTGCCGGAGGCGCCGCGGTCCGAAGCGAGGCCGCCCGACTGGCTGATCGCCTACGCCGCCGCCAGCGGTCTCGCGGAACTCGCAGTCCGGCTGCGCGCCGCCACACCCGTCGACGGTTCGTTTTGTTCCGTTGCGGCGGTGGGCTTCGACCGCCGGGTCTTCGACGACGACGGCGCGCTGCGCATCGGCGATGCGCTCGCGATGATTCCACCGTTCACCGGACACGGCATGGCCATGGCATTTCAGAGCGCTGCTGCGGTGGTGGATCCCTTGCTCGACTACGCCCGTGGCGAGTCGACGTGGGCCGGGGCGTCCGCGGCCGCCCGGCGGGCACTCCGCGCGCGGTTCCAGCGGAGGCTCGGCGCCGCCGCGCTCGTCCATCCGCTGCTGCTGAATCCCCGCCGGCATCGCTGGATCCGCGCCGCGGCCGCCGCGCGGCTGCTGCCGTTCGGCGCGTTGTACCGGCTGCTACACCGCTAGGCTCGGCGGCTGGGGCCGGCCCTGTCGCGCGGCCCGCGCCGCGATCAACGCCGCCGTGAGTTCGGGAATCTTGAAGGGCTTCGCCACGAAGCCGTTCATCCCGGCGCGCCGGCACGCGGATTGATCCAGCTCCGTGACGCCCGCCGTCACCGCGATGATGTACGGCTGCCGCTCCTCGGGCACCGTGGCCCGGATCCGCTCGGTCGCACCGATGCCGTCCAGTTCCGGCATCTGCACGTCCATCAGGATCACATCGTAGGCCTGCCGCTCCACCGCCTCGAGCACCTCCACGCCGTCGGCCGCGACGTCCGGTTCAATGCCCAGCCGCCGCAGCATGAGGTTGGCCATCTTGAGGTTCACGGGATTGTCCTCCGCCAGCAGGACGCGCAGCGACCGAAGCTCCTGGACGGGGTTGATGGGCACGAGCCGGCCCACCATTTCGGGCCGGGCGGCCTTCGCCCCCAGCATCCGCGTGAGCACCTCCAGCAGATTCATCCAATGCGGCGGCTTCGGCAGCCACGCGACCCATTCATCGGCCTCGCGGCCCGCGCCGGACCCGCCGCGCGGCGCGATCACCAGGATCGGAATCCGGCCGGCGGCGAACGCCCGCAACGCCGTCAATTCGGGCGCCTCGACCCCCTGCCGCGCCCCAATGGTCACCACGATCACGCTCAGCTCCGGGCAGGCGGGCGCGGTGCGGGGGGATTCAGCGAGGCTCGAGGCGACGACCGTGGCGCCGAGGGCGCGGAACCGTGTCGCCGTGGCGGAGCGGCGCATCGCACTGTCGTCCACCCAGAGCACGGTGGCGTTGGCCAGCAGGCTCAGATCGAGCGCGGGCAGCGCCACCACCGGCGCCAGCGGCAGGGGCAGCAGCACATCGAAGGTCGTCCCCTGCCACGGCTGGCTGGCGCAATGGATCGTGCCGCCCATGCGGTCCACGAGTCGGCGGGAGATCGCGAGCCCCAGACCCGTGCCGCCGTAGCGGCGGGTCGTCGAGGCGTCGAGCTGGGTGAAGGGCTGGAAGAGCAGGTCGAGCTTGTCCGCCGGCATGCCGATCCCGTGGTCGATGACCGAGAACGACACGCCTTCGCGGCCGCCCACCTGTGCCGACTGAATGGATACCACGACCTCGCCCGTCTCCGTGAACTTCACGGCGTTCGCCACGAGGTTCATCAGGATCTGGCGCAGCCGCGTGGGATCGCCCACGCGATGCGTGAGCAGCTCCGGCGGGTACTCCAGCGCGAGTTCGAGCCCCTTCCGGTCGGCCTCCGGGGCGATGACGTCGAAGATGTCCTCCACGAGCGACGCGACATCCATCGGGATCTGCTCCAGCACCAGCTGGCCCGACTCGATCTTGGAGAAGTCGAGGATGTCGTTGATCACGCCCAGGAGGCTTTCGCTGGAGTGCCGGATGGTGCGGACGAAGTCCTGCTGCTCGTGGGTCAGCGGCGTGTCCGCGAGGAGGGAACTCATCCCGATCACCCCGTTCATCGGCGTGCGGATCTCGTGGCTCATGTTGGCCAGGAAGCGGCTCTTGGCCTCCGCCGCCCCCCGCGCTTCCTTCGCCAGCCGTTCGGCTTCCGCGAGGGCCCGCACCAGGGCCGCGTTGCGCTGCTCCACCTCCTTCGTCCGTCGCGCGACTTCCGCCGCGAGTTCCTCGTTGCGGCGCCGGAGCACGCGCGTCCGCCAGAACGACAGGGTGCCGAACAGGCCGGCGGCAGCCACGACATACAGCCCCCACGCCCACCAGGTGCGATGGAACGGCGGCTCGATCCGGAAGGCGACGGTGGCGGCCTGCCCCGTGCGGCCGAACATGTCCACCGCCTGGACGCTGAAGCGATAGTTGCCCTCGGGGAGATTGGTGAAGTAACGGGAGCTGTCCGCGGACCAGCCGGTCCATTCGGTCTCATACCCCTCGAGCCGGGTCCGGTAACGGCCGGCCCGCTGGTCGCCGAAAAGGGGCGCGGAATATTGGAAGCTCAAATCGCGCTGCGCATACGGCAGGCTGAGGCCCTCCACCGTCGGATCCGGCACGTCCTGGTCTCCGGCCTGCATCTGGTACACCACGACGTCGGGAGCCGGACCCGTCGCGAGGTCCTGGCTCGAATCGAACCGGACCACGCGGCGCTTGTGCACCATCCAGAAGCGCCCCTTCGCGTCGGCGGTGGAATGCCAGGTGCGGTCCCCGCGCAAGGGGGCGACGATGCGGTCGTCGGGGTGGTAGGCACCGTCGTTGTCGCGGCGCAGGAGCTTGCTTTGGTTGTTCACCAGCAGCAGCAGGTTGCCGTTCGACGATTCGGTCACGCGGCCGATGGTCTCGTACCAGGGTCCGCTCATGGTCCGCAGCCGCGGGTCCTCGGTGAACCGGCCCGTCGTCCGATCCCAACGGTAGCAGCCGTGGGTCGCCGCAAACAGCGGCCGGCCCCATAGCTCCTCCACCCCGATCCAGGATTTTGGCGGGAGACCCTGCGCGGCGCCGAGCACCTGCACCGGGCCGCCGTCGCCGTCGGAACGCCAGGTCACCCCGGAGCCGGCCTCGCCCCAGAGGCTGCCATCGGGGAGGTCGCGGATGAGGAAAGTCTGCGGCAGCGCCGAAGCGACGAGCGCGAAGTCCCAGCCTTGTTCATGCGCCTCCGCGCGCCAGAGATTGCGGTCGGCGACGAGGAAGAAGCGGCCCTCCTGTTGATACGAGCCCATCATCAGCGTGCCCATTCGGATCGGCGCCGTGCTCACGAGTCGTCCGTCGGTCCAGCCTTCCACGCGATCCTCGAACGCGAGAAAGCGGTGCCGGCCAAACGCCATCGCCCCCCGCGTGCCCACGACCCGCTCCTCCGCCTGCGCCCGGCCCAGGGGATGGCCGGGGGCGTCGAGCCGGTGGACAATATCCGCGGTCGAGATGGTGATCCCCTCCGTGGATGCCTGGATCCGCGAGTAATCCTGCAGGCCGTCGCCCGTGAAGGAACGGTACGGCCAGTCAAAGTGCATGCGCGCGATGGCATTGTCGGACGCGACCCAGACGCCGCCCCGCGAATCGCGCATCAGCTGCCGCGGCTCGGAAATGCCGAACGTCTCGCGCGGGTCGATCGTCCACCACCGCCGCGGGTCGTCGGCGTCGAAGAGGATCATCCTGCCGGTGTCTTCGGTGAAAAGCCAGCGACGCAAGGCCGGGAGTTCGACGGGGTTGACGTTGCGCGTGAAGCGCCAGGAACCGGGCACGTCAAAGGGTCGCGCCGATTGCCCGTCGAAAATCCCCATGCCGCGGTCGACCGTGGCGATGACCACGCCCGCCGCGGTCGGCAGGGCCTGAAAGATGCCGCCGCCCAGGGGACTCTGCTCAGGCGTCAGCACCGTCTTCCAGCCGCCGGTCTCGAGCCGGACGATTCCGACCGAGTCGCACGCCACGTACAGCGCGCCGCGCCAGACAAAGGACGTGAACCGTTGCCCGGGGAGAGCCCGCACGTTGGCCGGATTCTTGCGGTCCCAGATCGCCACCGTGCCCTGGCTGACCACGTAAACGAGGTCGGGGGTCGTGTGGATGTCGAAGATTCGCGACAGCACCGCATCGTTCTGCACCGGAATGGTCTCGATCGTGTGACGGCCGCCGGCGCCAACGCGGATGCGCCGCAGTTCCTCCGCATTGCCCGACAGGATCGAACCGTCGATGTCGCGCACCAGGACGCGGGCATCCAGCCGGTTGCTGGTTTCGATCAGCCGCGCCTTCGCGCCGTCGAATTCCCAGAGCCGGCCGCGATCGCCGATGTAAAGGAAGCCACGGCTGTCCTCCACAATGCTCGCAAACGCGTCGACCGATCGGATGGTGGCTTGGTGGTACACTTCCGCCAACGGCAAGCCTTCCGGTTCCGGCGGGATCTCAACCCCCAGGCACGCCGAACCGGCCAGTGCGGCCAGCACCGCCACCCCTCGAAGCCTCGCGAACGATGTCACTGCCGCCTCTATCGGCACATCTTGAGCGCGGGTTGAGCCGCCCCCGCGGTCGGACAGTACTTACCCGGAGAGATCGTTGCACGACGACACTCACTCGCGCACGGGCGCCGCATCGCGCCACCGTCGCAACGCGGCGCCCGTCAACGACTCGGCGCAGCGTTCGATCCCGTCGCGGGGCCCGGCGTACAGCAGGTTGCCGCCATGCTTGCCGCCGCCCGGGCCCAGATCGATCAGCCAGTCGGCCAGATGGATCACGTCGAGATTGTGCTCGATGATGATCACCGTGTTGCCCGCGTCGCGCAGTTTGAACAGCAGGTCCATCAGGCGCTGGATGTCGACCCAGTGTAGCCCGGTCGTGGGTTCGTCCAGGATATAAAGCGTCCTCCCCTGCTGCTTCTTGCTCAGTTCGAGCGCCAGCTTGATGCGCTGCGCTTCGCCACCGGACAACGTTGTGGCCGACTGCCCGAGCGTCAGGTAGCCGAGCCCCACCGCTTCCAGGGTCTCGAGCTTGTCGATGACCCGCGGAATGTTCCGAAACAGCCGGATGGCGTCGCGCACCGTCATGTCGAGGACGTCGGCGATCGATTTTCCGTGAAACAGCACCTCCAGCGTCTCGCGGTTGAACCGGCGTCCACCGCAGCTCGGACACGGCGCGTACGCATCCGGCATGAACTGCATGTCCAGCTTGATCACCCCGTCTCCCTGGCACCGTTCGCAACGGCCGCCGCGAACATTGAAGGAGAACCGGCTCGCCTTGTACCCACGGATCTTGGCCAGCGGCACCTGGGCGTAAAGGTCGCGCAGCAGCGGCAGCAGGTCGACGTAGCTCGCGGGATTGGAGCGCGGGCTGCGACCGATGGGTTCCTGGTCCACCTGGACCAGCTTCTCGAAGAAATCGAGGTTCTCGATGTGACGATGCTTCGCCGGCAGCGCTTTGGCACCATTGAGCTTCCGCGCCGCCGCCGTGGCGAGGATGTCCAGCACCAGCGTGCTCTTGCCCGAACCGCTCACGCCGGTGACGCACGTCATGAGTCCGACCGGAAACTTGACGTCGATCCCACGCAGATTGTTGGCGCGGGCCTCCCGCACCGTGAGCCACGCGCCGTCCGGCTCCTTCAGCTTCGTGTCCCGCACGACCGCCAGGGTGCGGGCCAGGTACGGCCCCGTGCGCGACTGCTTGAAGGAAAGCCGCGCGCAATCGGCGGGCGTTCCCTGGAAGAGCAGGTATCCACCCTCGCTGCCCGCCTCGGGCCCCAGCTCGATCAACTCATCCGCCAGGCGCATCGTATCCTCGTCGTGCTCCACCACCAGCACGGTGTTGCCGCGATCGCGCAGCGCGACGAGCGTGTCCAGCAGCTTCTGGTTGTCGTGCGGATGCAGTCCGATGCTCGGTTCGTCGAGCACGTAGATCACGCCGACCAGCCCCATCCCGACCTGCGTCGCGAGCCGGACGCGTTGCGCCTCGCCGCCGGACAGGGTGCCATAGTCGCGATTCAAGGTCAGGTAACCCAGCCCCGTTTCGAGCAGGAAATGCAAGCGCTGCTCGATGCCCGTCACCACATCCCGGAGCGCGTCGTTCGTGCCGAAGGTTTCGACCAGCCGCCGCGCAAAGGCATGCGCCGCCTCGACATCAAGCGCCATGAACTCCGGAAACGTCAGCCGCGGATCCGCCACCCGCTCGCTCGTAGCACCGGCTTCAGCCGGTACTCCGCTCACGTCCCTCGTCGGCGGCGCACCCCGTCCCGCGAGGCCGACCACGACGGCGCCGCTGCGCGCGTTGAGCCGGGTGCCATGGCATTCCGGGCATTCGCCGCTCACCATGAAGGTGGTGAGCCGGGCCCGGAAACCGTCGCTGTCCGTGTGGCGGAAGCTCTCCTCCAGGTCCCCCACGACGCCACCGAACGGCATCGCCTTCGCTTCCCTCATCCGGCGCAGCTTGAACGCAAACTGCCGTTCCCCCGCTCCATGCAGGAGCAGGTTCCGGGTCTCGGCGGGGAGCTTGCGCCACGGGATGTCCGGATCGAACGGCAGCTGCTCCGCCAGCTGTTTGAGCACGGCATTGTGCTTGATGATGAGATTCTTTCCGCCGATCCGCCACGGCTTGATCGCGCCTTCGCGCACCGACTTTTCCGGGTCGGGGACGATCAGCTCCGGCAGAAAGCGCAGCTTGCGCCCCAGCCCGTCGCACGTCGGGCAGGCGCCTTCCCGATGGCTGAAGGAGAAATGCCGCGGCGTCAGCTTGTCGTACACCTCGCCGCAGAGCTCGCAGGCCAGCGACTGGCTCAGGGTCATTTCCCGCCAGGGGTCCTCCGTCGTCTTCTGCGCGAGCACCATCGCGCGGTCCTTGCCCTCGCGAAACGCCAGTTCCAGGGAGTCGGCGATCCGGCTGCGCTGGTCGGGCGTGGCGACCAGCCGGTCGATGATGAGGTCCACCACGATCTCCCTGGCCCCGGTGGGAATCAGCTTCGGGTCGTCGAGAGTCTTGATTTCGCCCTCGATCCGCACGCGCTGGAACCCCCGCTGCCGCAACCGGGGCAGTTCGTCCCGCAGCACGCTGGGCTTCGCCCGCATGAAGGGAGCCAGCAGCAGGATGCGCTCCCCGGCGCATGCGGTCAGCACGCGCTGGACATTGTCGTCGAGCGACCGCTGCACGATCCGTCCGCCGTCCCGCGGACAGAATTGCTCGCCGGCCAGCGCCCAGAGGAGCTGCGCATAATCGGCGATCTCGGTGGCGGTGGCGATCGTGGTCCGGGGGCCGCCGGTGCCCGACCGCTGTTCGATCGCAAGCACCGGCGAAAGCCCATGGATGAAATCGACATCCGGCCGCTTCAGCTGGTCGAGCACCTGTCGCGCCTGCGTACTGAGAGACTCGATATACTTCCGGTAGCCTTCCGCGTAGAGGGTATCGAACGCCAGCGACGACTTCCCCGAACCGCTCGGCCCCGTGATGACCACGAGCTTCCCGCGCGGCAGCCGCAACTCGAGGTTCTTCAAGTTGTGCTCCCGCGCCCCCTTTACGTGAATATGCGTGGCGACCTGCATGGGCAGAGTACGCAAAGTTTGCGAAAAAACCGGGGTGGTCAAAACACTCCCTTCTAATTCCGAATTGCCACTGGGTGTCATAATTCCGTCTTGGCGGCGGGCTCGCCGCCGGTTTCGCTCTGCCGCCCCCGGAGCTTTCTTTTCCGCAGCTTATCCCGAGACCGTTTACGCCGGGGCATCCTCATCTATGCAAACGACTCCTTATTCCCGCCGCCTCTCCGCTTGCGCGGCGGTGGCTCTGCTCGGCGCCGTCTTCGCCCCGTCCGCCCAGGCCTTCCAGTTCTCCAAAGGGGAGCTGAAGGGGAGCTTCGACACGACGCTGTCCGTCGGCGCCCTGTCCCGGCTGAACGACCCGGACCCGCAATACTACGGCACCTCGAATGTCTTCGAGGGCGTTCCCGGGCAGCAGAACTCCGTCAACGCCGACGATGGCAACCTGAACTACGGCAAGGGCATCGTCTCGGAGCTCGTCAAGGGCTCGCACGATCTCGAGCTGAAGTACCGCAACTTCGGCGCGCTGGTCCGCGGCTACTGGTTCTACGATTTCAAGGCCAACGACACGCGGCGCACGCCCCTCTCGGACCAGGCGAAGGACCGCGTCTACCGCGGCGCCGAGTGGCTCGACATGTACGTCCGCGCCAGCTTCGACCTGGGCGAGGACTTTCCGGTGGACGTGCGCTTCGGCCGCCAGGTGCTGAGTCTGGGGGAAAGCACCTTCATTCCCAACGGCATCAACGTCATCAACTCGGCGGACGTTTCCAAGCTGCGCGCGCCCGGTTCCGAACTGAAGGAGGCGCTGCTCCCGGTGAACATGGTGAAGGCCACGTTCAGCATCACCCCCAACATCAGCATCGAGCCGTTCTACCTCCTCGAATTCCGCCGCAACGAGATCGAGCCGGCCGGCACCTACTTCTCGACCAACGACTTTGCCTCCCGCGGCGGTCGCGCGGTGTGGCTCGGCTTCGGCAGCGTCGCCGATGTCGGCAGCACGATCGGCGGCATCTTCCGCGAGAACGATCGCGAGCACGGCAACTTCAACCAGTATGGCGTCGCCACGCGCATTCTCGCCCCCGGCCTCGCGGACACCGAGTTCGGCCTTTACTACGCGAAGTACAACAGCCGCTCGCCGGTGATCAGCGCCCGCACGCCCACCGGCCCGGTCAACAGCAACCTCTCCGGTCCGCTCACCGCCGCCCTCATCCGCGGGGGCGTGCCCGCCGCGACGGCCGCCGTGCAGGGGCCGCAGATTTTCCAGCTGATCGTGCTCTCGCAGACCAATCCCGGCGCCCTCACGCCGGCGCAGGTCGCGACGCTCCAGGCGCCCTCCACCCAGGCCGCCATCGCCGGCGCCCGGCAGATCGCGCTCCTCACCGCCGCCGCCACCGGCCGCTACTTCATCGACTACCCCGAGGGCATCGACATGTTCGGCGCGAGCTTCAACACCTCGATCGGCAACACCGGCATCTCCTGGCAGGGCGAGGTCTCCCTCAAGAATGACCAGCCGCTGCAGGTGGACGACGTCGAACTCCTCTTCGCCGCGCTCTCGTCGCTCAGCCCCACGTTCAGCACCGGCACGAACCCGGCCGCGCCGCAGAACAACAACCAGCTCGGCAACTACCTGGGGCAATACGGTCGCGAGGTCACCGGTTTCCGCCGCCACAAGGTGTGGACCGCGCAGAGCACGCTGACGAAAGTCTTCGGCCCGACGCTCGGCTCGCAGCAATTCACGCTCGTGGGCGAGGTCGGCGGCGTCTGGGCCAACCTGCCCTCGAAGGACGTCCTGCGCTACGATGGCTCCGGCACGTTCACGGGCGGCAGCCAGGCCGCCATGATTAACACCGGCAACCCCACCTTGATCGCGACGCCGTATGGCGCTTTCGCCGACAAGTTCTCGTGGGGCTACCAGGTGCTGGGGCGGCTCGAGTACCCCAACGTGTTCCCGAACGTGACGCTGCTGCCGACGGTCGCGTTCACCCACGACGTCGGGGGCAACACCCCGCTGCCCGTCGGCAACTTCGTGGAACACCGCAAGAGCATCACCGTCGCGGTCGAGTTCTCCTATCGCAACGCGTGGTCGCTCGACCTGCGCTACGTCAACTTCTTCGGCGCCGGTCGTTACAATCTGCTCGGCGACCGCGACTTCGTCTCCACCACCCTGCGCTACTCCTTCTAACCCCGGCACGCGGGGTCGTCCTTCGGGGCGGCCCTGCGTGGTTCACCTCGATCAGGACCCTCCCTTTCCGATTTTCACGTCATGAAAAAAGCCCTGAGCCTGTCCCTCGCCTGCCTTCTCTCCGCGCCCCTGTTCGGCGCCGTGCCCGAAAGCGAAGCCGCGCGGTTGGGCAAAGACCTGACTCCCCTCGGCGCCGAGGCGGCCGGCAATGCGGACGGCACCATCCCCGCGTGGGACGGCGGCATCGTCACGCCCCCCGCCGGCTACAAGCCCGGCGCGCATCACCCCGATCCGTTCGCCGGCGACCAGCCGCTGTTCACCGTCACCGCGTCCAACGCCGACCAATACGCGAGCCGGCTGACGGCCGGCCACCAGGCCCTGCTCAAGGCGTACCCGACCTACAAGATGGTGGTGTACCCGACGCGGCGCAGCGCCTCGAACCCGCAGCGCATCTACGACGCCACCCGGGCCAACGCCACGACCGGCCAGCTGGTGGCCAACGGCAACGGCATCGGCGGCGCGATCGTCGGCGCCCCGTTCCCGGTCCCGCAGAACGGTCTCGAGGTCCTCTGGAACTTCCTCACGCGCTATCGCGGCGTCGCCGCCTCCCGTCTGATCGACCAGGCGGCGGTCGAACGCGGCGGCGGCTATCAGCTGGTGAAGTTCGAGGACGAGTTTCTCTTCAACTACGCGCGCCCCGACATCACCCAGAAGGAACTGGATGAGGGCAACGTGCTGGTCTACTTCAAGCAGGCCACCACCTCCCCCGCCCGTCTCGCCGGCACCATCCTGGTCGTCTGGGAGACGCTCGACCAGGTGAAGGAACCGCGCCGCGCCTGGCAGTACAACGCCGGCCGCCGTCGCGTCACCCGCGCCCCGAACGTCGCCTACGACAACCCGGGCACGAACGCCGACGGCCAGCGGACGACGGATCAGTTCGACATGTTCAACGGCGCCCCCGACCGCTACGACTGGAAGCTCGTCGGCAAGCAGGAGATGCTCGTGCCGTACAATGCCTACCGGCTGCACAGCGACCAGCTGAAGAACAGCGACATCCTCAAGCCGCTGCACATCAACCCCGAACTCCCCCGCTACGAACTGCACCGCGTGTGGGTCGTGGACGCCACCCTCAAGCCCGGCAGCTCCCATCTGTATTCGCGCCGCACCCTGTACATCGACGAGGACAGCTGGCAGGTCCTGGCGGTCGACCAGTACGACGGCCGCGGCCAGATGTGGCGTGTCTCCGAGGCCCACTGCATCAACTACTACGATGCGCAGACCTTCTGGAGCACCCTGGAGGTGCACCACGACCTCCAGAACGGCCGCTACCTCGCCATCGGTCTCGATAACGAGAACAAGATGTACGACTTCGGCGCCAAGCGCACGCCCAGCGACTACACGCCGGAGTCGCTCCGCCGCGAGGGCCTTCGCTAAGGGCCCTCGTCGGATGCGTCTCCCCGCCTGCCTCTCCCCGGGGTCGCGACGTCGGATCGCGACGCTCGCGCTGGCCGTGGCCGCCGTCGTGGGCGCCCCCCGCGCCGCCGCCTCCACGCCGTCGCTCGCCGCCGGCCAGCTCCTGCTCGACGCCGCCGTCGCCGGAGACTCGGTCGTCGCCGTCGGGGAACGCGGCACGGTGCTGCAGTCCGGCGACGCCGGACGCAGCTGGCAGCGCCGCAGCAGCGGCACGCACGCCCCCCTCACCGCCGTCGCCTTCGCCGACGCCCGGCACGGGTGGGCGGTCGGCCACGAGGGCGTCATCCTCCAGACCGTCGACGGCGGCGCCAGCTGGCGGGTGCAGTGGCAAAGCCCGTCGCCGGATGACTCGTTCCTCGACGTGCTGGCCCTCGACGCCAGCCGCATCCTCGCCGTCGGCGCCTACGGGCTCTACGTCGTATCCACGGATGGTGGACGCACGTGGACCCCCCGGAAAATCCTCGAGGACGATTATCACCTGAACCGGATCACCCGGGATGAGGCCGGTCGCCTCTATCTCGCCGGCGAACATGGCACGCTGCTGCGGTCCACCGATGCCGGCGAGACGTGGGATCCGCTGGCGCCCCCCTACGAGGGCTCGTTCTACGGCATCCTTCCGCTCGGCGGCGACGTGCTGCTCGCGTATGGTCTGCGCGGTCGGGTCTACCGGTCCGACGACGCCGGCGCTTCGTGGACGTCCGTACCCGCCGACGCGGCGGCCCTCCTCGCCACCGCCGTCCGCCTCCCCGGCGGACAGGTTGTGCTCGCCGGACAAACCCGCGCGCCGCTGGTCAGCCCCGATGCCCGCGCCGCCTTCGCCCGCCGTGAGGTGGGGCTCACCACCGGCATCGCCGAGTTGCTTCTCCTTTCGGAGGGTCAGCTGCTCGCCGTCGGTGAAGCCGGCGCGTCGCTGCTGCCGGTCGCGGCGCTCCTGGCCGACGCGCCTCCCCCCGCCGCCAACCCCTAGTCGCACCCGCGGTTTCCCTCGCTCATGCTCGAACGCTTCACCGCCTGGATGTTTCGCTGGCGCACGCCGCTGATTCTGGCGTTCACGTTGCTGACGTCTGGCATGGCCTACCTGGCCACGCAGCTCAAGGTCGACGCCAGCTACGAAAAATCCCTGCCCCTGGAGCATCCTTATATCCAGACCCTCACCCAGTACCGTTCGATCGTGGGCGGCGGCAACCGGGTGCTGGTGGCGTTGATCGCGCGTGATGGCAACATGTTCACGCCGCAGTTCTTCGACCAGCTGCGGCAGGCCACCGATGAAGTGACCTTCCTGCCGGCGATCGATCGGCCCCAGGTCCAGTCCCTCTTCACCCCCAACGTCCGCTATGTCGAGGTGGTCGAAGACGGTTTCACGGGCGGCAATGTGATACCTTCCGATTTCCGCCCCGACGCGGACGGTTTTGCCCGCGTGCGGGAAAACATCATCAAGTCCGGCAAGCTCGGCCAGTTGGTGGCCAACGATTTCAGCGGTGCGATCGTCAGCGCCCCCGTCCTCGAGACCGATCCGCAGACCGGGTTGAAAGTGGACTATGTGCAGGTCTCCGCGGGTCTCGAGGCCCTGCGCGACCGGGTGCAGCGCGAAACCGACGGCGCGGTCAGCGTGCACATCATCGGCTTCGCGAAGGTCATCGGCGACGTCAGCGCCGGGGCCCGGGGCGTTCTCCTGCTCTTCGGCGCGGCGGTCGTCATCACCGCCCTGCTGGTGTGGAACTATGCCGGACGCTGGAAGCTCGCGGCCGCCCCGATCGTCGCGTCGCTCGTGGCCGTGATCTGGCAGCTGGGCGCGCTGGTGGCTCTCGGCTACGGTATCGACCCGTTCTCGATTCTCGTGCCTTTTCTCGTGTTCGCGATCGGCGTCAGCCACGGCGTCCAGAAGATCTGCACGTTCCGGAACGAGATGTTCAAGGGGCACGACGGCCCCACCGCGGCGCGCGCCGCGTTCATGCAGCTGATCGTTCCCGGCATCGTGGCCTTGTGCACCGACATCGTCGGCTTCGCCACCATGCTGGTGATCAGGATTGAGACGATCCGCGAACTCGCGATCACCGCGAGCCTCGGCGTCGCCGTCATCGTCATCACCAATTTCTTCCTCCTGCCGCTGATGCTGTCGTACCTGCGGCTGCCTCCGTCCTACGCCAAATGGGTCGCCAAACGGCGCGCCTTCGGGGACCGGATCAGCGAGCGTCTCGCGTCCAAGATGCAGCCGCGTCCGTCGCTGATCATCATCTGCATCGGCGTGGCGCTGGGCGCCTGGGGGCTCCTGAAGGCGGACGACGTCCGCATCGGCGACACCCAGGCCGGCGTGCCCGAACTGCGGCAGGACTCCCGCTACAACCAGGACACCCAAATCATCACCTCCCGCTTCAGCATCGGCGTGGATATCCTGACGGTGATCGTCCAATCCGTCCCGAACGGCTGCGTTGACCACGAGGTCGTCGCCCTGATGGACCGGTTCGAGGGCCATGTGCGCCAGGTTCCCGGGGTGCAATCGGTCGTCTCGCTCGCCAGCGTCGCAAAGGTGATCAATGCCGGCTATAGCGAGGGCTCGCTGAAATGGCGGGTGCTCCCGCGCAACGAGCAGGCCCTCGCCCAGGCCGTGTCGCCCGTCGAGACCGCCACCGGCTTGCTCAACGCCGACGGGAGCGTCATGCCGGTCATGATCTTCCTTTCGGATCACAAGGCCGAAACGCTGCGCGCCGTGACCGACGCGGTGAAGGCGTTCTCCGCCGCCAATCCTTCGCCGAAGGCGCAGTTCCTCCTCGCCAGCGGCAACGCCGGGGTCATGGCCGCCACCAACGAGGTCGTGGCCGCCGCGGAGCGCCCCATCCTCCTGTGGGTCTTTGGCGCCGTCATCACCCTCTGTCTGCTCACGTTCCGTTCGATCCGCGCCGCCCTGTGCATCGTCACCCCGCTCGCGATCGTCAGCTTCCTCGCCTACGCGGTGATGGTCTACTGCAACATCGGCCTCAAGACCTCCACCCTGCCCATGCTTGCGCTCGGCATCGGCATCGGGGTCGATTATGGCATCTACATCTTCGCGCGGTTGCAGGCCGCGCTTCGGGCCGGCGAATACTTCGAGGATGCCGCCACCGCGGCCGGCAAGGACGCCGGCGCCGCCGTCGTGTTCACCGGCCTCACGCTCGCGATCGGCGTCAGCACGTGGCTCTTCTCCGACCTCAAGTTCCAGGCCGACATGGGACTGCTGCTGACCTTCATGTTTCTCGTGAACATGGTCGCCGCCATCATCCTCATGCCCGCCATCGCCCGGTGGTTTTGGCGCCACCACAAGGGAAATGAACGGACCGTCACGAGTAAGGGTTAGAAAATCCCAAATCCCAAACGTCCAAACGCCAAATAAATCCCAGGACTCAAATCCCAAACCCTGGGATCCGCCGACACTTCCTTTGGGATTTGGACTTTTGGGATTTGGGATTTCTTTGGAAGTTGGACGTTTGGGATTTGGGATTTCTTTAGGATCTGGGATTTCTTTGGGTTTTGGCCGTTTGGGATTTGAGATTTCTTTGTGATTTGGCCGTTTGGGATTTGGGATTTCTTCAGGATCTGGCATTTCCTTGGCCGGCTCCCCGTCAGTTGGGGTTGCGCTCCACGGGCTTCGCGCTTCCATGAGGGCTCCCTGCTGTGTCCCTTCCCCCGTCCGACCCCATTCTGTCCGACACCCAGCGTCGCATCGTCGGCTTCGCGCTCACCTTTCTGGCCTTTGTCGGAACGGCCGCGCTGATCATCGTCAGCTTCATCGTCCTGGGCCGCCTCCTCGGCTTTTTCTCCTCGGTGATCTGGCCGCTGGCCGTCGCCGGCGTGCTCGCATTGATTCTGCGCCCCGTCGTGGACTGGCTGGAGCACAGGCTGCGCCACCGGCGGCTCGCCGCAGTCGTTCTCCTCTACGGCACCGTCCTGCTCGCCTTCGTCGGGGGCCTCGTGTTGATCCTGCCGCCGTTGATCGAGCAGACCCTCGATTTCATCGCGTACCTGCCGGACCTCTGGAAAAACGCCTCGGACTACGTGCAACAGCACTACCCGAAATGGGTGACGATGGCCCGCGGGCAGATGGACAAATACGGCGTGCCGAACATCGCCGAACTGCTCGCCAGCGAAACCAAGGCGCTCCTCGCGCACGCCATCCCCTCCGTGCGGATCGCCTTCGGCGGCGTCCTCGACGCGTTCGGTTTCCTCACGCACCTGATCATCGTCCCGGTGTACCTGTTCTTCTTCCTGCTCATGCGCGGCGAGCCCACGGGAAACCTCGGTTCGCACCTGCCGTTTCTCCGCCCCAGCCTCCGGGACGACGTCGTGTTCCTCACCCGCGAATTCGTCACGATCGTCGAATCCTTCTTCCGCGGTCAGTTGCTCATCGGGCTGTGCATGGGCGTGCTGTACGCGATCGGCTTCACTGCGGTGGGTCTCAAGTTCGGCCTCTTCATCGGGCTGGCGCTCGGCATGCTGAACATCATCCCCTATCTCGGCACCATCCTCGGTCTGGCGACGACCATCCCGCTGGCCTTCTTCCAGCCCGGTGGCGGCCTCAAGCTGGTGCTGTCGATCCTGGTCGTGAAACTGATCGTCCAGTCGATCGAAGGGTGGATTCTCACGCCGAAGATCATGGGCGATCGCACCGGGCTGCATCCGGCGGCGATCATCTTCGCCGTGTTCTTCTGGGGCACCGCGTTTCACGGCGTGCTCGGCATGGTGCTCGCCGTGCCGCTCACCGCGTTTTTTGTGACGGCCTGGCGCCTGGCGAAGTACAAGTATTTCCGGCCGGTGCCATGAGCGGACGCCGCCCGCCCCCGGAGTGCGCCAACTGCGGCGCCGCCATTCCCCGGGACGCCCGTTCGTGTCCGGACTGCGGCGCCGACGAACGTACCGGCTGGCGCGAAACCGATGTGTACGACGGCCTCGATCTGCCGGCCGGCGCGTTCGACGACGACGAAACCTCCCGCCGCCGCACCCCGCCCCGCGTCAATGGCCTCGCCTGGTATTGGTGGCTCGTGGCGGCGCTGCTGCTCGCCGGCATCGCCTGGTCGTTGGTGCCGTCGCCGTAATTTCAGATTTCAGATTTCAAATTTCAGATCCTCGGAATCCGAATCTGAAATCTGAAATTTGAAATCTGAAGTTATTGCCTGAGCTTACCGGTTCATGCCCTGGCAGGTCGAATTTCGTGCGGGAGTGCGCCTTCCGCAGATCGGATGGTGGTTGGACGCGCATTTCCCGCAGTCGCGGGCCTTCGTCTCGCACGCCCATTCGGATCACATCGCGCCTCACGGGGAGATTCTCTGCTCGCTTGGCACGTCGCGGCTGATGCGCGCGCGCATGCCGGGCGAGCGCGTGGAACACGTGCTCGACTTCGGCCAGGGCGAGCAGTTGACGCCTGACTGCACCGTGACTTTGCACCCCGCGGGCCACATCTTCGGCTCCGCCCAGGCCCTGCTGCACCACGCCCAGCACGGGCGGCTTCTCTACACCGGCGATTTCAAGCTGCGGCAGGGGCGTTCGGCCGAGACCTGCGCGACGCCGCGCGCCGATGTTCTGATCATGGAGACGACGTTCGGCCGGCCGCATTACGTCTTTCCGCCGACCAGCCAGGTGCTCAACGACATCGCGGCGTTCTGCCACGCGTGCGTCGACGACGGCGAGGTCCCGGTGCTGTTCGGCTACAGCCTCGGCAAGAGCCAGGAACTTCTCAGTGGTTTGGCGGAAGCCAGGCTGCCGATCATGCTCCATCCGCAAACCCTGCGGCTCACCCGCATCTACGAGGAACTTGGGATGCGTTTCCCGCCTCATCGGGGCTTCGCAGCGGACGACGTGGCCGGCCACGTGGTGATCTGCCCGCCCCAGCACCACAACGGCGCCTTCCTCAAGCAGATCCCGCGGAAACGGACCGCGATGATCACCGGCTGGGCGATGGATCCCGGCGCGATCTACCGCTACCAGTGCGATGCGGCGTTCCCGCTCTCCGATCACGCGGACTATCCCGATCTGCTGCGCTTTGTGGACGCGGTGCAGCCCCGCCTGGTGCTGACGCTGCATGGCTTCGCCCAGGAGTTCGCGCTGACCTTGCGCGAGCGCGGGGTCGAAGCCTGGGCCATCGGCGAGGACAACCAGCTGGAGCTCGGGGTGCAGATCGAGGGACGCCCGTGGCCCGTACCAGGC
Source organism: Verrucomicrobiota bacterium (assembly GCA_023457715.1). GTDB lineage: Bacteria > Verrucomicrobiota > Verrucomicrobiia > Opitutales > Opitutaceae > ER46. The sequence goes on from JAEWKR010000176.1 coordinate 21,955, forward strand.
GGATCGGCGAGCGTGGCGGCGTTCGAGAAAACGCGGACCCAGAGCGGCGCTCAGGAGAAAGCCGAGCCGGTCGAAGCCTGCTCCGCCGCCGCGCACAACTGCTTCGTCCGGTTCTGCCAGGTCGCCGAACGCGTCAAGGCCACCCCGCGCAAGCTCGAGAAGATCGACGCCTTGCGCGCGTACCTCGCCGAGCTCTCCGCCGGCGACGCCGCGCTGGCCGCGCTGTTCTTCACCGCCCGTCCCTTCCCGCAGTCCGCCAATCGCGTGCTCACCATGGGCTGGTCGGTGATCAAGCGCGCCGTCCTCGAGGTAGCCCAGGCGACCGAGGCCGACTACCGCGCCGCGTATCAGCGCTTCGCGGACGCCGGCGACGCCGCCGAGGCGCTGCTCCAGTCGGCGAGCCGCCCGGTGCCCGCGCCCTCCGAGCTCCCCCTCACCGGGATCAGCGACCTCTTCGCCCAGGTGGCTGACGCCCGCGGTCCCGCCGCCAAGCTGGACCTCTTCCGCGCGCAACTCGCGGCACTCTCGCCGCTCGAGGCCAAGTACCTGGTCAAGATCGTGACTGGCGACCTGCGGATCGGTCTGAAGGAGGGACTCGTCGAGGAGGCGATCGCCGCGGCGGTCGACCAGCCGATCGAAGCCGTCCGGGAAGCCAACATGCTGAGCGGCGACATCAGCCTCGTGACCCGCGCGGCGCACGAAGGCCGGCTGGCGGAGATCGAGCTGCGTCTCTTCCACCCGCTGCAGTTCATGCTCGCCAGCCCGGAACCAACCGCGGCGGCGATCCTGGAACGGCTCCCGGCACCCGTGTGGCTCGAGGAGAAGTACGACGGCATCCGCTGCCAGGTGCACAAGCAGGGGGACCGGGCCGAAATCTACTCCCGCGATCTCAAACGGATCACCGGGCAATTTCCCGATCTCGCGCGGGCGGCCCTGGACCTGCGCGGTGACGTCATTCTCGACGGTGAACTCCTCGCCTGGCGCGACGGCCGCGCGCTGCCTTTCGCCGAACTCCAAAAGCGCCTCGGCCGCAAAGGCGACGACTTTTTCCTCGGCGCGGAAATCCCCGTGTCCGTGTCCTGCTACGATCTGTTGTGGCACAATGGCGAGAGCCTGCTGAAGGCCCCCCTCGCGGAACGCCGTCGGCGGCTGAGCCAGCTCCTCGCCCCTGGCCTCCCTCCGGCTGCGCTGCCCGAAAGCTCTGACTCGCCGCGCGCGATCGTCGGAAAATACCTCCTGGCCCCCACCCAACAGGCCCACACGGTCGAGGACATCAACGCGGCCTTTCTCGCGGCCCGCCAGCGCGGCAACGAGGGGCTCATGGCCAAGGACCCCGCGAGCATCTACACCCCGGGGCGCCGCGGACTCGCGTGGCTGAAACTGAAGCAGGCTTTTGCCACGCTCGACGTCGTCGTCGTGGGCGTGGAGTACGGTCACGGCAAGCGGCGCGACGTCCTGAGCGATTACACCTTTGCGGTCCGCGATGTGGAGCACGACCGCCTCCTGACCGTCGGCAAGGCGTACTCCGGCCTCACCGACCTCGAGATCGCCGCCCTCACCGAGCATTTCCTGGCCCACACGCTCGAGGTGCACGGTCGCTACCGCAGCGTCGTGCCGGACACCGTGCTGGAGATCGCCTTCGACACCATCCAACCCAGCGACCGCCACCAAAGCGGCTTTGCCCTCCGCTTCCCCCGCATCACGCGCATCCGGACGGACAAAACGCCCGCGGAGATCGATACCTTGGAAACCTGCCGAAAGCTGGCGGCAGCCGCAGGAACGTGGAGGGCGGAGTGAGTTTATGATTTATGATTGGACCCATCGACATTGCACGCCCGGCAACCCAGCGGCCCAAGGCCGCCCAATCGTAACTCATCAATCGAGAATCATAAATGTTCCGCCGTCTCACCACGCCCTCCATGTCCGACGCCGCGCTCTTCTCCGCGCTGCATCCGGCGCTGGCGGCGTGGTTCAAGCAGCGGTTCGGGCAGTTCGCACCGGCGCAGCGGCTCGCAGTCCCGGAGATTCTCGCGGGTGGGTCCGTCCTGCTGTCATCGCCGACCGGCAGCGGCAAGACGCTGGCGGCCTTTCTGGGGGTGTTCGACGCGGCCGCCCGGGCTCATGACGCCGGCCGGCTGCCCAATGGCGTCATCGCCGTTTATGTCTCGCCGCTCCGCGCCCTCGCCTACGACTTGCGCAAGAACCTTCAGGGTCCGGCGGACGAACTGGGCTGGACCTGGTTGCGCATCGGTGCGCGCACCGGCGATACCACCCCCAAGGAGCGGGCGCAGCAAAGACGCAAGCCACCCCACCTCCTCGTCACCACGCCGGAGAGCCTCACGCTGCTGTTGAGTCAGTCAGGCTGGCTGGCCGCCTTGAAGTCGGTCCGTTACTTCATTGCCGACGAACTGCACGCCCTTGCCGAAAACAAGCGGGGGACCATGGCCGTGGTGGCGGCCGAGCGGCTCGGGGAGCTGGTGGAAAGCCGGACTCGGATTCCGCCGCTCCCCCCTTTGGTGCGCATTGGCCTCTCCGCCACCGTCGCGCCGGTGGAGACGGTCGCCGCGTTCCTGGTCGGGCCGGGCCGGCCCTGCGCCATCGCCGAAGTCACCGAGCGCAAGACCGCGCACATCGAGGTTTTCTCCCCCCTGCGCGGGAACGCGTACCCGCCCGCCGGGTACACCGGCACCCGCATGCTGGTGGAGCTCGGCACGCTTCTCACCTCGCGGCGGACCACCCTGATCTTCACCAACACCCGCTCGGGCGCCGAACACATCGGGCTGCGCCTGAAGCAGAACCTGCCCACGATCGCATCCCGGATCGAGGTGCACCATGCCTCGCTCGACCGCAGCGTCCGGCTCGAGGTCGAGGACCGGCTCAAGCGGGGCGAACTGCGCGCCGTCGTCTGCTCCACCTCGCTGGAAATGGGCATCGACATCGGCTCGATCGACACGGTGGTCATGGTGTCCGCGCCGAAGGGCGTCGCGCGCGCCCTGCAGCGCATCGGTCGTTCCGGTCACTCCATGGGCGAGTCGTCGCACGGCGTGCTCGTGGCCAGCAACATCAATGACCTCGCCGAGTGCGCGGTCACCGCACGGATGATGGAGCGCCGCGCGCTGGAACCGGTGAAGATCCACGAAAATCCCCTCGACGTGCTGGCCCAGACCCTCGTGGGCCTCGCGGTGTTCGAGAGCGTCACCCCCGAGGAGGCCTTCGCGTTGCTGCGGGCGACCTTCCCGTTTCGCGCGCTCCCGCGTTCCGATTTCGACCGTGTCCTCCGCTACCTCCACGGGGGCGGTGCCTCCCTCGAGCGGAACTACGAGCCGCTGTTCGGCAAGGTGCGGGTGAACGGCGAGGGATGTCTGGTGCTCGCGGCGCCGCGCGTGGCGCGCGAGTTCTACCAGAACATCGGCACGATCGCGACCGAGAGCATGGTGCAGGTGCAGCAGGGCCGGCGGCGGATCGGCCAGGTCGAGGAATCGTTCATGAAGGGTCTGCGTCCCGGCGACGTCTTCGTCTTGAACGGTCGCACGCTGCGGTTGGTGGAAACGAAACTGCTCACGGCCAAGGTCGCCCCCGCCGAGAGTTCGGTCCCGACCGTGCCGCGCTGGTACGCGAACAAAATGCCCCTCGCCTCCGGCCTCGCCGCCGGCGTGGTTCACCTGCGCACGGAACTCGCCGCCCGCCTCGCAGCCGGTCATGGGGCCGCGCTTGCGGGTGCCTCCGATATCCGGGAAGAGCGCGAGCCAGCCGCAGGGGCCACCGCGTGGCTCGCCGAGACCTACCGACTCTCCGCCGGCAACGCCCGCGCCCTCGTCAACCACTTCGCGCTCCAGGCCGCGGTATCGCTCATCCCAACCTCGGAATTCTTCCTCGTTGAGCGTTTCGACCAGCGCGATCTGGTGCACTATTTCTTCCATTCGCTCATCGGACGATCCGCCAACGACGCGGTGTCCCGGATCATTGCGCAACGGGTGCAGGAGACGCGGGGGGGCAACGCCCTCGTCACGATCGACGATTACGGCTTCCTGCTTACGCTGAAGCCGTTCCAGGCCCTGGACGGCGAGGAGTGGCGCCCGCTGTTCCGGCGCGAAGGCGCGGAACTTGCCCTGCGCGAGGCGCTCTCAGAGAGCAATCTTGTGAAATGGCAGTTCCGTGGCGTCGCCCAAACCGGTCTCATGGTGCCCCGGCGCGTCCGTGGACACGAAAGGGGGGCCCGGGCGCTGCAATGGAGCTCCGAGATCATCTTCGAGGTCCTCCGCCAGCATGAACCGGAACACCCGCTGCTGCAGGAGGCTTACGCCGAGGCAACTTTGCGCTTTCTCGATCTGCCCCGCGCCCTGCAATTCCTCACGGATGTCGGCGCCACTCGCTGGGAATTCCGCACCACGCCGCGGGTCAGCCCGTTTTCGTTCGGCATGTACGTCAGCCGCATCCGCGAAACGATGACGCTCGAGGATCCGGAGACCACCATCGAGCGGCTCTATCACGAAATGTATGGCCGAGATTCCGCCGAACCGCTTGGCTCCGCCGCTTCGTCCCATGCCCGTGCAGAGTCATAGCCGCACCGCCGCGCGCCTGGAGTTCCAACCCGGTCTCTGGGTGGACTCCCGTCGTGCACTCTGGTTCGAGGATGCCCGGCGGCTCGTGGTTGCCGATCTGCATTGGGGTTACGCCGCCGCTCATCGCGCCCGCGGCAACCTGCTCCCCCCATGGGGCGATGCCGAGATTGCCGGACGGCTCAACGCGCTGATTGCGGATTACTCCCCGGCGGAAATGCTCTGGCTCGGCGACATCGTCCACGCCGCCGAAGGCGCCGCCGCCGCGGAAGCCTACCTCGCGGCCGCGACCGTGCCGATCACCTTGCTGGGCGGAAATCACGACCGGCGCTGGGCGCGCGCGCTGCAGCGGGAGGTGCGTGTCGACGGCTACTGGTTTCACCACGGCGACCAGCCGCCCGTCGCGCCGGCTTCGACGCTGCCCGGGGCCCGCGAGATCCAGGTCGTCGGCCATTTCCACCCCGCCGTCACCTGGTACGACGGGGCCGGCACCCACCTGAAACTCCCCGCGTTGGTGGCGAGTCCGGACCGGCTGGTGCTTCCCGCCTTCTCTCCGTGGGCGGGGGGCGTGGACTGTACGGAACTCCTTGCACCCGACACCAAGGTGTGGGCTCTCGCACCTCACCGCATCTTCGCGGTCGGAAACAAGCGTCTCACTCCTTTTGTATGATCGTCCGGCTTTTCACCGTCCTTCTCCTGCTGCTCTCCTCCGGCCCGGCCATGCTGTTCGCCGCGGCGGACACCGGGGAGGTCCCGGGCACGCCGGTGACGGAGCCGCTCGCCGGTCCGCCCCTCATTCCCGGTGAGGAATTCCATTTTGCCGTGCATTGGGCCATCGTGCCGGGGGCCGGCGAGATTGCCGTGCAGGCGACCCGTGCGCCGTCCGGCGATCTCAAGGTCACCACCACCACCTCGACCCGGCGGCTGGCCAGGATGCTGCTGCCCTTCCGCGCGACGGCCGACGCTCTCTACGACGCCCGCACCGGCGCATTGAAATCGCTGCACGAGCGCAGCCAGACGCGCGGCAAGAGCGCTGAGCACATCGTCAATTTCGACTATATCCGTCGCCGCGCCAGCTACGTGATCGTCGGCGGCATGAAGCCGACGATGATCACGATCCCCGCAGGGTCGCCCACCGATCTGATCACGGCGCTGATTCAGACCCGGCGGTGGGAAATGCAGCCGGGCGACAAACGTGACGTGCTCGTCCTCTTCGATGACGACTTCTACGAGCTGACCATCCACGCGCTGCGCTACGAGACGATCACCACCCATCTCGGCACCTTCCGCACCCTCGTGCTCCAGCCGCGGATGGACAAGACGGAGCCGAAAGGGATGTTCAAGCGCGGCAGCACCGTGCAGGTGTGGATCGCGCAGGACGAGCGCCGGTTGCCGGTGAAGTTCGAAGTCGAGTTCAAGATCGGCACTGGCACCGCCGTTCTCGAACGCTACACGCCGGGCGATTCGGCGGTGGCGGCAAAGAAGAAGTAATGGCCGGTAGAGGTGCGATCCTGGTGCTTCGCGGCGGAGCGCTGGGCGATTTCCTCGTCACCCTGCCCACCCTGCTCGCGCTGCGCGAAGCCCACCCGCGGCACCGGTTGGTGCTCGTCGGCAATCGCGTGGCCGCCGAGCTGGCGCGAAGACGCGGCCTGGTCGACGAGGTGTACTCCCAGCACGAGAGCCGTTGGTCGGCCCTGTGCCTGCCTGGCCCGCTGCCACCGGAGTTGGCGGATTGGCTTGGTGCATTCGACATCGTGGTGAGCTTCTGGCCCGACGAGGATGGCGTCATCGCGTCGCATTTTCCCCTTGGGCGGGGCCGGCACTTCCTGAGCGCGGGCGGGCCACCTGCGATCCACGCCGGTGGAAGAGGAGTGTTTGCCCCCGCCCTGCCGGCTGCCACCTATCTGGCGCGCGCCGTGGCGCCCCTGGGCATCGTGCCGCGGGCAGCGTACTGCGAGTTACGAGGCGATGCGATCGTCTGGCCAACCTTGGGAGCGCCGGCGACCCGCCGGCCTCTCTCGGCAACCCCAGCGGCACGACGGTCCGAAGCCGGCGGGCCGCCGGCGCTCCCGGGGGACGCTTTGCTTGCTGTCCACCCCGGCAGCGGATCGCCGCGCAAGAACTGGTCGCGCGATCGCTGGTTTGAGTTTCTGGAACAGGTCGACCTGCCCGTGCTGCTGATCGCGGGCGAAGTCGAAGCGGCGGACTGGAACGAGGCGGCGCTCCGGGCCTCGTCCCTCGCGCCCAAGCTCGCAGACGGCCGCCTGCGCCTGCTCGAGTGCGCGCCTCTCGAAACGGTCATCGCCGAGCTTCACGGATGCTCCGCCTATCTTGGGCACGACACCGGCGTGAGCCACCTCGCCGCGGCGTGCGGCGTATCCAGCCTCCTCCTATTCGGTCCCACCGATCCGGCGGTCTGGGCCCCGCCCGCGCCGCACGTTCGCGTGCTGCGCGAGGGTTCATCACTCGAGAGGCTCGACCCTGCCACCGTGGCACGAGCGCTGGCGGAGCTGCTTCGTGGCTTGGGTACGTAGTCCCGCGTTCACGCGGAAGGGTTGCGCGAGCCGCCCCCCCGCCAAGGCATTCCGCGTAAACGCGGGACAACGTACTCAGAATCCGCGGCCTGCGCCCGTGAACATGAACCGCCACGGCTTCTGCGACCAGACCGGTCCGGCGTAGTCGACGCCGACGCGCGGCCCGGCTTGGACCCGCGAGCGCGACACGACGACGCCTCGATCCTCGAGCCATAGTCCGCCCGCCGGATCGAGCGCCGAGGTTGCGTTCAGCGTCCGGTCAATCCCCAGCGCCTTGGTCACGCGTCCCGGGCCGCTCGCGCCTTCGACCGCGCGGATCAACAGCGCCGAAGGCCAGCCTTCCGGACCCACCACCAGGTTCAGCATCTCGTGGATCCCGTAACAAAGGTACACATACCAGATTCCGCCGGCCGCGTAGAGCGGCTGGGTGCGAGGGGTGCGACCCGCCCGAGCATGACACGCCCGGTCGCCTTCTCCGTTGTAGGCCTCGACTTCCGTGATCATCCGCGCCTCCACCCGACCGTCCGGCCAGCGCCGGACAAGGTACTTGCCCAGCAGCCACCGGCCCAAGGCCACCGCGCGGCGTTTTTGCAGGGTTTCAGGTGTAATCACCCGTGACATAAGTGCATTGGACCGGCGCAGTATCAGACTCTCCCGCGGAGGTCCCAGGATTTCTCAAATAATCCTTGCGTTCACTTCCGCCAAACCGCTTATTCCGCAGTTTTATTTATGAAAGCGACCATCCGGACCCAAGGCCAGCAGTTCACTGTGTCTGAGGGCGACATTTTGACCGTTAACCGCTATCCCGGCACCGACAAGGGCTCGACCATCGAGATCAAAGACGTGCTCGCGGCTGGCGAAGGTGCGAGTTTCAAGGTCGGCACGCCGACCCTCTCCGGAGCCACCGTGTCGGCCACCGTGCTCGAAAACAAGCGCGGCGAGAAGGTGATCGTCTTCAAGAAGAAGAAGCGCAAGGGCATGGAGCGCAAGCGCGGCCATCGCCAGGAGCTGTCGGTCATCAAGATCAACACCATCAACGCTTAAGGAGAATACCACGCCATGGCGCACAAAAAAGGTCAGGGAACATCCACCAACGGTCGCGAGAGCCACTCGAAGCGTCTCGGGGTGAAAAAATTCGGTGGTGAGAAGGTCATCGCCGGCAACATCATCGTCCGCCAGCGCGGCAGCAAGCTGCACGCCGGCAAGAACGTCGGCACCGGTCGCGATTGGACCCTGTTCGCGCTCACCGACGGCACCCTCAAGTTCGACAAGGCCCGCCGCCGCGTGGCCGTCGTGACGGCCTGAGGTCATTTCGTTTCGCTTTCAGAAAACGCAGCCCGCACCGGGCTGCGTTTTTTTGTACCCGGTGACGCGATGCGCCCGCCCAGCCCGGCGCTTGCGCGCCTCTGGTCCCGCCCCAAAGCTGCCTCGTCGCTTCCCATGGCCGAGCCCCCGCCTTCCCTCGACGAACTGCGCCGCCAGCGCCGGATGATCGCCGATCACCTGGCGTGGCTCGATCGCGAGATCGCGGCCCGTCAGGCCACGGGGGCAACCCCTGTTGCGGCCCCGGCGCCTCTTGCCGCGGCGCCGAGCGCAGACCCACTGGAGGGTCGCCCGTCACCGGCCGATCCCGACGCGATCCTGGAGCAGTACCGCGTCGCACCCACGAACGTGACGCGCGATGTGCGGCGCGGATGCCTGCTGTATTTCGTCTTGGGCTCCGTCCTCCTGGCCGCGCTGGTGTGGCTGCTCTACATCGGCCTGCGGACAAACGGCAGGTGACGCGATCGTCCTGGGAGCGCAGGCGTGCCGCCTGCTTTCCGTGGCAGAACCAATCCGACCTTGGTTGCCGGCGGGAAGCCTCCGCGCCGGGGCAGTCCTCCGCTCCCCAAAACGCCCTTCCCGCTGCCCGGGAAAAAACTCCACGCTTTCAGCTTTGCCGATTCCACGCGGAGTCCGTCGAATCGCGGCATGAAGATCCTGTTCATCGGCGGCACGGGCATCATCAGCACCGCATGCACGGAACTCGCGGTCGCCCGCGGTCACGATGTGACGCTCCTCAACCGGTCGAAACGCGACGCCATTCCCGGCACGCACACGCTCACGGGAGACATCAACAGCCCCGCCGTCGCTGATGTCCTCGCCGGACGCACCTGGGACGCCGTGGTGGACTTCGTCGCCTTCGACGCGGCGGCGGTGGACCGGCGCCTCGCCCTCCTTCGCGGCCGGACGGGCCAGTACGTCTTCATCAGCTCCGCCAGCGCGTACCAGAAACCCGCCACCCACTGGCTCATCAACGAGTCGACCCCCCTGGCGAATCCATTCTGGGACTACTCGCGCGCCAAGATCGCCGCCGAGGACCGCCTGCTGCAGGCCTACCGCGACGAACAGTTCCCGATCACGATCGTCCGTCCCTCTCTGACCTACGGAAAACTCGTGATCCCGCTGGTCTTGAACAGCTGGGACAAAAGTTTCACCGCGATCGCCCGGATGCGCGCCGGCAAGCCGCTGGTCATCCCCGGTGACGGCTTGTCGCTGTGGACGATCACGCACAACACCGATTTCGCGAAAGGGCTCGTCGGGCTGCTGGGACATCCCGGCGCGATCGGACATGCGTTCCACATCACGTCCGACGAGGCGCTGACCTGGAATCAGATTTTCGCCTACACCGCCGAAGCGGCGGGCGTCAGCCAGCCCAACTTCGTCCACATCGCCTCGGACTTTGTCGTTGCCTGCCTGCCGGCGAAACAAGGAACGCTGCTCGGCGACAAGTCCCATTCGGCCGTTTTCGACAACGCCAAGATCAAGCGCTTCGTCCCCGACTTCACGGCCACCACGCGCTTCCGCGACGGCATTCGTCAAACCGTGGCCGCCTTCGATGCCGATCCGCGGAAACAGCAGATCGACGCCGAACTGGACGGGCAGATGGACCGGCTGATCGCGGCTTACCAACGCGGCCTCGACGCGGCGAAAGCCGAGCTCGCGCGCTGATCAGTCCCATGGACAACAGCGGCCGGGATCGTTTTCTGCAGCTCACGCGCGAAGCCCTCGAGGCGGGCGCGTTGACGAAACTGACGCTCGGAAAATACCGCGGCGCGGACCCGACCGTACGAAACCTTTTCGTGCGCGCGGTGACGCTGAAAGCCGGCCCGCACCTCGCCTTCGTCTGGCGCCACGCCACGCGCGATGTGACCCAAAACCTCCCCCCCGCCGCCGCGCTGGCGGAGCTGGGCCGGCTGATCGGCCACGATTTTCAGGACGCGCATCTGTTCACCCCGACCCAGGAGGTTCATCTCGAAACCCAGCCGGATGGCCGCGCCCGGGTGCGCGCGAAGGGACTCGTGCCGGCTCCTGCAAACGACGATTCGTCGACGATCCGGCGCGGAGGTGGCGCGCAGCGCCCGGGGGATGACGCGCCAGCGTCGCGCGAAGCCCATGACCAACGAAAGCACTACGCGATCCCGACGGACGCGTCGTGGCTGCGCGCGCTGGGCGTGACCAACGACCGTGGCGTACCCCGCGAAGGGATGGGCGACAAGCTGCGGCAGATTCAGAAATTCGCCGAGCTGCTGGGCCATCTGCTCGACGAGGCTTTTCCGGCGCGTCCGTCCACCGAGCGTCCCCTCAAGATTGCCGACATGGGTTCGGGCAAAGGCTATCTGACCTTCGCCCTGGCCGCGCTGCTGGGCCCCCGCGCCCGCGTCACGGGCATCGAGACGCGGCCTGCGCTGGTGGACCTCTGCAACCGTCACGCGCGCGAGCATGGCCTCGCCGATACCCTGACCTTCGCCGCCGGGACGATCGCGGACACGCCGATCGATGGAGTGGACGTACTCATCGCCCTTCACGCCTGCGACACCGCGACCGACGATGCCCTCGCCCGCGGGATCCGTGCCTGCGCTCCGCTCCTGGTCGTGGCGCCCTGCTGCCAGAAGGAGCTCCGCCGGCAGCTGAAGCCGGCGCCCGTGCTCGCGCCATCGCTGCGCCATGGCATTTTCCAGGAGCGGCACGCCGAGTTCGCCACCGACGCGCTGCGCGCCCTGCTGCTCGAGTACGCCGGCTACCGCACCAAGGTGTTCGAGTTCATCTCGACCGAGCACACGGCCAAGAACGTCATGATCGCGGCGGTAAAGGCGCCCGAACTGGGGTCCACAACCGAGCGCGCCCTCCAGCGCGTACGCGAATTGGCAGGCTTTTACGGGATAACAACCCAGGCACTCGCCCGGCACCTCCGGGTCGAACTGGGCCATGACCTCCCCGGGGACCCCTCGTCGGCTGCCGCTGCTCCGTAGCGCCGTCCTGCTCGCGTTGGCCGCGTGCTCGACCGGCTTCGCCACCACCGCCAGCCACCGTCAGGCCGCCGTCCAGGTTCTCGACGTGGTCAACACCCCGCAGGCCCTCCGTTCGGCGATCCAGTCGGCGGTCGGCCCCCTGTTGATGCGGATGCGGGATGAAGGCGCGCCCGACGCGGCGCTATACGAGATCCGCGCGGCCATGTACGACTGGGCGGAGAAGGAAATCGTCTGGGACGACATCAAGGACCAGATCGTCGACGTTTATGTGCGCGAATTCTCGGAGGATGAGCTCAAGGCGCTGCTCGCATTTTATCGCACCCCGGCAGGCACCAAGGCGTTGACGCGCTTTCCCGTGATCTTCGCCGAAGGCAGCCGGATCGGGCAGGCCTACGCTGAGTCGAAGCAGGCACTACTGACCGCACGGCTGGAACAGATCGCCGACAAATATCGCGGCGTTCCCAAGCGAACGGCGGCCTCGCAGTAGAGCGGGCCATTGGACCGCGGGCGGCCCGCCCGCATCGGAAGCGCGGGCGATCGGTGGGATGGACCGCGGGCGGCCCGCCCGCATCTGGAGCGCCGGAGGGCGGGCGGGCCGCCCGTGGTGCACGAAACCCACGGGGCTCAGCCCTTGCCGCCCCCGGCGGTCGCCTTACGTTCGGGAATGGATTGGAACGAGGTGAACTGGTCGGTGCTCGACCGGCTGCGCGAAGGATTTCTCTCCGGCCGCGCGGCGCAGGGACCGTATTGGACGTCCGCGGAGGACCTTGCCAACTACGACTTTACCTACGCCGAAAGGATCGGCTGGAAATGGGACCATGTCCTGCGCGAGCTGGCCTTGCGCGGTTGGCGCCCGGCAACCCGCACCGTGCTCGACTGGGGATGCGGCAGCGGAGTCGCGGGACGGCGGGTCGTGTCCGCCTTCGGCGCCGGGCAGTTCGACCGGTTAACGCTCTGGGATCATTCCCCGGTCGCCTGCGATTTCGCCGCCGAGGCCGCCTCCGCCGCCTTCCCCGGTCTCGACATCCGCCAGGCCACGCCCGGCTTTTTCGCCAGCGGTGAGCGGATCGGGCTGCTGCTGCTGAGTCACGTGTTGAACGAGTTGTCGCCCGCCGCGCAGCAGGACCTCCGCGCGCTCGCGGCGCGAGCCGACGCCATCCTGTGGGTGGAACCGGGGACCCACGCCGTGAGCCGGCAGCTGGGCACGTTCCGCGAGCAACTGCGAGCCAGCGGCTTTCGCGTCCTGGCGCCCTGCACCCACGAAAACGAGTGCCCGATGTTTGCCTTGGGCCGGGAACGCGACTGGTGCCACTTCTTCGCTCCTCCCCCGTCCGAGATCTTCGCCAACTCCGATTGGGTGAAGTTCGGACAGCGCGCCGGAATCGACCTGCGTTCGCTGCCCTACGCCTTCCTCGCGCTCGACCGGACCCAAACGCCGGAGGTGCCTCCCATGTCCGACCCCGCGCGCACCCTCTCGCCCGACGGTGACGACCTGTCGCGGGTGATCGGACGCGTCGAACACTTCAAACCGTACGCCCGCCTGCTCAATTGCGACGCCGCGGGCCTGACCGACCTGGAGCTGCCGAAACGGGCCAACCCCGCGTTGTTCAAGGAGCTGGAACGCACCAGACAACCGCTGGTGTACCGCTGGGTGCGGGACGAGCGGAAGATTGCGGAGGGCAAACCCGCCCAAGCACAACCTCCAACAGCCAATCCAACGTCCAACATCCAACGTCCAACATCCAACGTCCAACATCGAACCTGAATACCGTTTTGCCACAGAGGTCACAGAGGCCCAATCAGAGCCGAGCCGGAGCCGGGCGCTGCGACTGTCTTGGGCGTCACGCGATGAACAGGTTTGTCCAAGGACCGAGCCTCCGTGTCCTCCTTGTCGGAGCTCTGTGCTCTCTCTGGCTACTTCGGAATCCAGGTCGAACATCGAAC
>JAEWKR010000177.1 GCA_023457715.1 Verrucomicrobiota bacterium
GGGCCGCCCGCGGTCCATTAAGCGCTGACGGGGGGACCGCGGGCGGCCCGCCCGCAACTCGGTCCCAGCGCTTGAATGACAAACGACGCTTGGCGAAGATTGCATTTTGCCGGCGGGTCAACATGTGTGGTCGTCCGCGCGCGTAATGGTTACCCCTCCATCGCAATCCCTGCAGCGACTTAGGCAAAAAACGGAGGCAGTTCCCAGTTGGGGGCCCGCACGCTCCCGTGCTGTAATGGCGTCATGAGCGGACACCCTTACGCCACCCTTGCGCTATTCGCGTTCGTCGCGGTGGCGTTTCCCGTGGCCCTGCTCTGCGTCGCCCGGCTGTGGTTCCGCTGCTTCCAACCGGCCAAACCGAGTGCGATCAAGAATGCGGTCTATGAATGCGGCGTCGCACCCACGGGCGACTCCTGGATCCAGTTCAAGGCCCACTACTATCTTTACGCGATTCTGTTCCTGATCTTCGACGTCGAGGTGCTCTTCCTGCTGCCGGTCGCCGTCGCCTTCACCTCGCTGCCGGTGGGCTCGCTGCTCGCCGTCCTGGTGTTCATGCTGCTGCTGGCCGAAGGGCTGGTGTGGGCGTGGCACCGGGGGCATCTGGAGTGGCAATAACCGTGAGCGAACCGATTTCCAAACCGCAGACGGAACCGGCTAAAGCCGGCGCTACGTCGGAAGAACCGGGTGAGGCCGGGGCTACGGTGGGAGGACCGGCGCCGATCAGCGACGCGGAACGTGCGGAACTGCGCCGGCACGGGATCCTGCTGACGACCCTCGAGGAGGTTTACAACTGGGGCCGGAGCCACTCGGTCTGGCCGCTGCAGTTCGGGCTGGCCTGTTGCGCGATCGAGATGATCGCCGCGTCCATGGCGCGTTTCGACATTGCGCGGTTCGGTTCGGAAGTGTTCCGCCCCTCCCCGCGGCAGGCCGATCTGCTGATCGTCTCCGGGACGGTCACCAAGAAGATGGCGCCGCAGGTGGTGCGGCTCTGGAATCAGATGCCCGAACCCAAGTACTGCATTGCGATGGGCGCGTGCGCGATTTCCGGCGGTCCGTTCAAACAGGGTTACAATGTGCTGAAGGGCATCGACCGCTTCATCCCGGTCGACGTTTACATTCCCGGTTGTCCGCCCCGGCCCGAAGCCCTCCTGCACGGGTTGATGGAGCTGCAGGCAAAGATCCGCGGGCAAGCCATCGCGGGTCCCTCGGCCGCGCCCCATCTGCGCCGCGACACCACGCTGGAGTACCCGGTACCGGAATTTGGCGCGCGGGACCTCGAGCCGCCGCACAACCCGGACGTGTGGCGGGCGCCCACGCTGAGCCGACCCGACAAACCATGAGCGGACTTCCTTCCGTCGAGACCTTGCGGGACCGCATCCTGGCCGGCGTCAGGGTACCGGCTGAAGCCGACGCGACGGCCGGATTGGCCGCAACGGACGTGGCTGTCGTGATGAACCCGGGCCCGGCAGGGCAGCATTCACTGCTCGTCGCGGCGGCGCGGATGCGGCCGGTGGCGGAGTTCCTGCGGGACGACGCCGAACTGCAGCTGGACTACTGCTCGAACGTCACCGGGGTCGACTGGCCCGAACGCGACGTCGTGGACGTCACGCGGACGGTGGTGACCGATCCCGCCACCGGCACCGCCAAGACGATCGAGGAGAAGGTTTCGCGGCGCGTCCCGGGCTGCCTCGAGGTCGTCTACCACCTTTATTCCATCGCCCGGAAGCACGGCCCGGTGATCCTCCGGGTGCGCACGGCGGATCGCGGGGAGAACGTCGCCCTTCCCTCCCTGACCCCGGTGTGGCGCTCGTGCGAGTTCCAGGAACGCGAGGTGTTCGATTTGTATGGCGTCCGCTTCACCGGGCATCCGGACCTGCGCCGGATTCTGATGTGGGACGAGTTCGTGGGCCACCCGATGCGGCGCGATTACGTCGAGCCCGACGACTACGAATGGGAACCGACTCCGCACGACGAGGTGCTGACGAAGGCGAAGGCGCATTACCCGGAAAAGGCCGCAGGGGCGGAAGGACTGAAGGGCTGAAGCTGAACATGGAACCTGCCGATTCCCCATCTCCTCTCCATGCTCTGGCCGGCGGCACGGGCGCGCAGGTGCGCGAAGTGCACGATCCGCTGCACGGCGACCTGCTCGAGGTGTCGATGGGGCCGCACCATCCGTCCACCCACGGGGTGTTCCGCATGATGGTCACGCTCGATGGCGAGACCATCGTGAAGTTGAAGCCGGTTTTCGGATACCTGCACCGCAACCACGAGAAACTCGGTGAAGCCACCAGCTACCTCGGGCTGATGCCGTACACCGACCGGCTGGACTACCTGTGTTCGATGACGAACAACTGGGCCTATGCGCTGGCGGTGGAGAAGCTGGCCGGCCAGCCGGTGCCGGAGCGGGCGGAATACCTCCGCATCATCCTTGCCGAGCTGACCCGGCTCCTCAATCACACCTGCCTCGCGGGCTTCCTCCTCCAGGACACCGGCGCGAGCGGCACGCCGCTGATGTACGCGTTTCGGGAGCGCGAGAAGATCCTCGACCTCTTCGAGTCGCTGACCGGCTCGCGGATGATGTGCAATTACCAGCGGTTCGGCGGCTGCCGGGTGGACGCCAGTGCCGAGTGGCTGCAGGCGGCCCGGCAACTGGTGGAGGGCTACGGCGCGTTCCTCGACGAGTACGAGACCCTCATCACCGGAAACGAGATCCTGATGGCGCGCACCCAGGGCGTGGGCGTGCTCAAGCCCGGCCTCGCCGTGAGCGCGGGAATCACGGGCCCCCTGCTCCGCGCGGCGGGCGTGAATTACGATCTGCGCAAGGTCGACGGCTACGGCCTGTATCCGCGTTTCAACTTCCGGGTGCCGCTCGGCGCCCACGGCGACACCTACGACCGCTACATGGTCCGCGTGCTGGAGATGCGGGAGTCGATCGGGATCCTGCGACAGGCGCTCGATCAGCTGCCGGCCGGGCCGATCATGGACCCGAAGGCGAAGATCCGCGGCTTCAAGCCGAAAGCCGGCGAGGCCTACGGCCGGATCGAGGGCCCCAAGGGCGAGATCGGCTTCTATCTCATCAGCGACGGCACCGGCACACCCTACCGATACCGCGTGCGGCCGCCTTCCTTTGTGAACCTGACGATCCTCGAGGACCTGTGCCTCGGCCACACCGTCGCCGACGCCGTGATCATCCTCGGCTCGATCGACATCGTCCTCGGGGAGGTCGACCGCTGACCATGGCCTCCCTCTCCCTTCAACTTCGGACCAGGGTTCAGCCCTTCCGTCCTTCAGCCCTTCAGCCCTTTCCCACATGATCGGCAGCGGACTACTGAAAGGGCTGGGCGTCACGGCCAGGAATCTCATCGGGAGCTTTCACGATCCGAAGCGGTTCGTCACCACGGAGTACCCCGAGCAGAAGACGAAGCTGCCGGAGAACTACCGGAACTTCCCTTTCCTGGTCTACGACGGGGAAAACGCGATCGACGGCCTGCGCTGCGTGGCCTGCAAGATCTGTGAGAACGAGTGCCCGCCGCAATGCATCTACATCGTTGTCGAACGCGACGAGAAGGGCCGGCCGGTCAAGAAGCCGAAGATCTTCGACATCGATATCTCGGTCTGCATGAGCTGCCAGATCTGCGCGGAAGTGTGCCCCTTCGACGCGATCAAGATGGACCAGCACTTCGAAATCGCGACCGGCGAACGTTTCAACGCGCTGCTGGTGCATCGCGAAGAGCTCGCCAAGCCGAACGCCTATTTTCACCAGCTGCATCCCACCGAAGCCGCGGAGATCGATGAACGTCTCGCGGAGATGCGGCGGGTGGCGGAGGAGAAGGCGCGGGCGGCCGCGGCAGCCAAGGCAACGGTACCGGCTAAGGCCGGCCCTACGCCCCCACCATCGCCCCCCACCCCATGAACGCGGCGGCTGAACATTCCCTCGAGACGGCGCCGATCGCGGTCCGCGACTGGGTCACGGGCCGGCTGCCCGAGCCCTGGCAATGGCTCGCGAACAACCTCATCACCATCGCGGTGATCCTCGCGGTCTTCGGCCTGCTCTTCGCCGCGCTCACGCTGGCGGAACGCAAGGTGCTGGCGCGCGTGCAGAACCGGCCCGGCCCGAATCGCACCGGCCCGTTCGGGCTGCTGCAGCCGTTTGCCGACGGCATCAAAATGCTGACGAAGGAGGACATTGTCCCGCGGGCGTCCGACCAGGTGCTGCATTTTCTTGCGCCGGTGGCGCTGCTCGCGTGCTCCATCCTCACCTTCGCGGTGATCCCTTACGGGCGGCATCTGGTGCCGGTGGAACTCGACGCCAGCATCCTGTACTTCTTCGCCGCCGGCGCCGCGACCGAACTCGCAATCTTCATGGCCGGCTGGGCGAGCCGGAACAAGTACTCGCTCCTCGCGGCGATGCGCGCGCTCGCCCAGCTGATCAGTTACGAACTGCCGCTGCTGCTGGCGCTGGTCCCCGTGGTGCTGCTCTCGGGCACGCTTTCCACCACCGGCGTGGTCGAGGCCCAGGCGGGCTGGCTGTTCGGCTGGCTGCCCCGGTGGCATGTGTTCACGCCGTGGGGCTTCGCCGCGTTCGTCATCTTCATGATCTCGGCCCTGGCGGAGTCGAACCGTTCGCCCTTCGACCTGCCGGAAGCCGAGAGCGAGCTCATCGCCGGCCACCTGACGGAGTATTCCGGCTTCAAGTACGCGCTGTTCTTCATGGCGGAATACTTCGGCATGTGCGCGCTGAGCGGGATGGCCGTGACCCTCTTCCTCGGGGGCTGGCAGGCGCCGCTGCCCTTCCTCGAGGTGGTGCCCTCGTATGCCTGGTTCGGCGTGAAGCTGCTCACCCTCCTCTTCGGGTTCATCTGGATTCGCGCGACGTTTCCGCGGCTCCGGATCGATCAGCTGACCCGGCTCGCCTGGAAGTTCCTGGTGCCGATGGCCCTCGTCACGCTCGGCGTCGCCGCCTTCTGGTCGCTGACGTCGGGCTGGGAGGGCGGGCTCCGGGCCGCGCGCTGGGCCATCGCCATCGCCGCGATCGCGATCCCCTACCTCTGGATCGGCCGCACGCTCACCGCCGGGGTGGCGCCGCGCACCTACCGCTACGCCGAATGAACCTGGCCTTCCTCGTCATCGCGCTCGTCACCCTCACCACCGGCACGGTGGCGATGCTGCTCCGCAACCTGATCCACAGCGCGCTGCTGTTGATCGCGACCTGGGCGGGCATCGCGGCCTTCTATCTCTGGGCCGGAGCCGAATTCGTGGCCTTCGCCCAGCTGCTCGTCTACGTCGGCGCCGTGTCGATGGTCGTCCTGTTCGCCGTGCTGCTGACCCGGCGGTCGCGGGCGGACCTGGCGCTGGCGTCCCCGTCCGTGACCCGGGCGGTGGGCGCGCTGATCGTGGGTGGCGCGGTGCTCGGCGTGCTCTGGGGCGCGGTCGCCGGCACGGGGTTGCGCGAGCATCCGCAGGCCGGCGCCACGCTGTCGGTGAAGCAGATCGGGAACAATCTCATGCAGCTGCACGCGCCCGCGGTGATCGTGGTCGGCGTGCTTCTGACCGTGGCGCTGATCGGAGCGGTGGTGGTGGCGGCGACGGACGGAGCCTGGCGCTCTCGCGCCAAGCCACGAGACGGAGGCGAGTCGTGATGTCCCCGCTCCAACTCTGTCTGCTTTTCTCCTGCGCGCTGTTCTGCGTGGGATTGATGGGGGCGCTGTCGCGCGGCAACGCGATCCTCGTGCTGCTCGGCGTCGAGCTGATGCTGAACGCGGCCAACATCAATTTCATCGCCTTCTGGCGCTATGGACCGCCGCAACCTTCAGGGACGGGCGTGATCTTCGTCATCTTCGCGATCGCCATCGCCGCGGCGGAGGCGGCCGTGGGGCTGGCGCTGATCATTGCGGTGTACCGCCACCAGAAGAACATCCGGCTGGAGGAGGCGAATCGGTTGAAGGGATGAGCGGGGCGACCATGCGCGATTTACGATTTATGCTTTACGATTTGGCGGCCGTGGCGGCGGCGGGAATTGAGCTGTGGGAGGGACCGCCCCCATGGCGCGAACCCGATCGCGGAGCAAACCCGCCCGCACGGTTTTCGCTCCCTCGGCTGCATGGCCGCTCCGGCTGAACTGAACTCCTACCCCGTGCTTACCGCCTCCTACCTCTGGCTCATTCCCGCGCTGCCGTTGCTCGCGGCCGCGATCGGCGCGTTGACGCCCCGATCGGGCCGGCGCCTGGCCTCGGGCGCGGCCATCGGGGCGATGACGATGGCGTTCGTCCTGTCGTGCGGCGCGCTGCTGGCGGCGTTGCGCGATCCGGCGGCGCACCAGGTGGCCAACTTCGCCTGGTTCGATCTCGGCGAAGGAGCGGTGCGGCTCGGCTGGCTGCTGGATCCGCTGACGGCGTTCATGTGCGTGATGGTCACGTTCGTGGGCACACTGGTCTTCATCTTCAGCGTGGGGTACATGGAGGAGGACCCGAATTTCGCGCGCTTCTTCTGTTTCCTCAGCCTGTTCGCGGCGGCGATGCTGGGCCTGCTGGTCGCCAACAGCCTCCTGCTGCTCTTCATCTGCTGGGAACTGGTCGGCCTCGCCTCGTATCTGCTGATCGGATTCTGGTTCACGAAGCCGTCGGCTGCGGCGGCGGCCAAAAAAGCCTTCATCACCACGCGCATCGGCGACCTCGGCTTTCTGCTCGGGATGCTCTGGCTCAACGACGCGACCGGGAGCCTGCTCTTCTACGACCACGGCGCCGGCGTGCTCGAAGCCGCGGCGCTCACGTCCCTCACGGCGGGCGTGACCATCGGAGGTCTCGCGGTCTCCACCGCGATCGGGCTCCTCATCTTCTGCGGCGCGGTCGGCAAGTCCGGCCAGTTCCCGCTGCATGTCTGGCTGCCGGACGCGATGGAAGGCCCGACGCCGGTGTCAGCCTTGATCCACGCGGCGACGATGGTCGCGGCCGGGGTTTTTCTGATTGCCCGGGTTTTTCCGTTGATGGCGGCGGACCAGGCGCTGACCGCCGTGCCGGTCCATGCGTTGAGCGTGGTGGCGACCATCGGGGCGATCACGGCCCTGCTCGGATCGCTGATCGCCGTCGGCCAGAACGACATCAAACGGGTGCTGGCGTTCTCCACGGTTTCGCAGCTCGGCTATATGATGCTGGCGCTGGGCGTGGGCTCGTGGGTCGCCGCGATCTTCCATCTGCTGACCCACGCCTTCTTCAAGGCGCTGCTTTTCCTCGGCGCCGGTTCCGTGATCCACGCGGCGCACCACGAGCAGGACATCCGGCAACTCGGCGGGCTGTCGCGGTCCATGCGCACGACGTGGGTGACCTTCGCGATCGGCACCATGGCGCTGGCGGGCGTGCCATTCCTGTTCTCGGGCTTCTGGAGCAAGGAAGGGATTCTCCACGCCGCGCAGGGCTGGCCGGTTTCGCCGCTGCCCCTGGCCATCGCGCTGACGGCGGTGGTCCTGACCGCTTTCTACATGACCCGGCTGGTGGCGGAGACGTTCTTCGGCGAGGCGCGCAGTCAGGGGTCGGCACACGCGCACGAGAGTCCCCCTGTGATGCGGCTGCCTCTCATCATCCTGGCGATCTGCTCCATTCTGATCGGTTTCCTCGGCACGCCGCTGTGGCCCTGGCTGCAGGCGACGTTGCAGGGCGAGCGTGACGTTCATGGCCACGGCCTGGGCGACGGTGCGGGCCTGATGGTCCTGTCGATCGCGCTGGTCGCCCTCGGGGCCGGCGCAGGCTGGTGGTTGTACGGACGGCGCCCGCGCACCACGGCCGGCGCCCGGGATCCGCTGCAGGCAGCCGCCCCGGGCGGCTTCGCTCTGCTGGCGCGCCGGCTTGGCTTCGACGAGGCCTATGCCGCCACCTTCGGCCGATGGAACGACGGGCTGGCCATGGCGGCTCACGGGCTCGACCGCCACGTCCTCGGACCCGTGGTGCAGTTCATCGGCCGGCTGAGCGAGTTTGGCGGCGCCGTGAACCGCGAGGTCGACGAAGACGTGATCAACGGCGGCTTCGATCGCACCAGCGAAGGACTGCGGCGGACCGGCCAGGCCTACTCGCGGGCCCAGAGCGGCGGTGTGCACGGTTATCTGCGGGCGATCGCGATCGGCTTCGCGCTGCTGGTCCTGATCGGGATGATGGGGGGCTATCGATGAACGAGCTACCCTGGCTCAGCGCCATCGTCTTCACGCCCTGGATCGGGGCGCTGCTGCTCGCGGGCTGGCGCGGCGCGCGGCCGACCGTGGCGCGAACCGTCGCCCTCGCCTTCAGCGTGCTGCCGCTCCTGCTCACCGCCGGCGTCTGGTGGGGCTTTGACCGCGCTGACCCCCGCCTCCAGTTCGTCGAGCGGCAGGTGTGGATCGAGGCGCTGAACGTGCACTATCACGTCGGGATCGACGGAATGGGCCTGCTGCTCCTCGGACTGACGGGCCTCCTGAGTCCCCTCGCGCTGTTCGCCGCCGGCTCGCTCCGGTCGCCGCGGGTCTTTGGGGCGCTCTTCCTCGCCCTCCAGGGCGCGGCGCTCGGCGTGTTCGTGGCCGTCGACTTCGTGCACTGGTTCCTCTTCTGGGAACTGAGCCTCATTCCGGCGTTTTTCCTGATCAAACTGTGGGGCGGCCGACACGCGACGGCGGCCGCGTATCAGTTTGTCGTCTACACGCTCGGCGGCAGCGCCTTCATGCTGCTCGCCTTCGCGGCGCTCTACGCGATCACCGGGACGATGAACTTCGAGACCCTCGCGGACCTCGCGAGCGACGGCACGCTCCACGACGCGCTGAACGAGGCGGGCGGTTTCTGGCCGCAGGCGCTCTTCTTCGGCGTGCTCCTCGGGCTGGCGGTGAAAGTGCCGCTCTGGCCCTTCCACACCTGGCTGCCGGCGGCCTACGCGGAGGCCCCGGCGCCGGTGTCGATGTTCCTGACCGGCGTCCTTTCGAAGATGGGCGTGTACGGTTTCCTGCGGATCCTGTGGCCCCTGTTTCCCGCGGAGCTGCACCAGCACGGCACCTGGCTGCTGGGACTTGCGCTGGCGGGGGTCGTGCTGGGCGCGTTTGCCGCGCTGCGGCAGACCGAGGTGAAGCGGATGATCGCGTACAGTTCGTTGAACCACCTGAGTTACTGCCTGCTCGCGCTGTTCGCGGTGGCGGTGGCGGGACCGGTCAACGCGCCCGCGTCGGCGGCCGCGCTCAGCGGCTGCCTGCTGCAAGTCTTCAATCATGGGCTTTCCGCGGCGGCGCTCTTCTTCGTCGCGGGCGCGCTGGAGCAACGCAAGGCCGCGGCCGGCGGGACCGGACCGCTGCTGCTCGCGGACTTTGGCGGCGTGCGCGGACCCGCGCCCATCCTGGCCGGGCTCGCGGGCGTCGCGCTTTTCTCCTCGCTGGGCCTGCCCGGCCTCAACGGTTTCGTCGGCGAATTTCTGATCTTCCGCGGCGTGTTCGGCCTCGTCCCCTGGGCGGCGGCGGTCGCCTGCCTCGGTCTGTTCGCGACGGCCTTCTTCCTCCTGACCTTCTGGCAGCGCGTCTTTCACGGACCGCCGCGCGGCCTGACCACCGCGTCAGGTGCGGATCTGCAGGGACGCGAGTACGCAGTCCTTGTCCCGCTGGCGCTTCTCATGCTCGTCCTCGGCCTGCTGCCGCAGCTTCTGACCGGCGTCATCAACCCGCTCATCGTGGCGTGGACCGGCGGAGGTGCCCCATGAACGCGCTCCCCTGGACGATCTATCTCTCGTTCGCCGGAGCCCTGCTCTGCTGGCTCATCGGCTCGCGGTCGAACGCGGCGGCCCGGGCGGTGGCGCTCGCGGCGTCCCTCGCGACGCTGGCCTGCGGGCTTTATGCCGGCGCCCACTTTGTCCCGGCAGCGGAGCTCCAAACCCTCATCGACCTGCCGTGGATCGCGGAGCTGGGGGTCCGGTATCATCTGGCGGTGGACGGCATCAGCCTCTCGCTGGCCGTCCTCACCGGCATCGCGGGGACGGCCGGCGTGTTGTTCTCGTGGAACATCGAGGACCGCGTGGGGGAATTCTTCGCACTGTACCTGGCGCTGATCGGGGGCGTGTACGGCGTATTCCTGAGTGGAGACGCATTTCTTTTCTTCGTCTTCTACGAGATCGCGATCGTCCCGAAGTATTTCCTGATCGCGAACTGGGGTTCGACGAACCGGGAGTACGGCGCCATGAAGCTGGTGCTGTATTCGTTCGCCGGGAGTTCGCTCGTGCTGGTGGGGCTGATCTGGACGTATGCTGCGAGTGGCGCGACCACGTTCTCGCTGGCGGAGCTGGCGGTGGCGGCCAGCGCGTTCCCCCCGGCGCAACAGGCGGCCATGTTCGCCATCACCTTTCTCGGCTTCGCGATTCTCGCTGGCATGTTCCCCTTCCATACCTGGGCCCCGACCGGTCACGTGGCCGCGCCCACCGCCGCGTCGATGCTGCTCGCGGGCGTGGTGATGAAACTCGGCGCCTACGGGTGCCTCCGGGTGGCGATGACGTTGTTTCCGGAAGGCCTCTGGGCCTGGCAGCCCGTGATTGGCTGGCTGGCGATCATCGGGATCATCTACGCGGGCCTCGTCGCCCTGGTACAGGACGATTTCAAGTTCGTGATCGGTTACTCGAGCGTGAGCCACATGGGCTTTGTGCTGCTGGGCCTCGCGGCGGCCAATGTGCAGGCCGTGAGCGGAGCGGTGCTGCAGATGTTTTCGCACGGCATCATCGCCGGGCTGCTGTTTGCCGTGGTCGGCCGGATGGTCTACGAACGCACGCACACGCGAGGGCTCGAGGACCTGCGGACCTATCCGCTCCACCGGCTGCTGCCCTTCGCCGCGCTGGTGTTCGTCCTCGCGGGCGCTGCGTCGATGGGCATGCCCGGGTTCAGCGGTTTCCCTGCGGAGCTCAGCATCCTCGTGGGCACGTGGGCCGTTTCGCCGCTCTGGGCCGCCGGCGGCGCGGTGGGCGTGATTGTCGCGGGGGCGTTCACGCTGCGGGTGATGCACGTTTCGTTCTTCGGCGCGACGGAGCGGGGTGGGCGGCACGCGCCGGCGCCGTCCCGTGGAGTGGGCGCAGGCCAGGCACCTCACGCCGCGCCGGCGCTGCATCTGCCGCTGCCAGGGATCACCTGGCCGGAGCGGCTGGGCGCACTGCTGTTGATCGGCACCTCGGTGTACATCGGGCTGTGCCCCGATCATCTGCTCGCCTGGATCACCCCGGCGCTGCAATCGCCGGTCATGCAGGCCGCGCTGGCGGGAGGGACCCCATGAACGCCGAACTCCTGCAGACGGCACATGCGTGCCTGCCCGAAATCTCACTCGTTCTCGGCGCGCTGCTGCTCCTTGCCATCGATCTGGGTTTCGGCGCGCGGCTGGGAGACCGCGAGCGGATGCGCACGGCGGTGGTGCTCGGGGTGTTCGCCGTGTTTGCGGCGATCTATCACACCGTGGCGATTGGCTCGCCGGGACCGATCTTCGGCGGCGCCTTCATGTTCGACCGGCTGGCGACGGCGACCCGGCTCGGCGTGCTGGTGCTGGCGCAGCTCACCCTGCTGATCAGCGCCGGTTCCCGGCTGCGCAATTCGGCGGAGTTCGTGGCGATCCTGCTCTTTGCCACGACGGGGCTGCTGCTGATGGCCACGGCGCACCAACTCCTGCTCGGGTTCCTGGCGGTGGAGTTGGCCAGCCTTTCGCTCTACGTGCTCGCGGGCTTCGACAAGACGCGGCGCGAATCCGCCGAGGCGGCGTTGAAGTACTTCCTCGTGGGCGGCATCTCGAGTGCGTTCCTGCTTTTCGGCTTCAGCCTGATCTATGGTCTGACCGGTTCGATCCAGCTGCCCGTGATCGCGCGGCAGCTCGCGTCGCAGCCGCTCACGCCGCTGCTGGTGGTCGCGCTGGTGATGGTGGTGGTGGCATTCGGCTTCAAGATTGCCGCCGCGCCGTTCCATCTCTGGGCGCCCGACGTTTATGAAGGCGCCCCCACCCCGGCGACCGCGTTGATAGCGTCCGCGTCGAAGCTCGCCGGCTTCGCATTTTTCGCGCGGCTCTTCTGGGTTGGTTTCAATCGCACGTCGGGCACCCTTGCCACGGCGGTGCCGCAGCCTGGCTGGATGTTCATCGTGGCGATCCTCGTGATCCTCGCGCTCCTGGTGGGGAACCTGGGCGCCCTGGCGCAAGGCAACGTGCGCCGCCTGCTGGCCTACTCCGCCATTGCGAACGCGGGTGCGATCCTGCTCGGCGTGCTGGCGGTGCCGCAGGCGGGCTATGGGCCGCTGGTGTTGTACGCCACCACGTACGGTCTGGCCACGGTGGGGGCGTTTGGGGTCATCGCCATCCTGGAGCAGACGGGCCGATGCGAATCGTTCGGTGACCTGGCTGGGCTGCACCGGCGCTCGCCGCTGCTCGCGGGCTGCCTGCTCGTGTTCATCCTTTCGCTGGCCGGCATTCCGCCACTGGCCGGGTTTGTGGGCAAATTCACCGTTTTTGCCGCGGCGCTGAAGCTGAACGGGCTCGGCGGCATCCTGGGCTGGGTCACGGTGCTGGCGATTCTGCTGAGCGCGGTGGCCTTGTACTATTACCTGCTGATTTTGAAGGCGGCGCTGGTGACACGCGCGCCGGCCGAGGCCCCGAAGCTACGCGTGGAAGCGGCGCCGTTGGCGGGCCTGCTGATCACGGCGGCGCTGCTGGTGGTGCTGGGGGTGTTCCCGTCGCTGTTGCTGGGGTTGTTGTGAGGTGATCCTGCGCCCTTGGGTACGTTGTCCCGCCTTCAGGCGGAAGGTTTGCGCGCGCACCCGATCAAGGCTTCCGCGTAAACGCGGGACAACGTACCCAAGCCTCGTCTCGCTGGCGCGCTCCCCGCCACATCCCGAGGTCGCGAGTCGGCATCGCGCATCCCGCATCCCGGATCTCGCATCCCCTGTCGCCCCACCCATCGATTCTACTGCAAGGCGCGCGCACTATTCCGGCGGGTTATGACGGGCATGAAGGCAAGAACTGCGCACAAAAAGCAATCCGGCGCGGGGTCGGTTTACGGGCGACGCGCTACCGTTTCCGCATGTCAAATTCGTCGGACCGTACCCCCGATAATGTCGCCGGCCGATACTACGTGGATTCCAGCTGTATCGACTGCGACCAGTGCCGCGTCATGGCTCCTGATTTGTTCGGCCGCAATCCGGACACCGGCCTTGGCTTCGTGAAACAGCAGCCCGTCACCGAGGCTGAAATCGCCCTGGCCGAAGAAGCCCTGGCGGCGTGTGCCACCCAATCCATCGGCAACGACGGGGCGTAATCGTCCTCGCGGCTCCGACGCCCACAGAACCAACCGTGGCGGGCTAAAGCACCGCCCTCCTCGCAACCCTGGGCGGGCTCAAGCACCGCCCTCCTTTTCCTTACCCCTATGTTGAACGATCTGATCATCGGCATGGCCGGATCCGGCGGAGACGGCATCGTCTCGGCCGGCGAGTCCCTCATGAGCGCCGCGGCGCAGGAGGGCTACTATGCCATTCTCACGAAGAGCTTCGGCTCCCAAATTCGCGGCGGCGAATCGTCGTGCCGCCTGCGTCTCGCCACGACCCCGGTATTAAACCCGGCGGGCGTGCTGAGCGTGGCCGTCGCGCTGAACTGGGAGGACTTCCTGCGGTTCGGCGGCGAACTGACCGTCACCGAGGACACCGTCATCATTTACGAGCAGAAAACCGGCGTGGCGCCGGACGCGCTGCCGCTCAAGGTCACCCCCGCCATCGTCCGACCGGCGCCGATCGAGGACCTCGCC
Organism: Verrucomicrobiota bacterium; assembly: GCA_023457715.1. Taxonomy (GTDB): domain Bacteria; phylum Verrucomicrobiota; class Verrucomicrobiia; order Opitutales; family Opitutaceae; genus ER46. The sequence continues at coordinate 13,747 of JAEWKR010000177.1, forward strand.
AAGAGCTCCGCCGGCACGCTGCAGGCAAAGAACAACGTGGTGCTCGGGTTGCTCGCCGGCTGGTTCGGGATCGGCCGCGAGGCCATCCTGGATGGCATCCGCAAAAAATTCGGCAAGAAGGGCGAGGACGTGCTCGCGGGCAACGAGCGGGCCTTCGCGGCCGGCATCGCCTATGCGGAACAGCATCCCATCCCCGCCGAAAAGCGCGTCGCGCCGGCGGCAGGCGGGAAGGGCAAGCGTCGTGTCACCGATGGCAACGAAGTGTGCGCGGAAGCAGCGTTGTTCGCGGGGTGCAAATTCTTCGGCGGCTACCCGATCACACCCGCCACGGAAATCATGCAGCATCTGCAGCGTGACATCTGGAAACACGGGGGCTCGCTCCTCCAGGCGGAGGACGAGATCGCCGGCATCGCCGCGGTCGTCGGGGCGTCGTTCGCCGGCGTGAAGGCGATGACCGCCACGTCGGGCCCGGGGCTTTCGCTCAAGTCGGAGGTACTCGGCCTCGCCAGTCAGGCGGAGCTCCCCCTCGTCTGCGTGAACGTGATGCGGGGCGGGCCTTCCACCGGGCTGCCCACCAAGCCCGAGCAGGCGGACCTGTTCGCCTCGGCCTTCTCGGCCCATGGCGACTCCGTGCGTCCGATCCTGGCGCCGATCAGCGTCGCCGACATCTTCGGTGTGACGGTCGAGGCGTTCAACATCGCCGAGCAGTACCAGACGCCCGTGATCGTCCTGTCCGACCAGGAGATCGCCCAGCGGAAGGACATCATCGATCCGATCGACACCCGCGGCTACAAACGGATCGACCGGCTCAAGCCGACCGAGCAGCAGATGGCGGGCGGCTACCATCGCTTCACGTTGACCGAGTCCGGCATCAGCCCCCTCTCCCATCCGGGAATGAAGGGCGGCGGCTACCTCGCGGCCGGCATCGAGCACAACGAGCATGGCGACCCCACCAGCAGTGGTGAGATGCACCAGAAGATGAACGACAAGCGGCTGCGAAAGCTCGATCCGCTCAAGCAGCGCGCCGATCTGTTCATCGTCGAAGGCGACGAAACCGCGACCCTTGCCATCATCAGCTGGGGCAGCGTCGCCGGTGCCGCGCTCGAGGCCTTCCGCGCCGTGCGCGCCGAAGGGCTGAAAGTGAAGCTGCTGGTTCCGAAGCTGATCTACCCCATCGCCGAGGACGTCTTCCACGCCTTTTTCGCGGGCGTGGAGAAATGCGTGGTGGTGGAGCAATCCCACCAGGGCCAGCTGCACCGCCTGATCCGGATGTGGGTCGATGTGCCGCCCACCTTCGCTTCGCTCGCGCGCAGCGGCGCCAATCCGATCACCCCCGCGTTGATTGCCGAGCGCCTCAAGTCTCTGGCGTCAGCGTCCGCCACCCCCGTCCGTCGTAGTCACCTCAAACCCCTTTATCGTGATGATCTCCGCCAATGCTGATTGTGGTTCCGCCGGCTGCGCTCCGGTTGCCCCCGCCCCCGTCCCCGCTCTGACCGCCAAGGATTTCAAGAGCACGCTGAAGCCGATCTGGTGTCCGGGCTGCGGTGACTACGGCGTCGTCACGGCCATCTACCGCGCGCTGGCCAACATCGGCCGCCCGCCTCACGAGGTCGCCTTTGTCTCGGGCATCGGGTGCTCCAGCCGCATTCCCGGCTACACGACCGCCTACGGTTTCAACACCGTCCATGGCCGGGCGCTGCCGGTCGCCCAAGGCATCAAGATGGCCAACCCCGATCTGCTCGTGCTGGTGGCGGGCGGTGACGGCGACGGCTTCTCGATCGGTGGCGGTCATGTGCCGCACGCCATCCGCCGCAATCTCGACCTCACGTATATCGTGATGGACAATCACATTTATGGGCTGACCAAAGGGCAGCTTTCGCCGACGACCAAACGCGGTTCCAAGACGCCGAGCAGCACCTACGGGAGCATCGAGGAACCGGTGAATCCGCTGCTCTATTGCCTCGCCTACGGGGCCGGTTTTGTGGCGCAGGGTCTCCCCGCCGATCTGGATGGACTGACGAAGATGATCGAGGAGGCAATCCGCTATCCCGGCTTCTCCTTCGTCAATATCCAGTCGCCCTGCGTGACGTTCGGTGATCCGGCAGACCAGGTGAAGGTGCAGAAGACGCGGATGAAGAGCCTGGCCAGCCTGGGGCACGATCCGACCAACAAACTGCGCGCGATGGACCTGGCGCAGGACTACGTGAACGAGCTCTACACCGGCGTGTTCTACCGGAATCCGAATCCCCCGAAGACCTACGACGCGGACATCCGCGACCGGCAGAAGGAAATGGCGGGCCGGTAAGGGGCGAACGACGAGACACTAGGGACCAAGCACCAAACCCGAGCCACAGATGGCACCGATGACACGGATCACACCGTGGCATCGGTGCGATCTGTGGCTGTTTTGCAGGGGGGGGGCTGCCCTCGGGGGTAGTTGCAAGCAAGCTTGCTCCTATTCCTGAACGCCGGAGAGCGTGTCATTCGAGGTGCACGGTTTGCCGGAATGCCCCAGCGCCTCCGGGTAGCGTAGGCGTCTCGCCTGCGGACTCACGGGCATCGACGGCGTTCCAGGTGCGCTAGCGTGCGTTGAGTACGTGGAGGGCGCCGAGTACGTTGAACGTTTTGAGTGCGCAGGCGGGACGCCTACGCTACGCCGGACGGTTCAGCCCCTCGCCGATCGTCCTTTCCCCGTCATTTGCGTGCACAAGTTGCACCCCAAGCATTAGTTTACGACTGCTTCATGCCGGCGTTTTATTCCGCTTGCTAATGGGCGGCGGGGGTGCGCCCGCCGGCCAGCCGCTCCGGCGGACACGTGTCGCGGCGCCGCCGAAAAGAGGCGGCGCCCGCGGCCCCGAGTCGGGCTCCTCCAGAGGAGAAAACGCGCTCCGGGTCCCGGCGTATTCATCCTCCTGGTACACGCCGGGCCGCCGTTGCCCGACGGGGCCTTCCGAGGCCCACCATGTACAAGAAATGCGGATGGAACGGCAACCTCTGCGATGCCCCTGCGGGGCAATCCTGCGACTATGTTCCCGCTACCCATGGCCATCCCGCTTTCTTCAACCCTGCGCCTCGGATGAACAACGCCGCCGCCACCGACCTCCTCTACGTTTTCGCCTTCTGCATGGGCGGTCTCGCCTTCGCGTTCGGACCCTTCGTCCTGGTCTACTTCCTGGCCCCGCGCTGGACGCGCAACACGATCCAGAAGACCGGCCAGGCCATCGAGTGCGGCATGGATCCCATCGGTGACGCGTGGATCCGCTACAGCGCCGTCTACTACCTCTACGCCCTGGTCTTCGTCGCGTTCGCCGTCGACGTCCTCTTCCTGATTCCGGTGGCGCTCGTCTACGGCCGCGTCTTCGCCGTCCGGGACTTCGTCGAACTGACGATGTTCGTCGGCATCCTGTCCCTCGTGATCGTGTACGCCTGGAAAAAAGGAGTCTTCACATGGAAACGTCGGTGAAACTTGCGCCGGCCACGCCGGCCCTGCCCGCGACCAACGGGAGTCCTGTCCCGAGCGACATTCCCGTCGAGTGCTCGCAGATCGCCAAGTTCGCGAAGCTCGACGACCTGCTCGCGCTGGGCCGCGCGAACTCGCTGTGGCCGCTGACCTTTGGCCTCGCCTGCTGCGCCATCGAGATGATGGCCGCGGGCATGGCGCGCTTCGATCTCTCCCGTTTCGGCGCCGAGGTGTTCCGTCCCTCCCCCCGGCAGGCGGATGTGATGATCGTCGCCGGCACGGTGAACAAGAAAATGGCCCCGGCGGTGAAGCTGCTCTACGACCAGATGCTCGAGCCGAAGTGGGTGATCGCGATGGGCAACTGCGCCTTGTCCGGCGGCCCGTTCAAATATCCCGGCCAGTACGCGGTCGTGGAAGGCGTGGACAAACTTTTCCCGGTGGACGTGTACGTCCCCGGCTGCCCCCCGCGTCCCGAGGCGCTGATCGAGGGGATCCTGAAACTCGAAGAGAAAATCACCGGCAAACGTCGTTTCCCGGTCGCCCAGCTCAAAGAATGAAGCCGACGGTCGAAACCCTGACGGAAGAATTCACGCGGCTCATCGGGCCCGAGGCGTTCGCCAAGGCGGAAGCCGCGATTGCCGCGGCCAAGGTTGCCGCCGAGGCCGCTGCGAAAGCGGCGGCCGAAAAGGCGGCGGCGGCTGCTGCCGCGGCGAAAGCGGCCGCCGAGAAGGCAGCGGCTGAGAAGGCCGCAGCGGCGGCGAATCCTGCCCCGGCCCCAACCGCCAACCCACCGGCAGGGACGCCTGTGACCACGCCGAGTTCGGCGCCCGCGGCGCCTGCACCGCGTCCAGCCGCTGCGGCCGCTGCTCGTCCTGCGGCTGTCCCGGCTGCCGCCGGCGCCGCTCCCGCGGCCCCCCGTCCCGCGCCCGCGCCCGCGGCTCCGTCCGCCCCGCTGCCCACCCTGCCCGTGCAGGTGGTGAGCCATGCGGCCAAAGGCTATGATTTCGACGCGCTGGTCGCCCCCGACCAGGTGGTTCAGGCCGCCCGGGCGCTCGACCGCGCCGGGTTCGGACTCGATACGATCACGGGCGTCGACTGGATGGCACAGAACGAAATGGAAGTCGTGTACGACTACTTCCATCCCACCGAGGCGCTCCGTGTGGTCGTCCGCACCCGCCTGCCCCGCGCCACGCCCGACGTGCCCAGCATCACCGCGATCTTCCCCGGCGCCAACTGGCACGAGCGCGAGACGCACGACTTTTTCGGGATCCGGTTCACGGGTCACCCGAACCTGAAACCGTTCCTCCTGCCGGAGGACGCCGACTTCCACCCTCTGCGGAAGGATTACCAGTGATCGCGCAGCGAGAGCACCTCAGCCCCGACGGCACCCGCGTGGTCGACACGCAGGCACCGGAGGAAACCTTCGTCCTCAACCTCGGGCCCCAGCATCCGGCCGCGCACGGCGTGCTCCGTGTGCTCATGACCATGGACGGGGAATGGGTGAAGCGCGCCGAGCCGGTCGTCGGCTACATCCATCGGATGCACGAGAAGATGGGCGAGAACCGCACCTGGGCGAAGTTCCTCCCGAACACCAGCCGCATCGATTATCTGTCGGCCATGCACTACACCCACGCCTTCGTGGGTGCGGTCGAGCGCGCGGCGAAAATCGAGGTGCCGGAACGCGCCGAGTACGTGCGCGTGATCACCTCGGAGCTGAACCGCATCTCCAGTCACATGGTCTGGTGGGGCGCGCTGCTCCTCGATCTGGGCGGGTTCACCCCGATCCTGTACGCCTTCGATGACCGCGAGATCATCCTCGACCTGCTCGAGTCCCTCTGCGGCGCGCGGCTGACCTACTGCTACTATCGTTTCGGCGGGCTCTACAACGATGCCGACGACGCGTTCCTCAAGGGCACGCGCGACTTCGTGAAACACATGAAGCCGCGGCTGGCGATGTACCGCGAGCTGGTGACCGACAACATCATCCTGCGGAAGCGGCTCGAGGACATCGGGCCGATCAGCGCCGACATGTGCCGCAAGTATGGCGCCACGGGCCCGGTGATCCGCGGTTCCGGGGTGGCCTACGACGTCCGCCGCGCCGAGCCGTATTCCGTGTATCCGAAGCTCCAGTTCAAGGTGCCGGTGTACACCCAGTGCGACTCCATGGCGCGGTATCTCGTGCGCATGGACGAGATGGAGGAGAGCCTCCACATCCTCGAGCAGGCGCTGGACATGATTCAACCGGGGCCGTTCATGGCGCCCAAGGTGCCACGGGTGCTGAAACTCCCGCCCGGCGACTTCACCTACGCGGTCGAGGCGGCGCGCGGCCGTTTCATGGTCCGCATCGTGAGTGACAACAAGGAAGTGCCCTACCGCGTGAAACTGCGCACCCCCTCGCTTTCCAACCTGAGCCTCTTCGAAGAAGCCAGCGCCGGGATGATCCTGCCCGACGCGCTCGCGATGATGGGCAGCCTCGACCTCGTCATCCCCGACATCGACCGCTGACCGCCCTCCCCGATGACGACCTTCCTCTCCCTCGAACCGGTCCGCGTGCTCCTTTACCTCGTCGGCATCTGCGCCTTCGTGGGCGCGAACGCCGCGTACCTCGTCCTCGCCGAGCGCAAGGGCGCCGGCCGCATCCAGCGCCGCCCCGGTCCCAATGAGGCCGGCCCCTTCGGCCTGCTGCAGCCGCTGGCCGACGGTCTCAAGCTCCTCGCCAAACAGGTGCTGGTGCCGCCGGGGACCGACTCCCTGCTCTACCGCGTCGCCCCGCTGATGGTGATGGCGCCCCCGCTGATGTGCCTCGTGACGATCCCGTTCAGCGACTCGCTGGTCGGCCGCAATCTCAACGTCGGTCTGCTCTTCGTCTTCGCCTTCGGCTCAATCAATGTGATGGCGCTGATGCTCGGCGGCTGGGCCTCGCGCAACAAGTTCTCGATCATGTCGGCCGCCCGCGTGGTTTCGCAGAACGTGGCGTACGAGATCCCGATGCTGCTGGTGGTGGTCACGATGATCATGGTGACCGGGACGCTCGACCTGAACGAGATCGTCCAGCAGCAGTCCGGGGGGTTCTGGAACTGGAACATCCTGCGCGGCATCTGGGATTTCAAGGCCGGCACCATCGGCGCCAATCTTCTGGCCCCGGTCACGTTCATCATCTTCTACATCTGCATGCTCGCGGAGACGAACCGCGCGCCGTTCGACATGGCCGAGGCCGAAAGCGAACTGGTTGCGGGCGCCTTCACCGAGTACGGCGGCATGGGCTTCGGTGTGTTCTTCATGGCCGAGTACGCCAATATCGTCGTGGGCTGCTCCCTGGCGACCGTCCTCTTCCTCGGAGGCTACCAAAGCCCGATCGGAATCCTCTCCGGCGGCCTGTGGGGCGCCGCGTGGTTCCTCCTCAAGACCTACGCCCTCATCTTCACCGTGATCTGGGTCCGGTGGACCTTCCCGCGGACGCAGTTCTACAACCTGCTGAACCTCTCCTGGAAGATCCTGATCCCGATCTCCCTCTTCACCCTCCTGCTGACCGGCGTGACGATGAAGCTGCCGCTGCTGTTCAAGCACCTCTTCTAAGCGCCCAACCCGCCGCGCCCATGAGCCTCTTCAAGACCGTTCGCGAAACTCTCTCCGGCTTCAAAAGCCTGGTCACCGGCATGCGCATCACGGCCCGCGAGGCCGCGAAGCCGCTCATCACGGTGCAGTATCCACGTGAGACCCTGCCGATGCCGGCCCGCTTCCGCGGTCACATCCAGCTGACCCTGGACCAGGAGACCGGCCGGCCGAAGTGCACGGCGTGCACCCTCTGCGCCAAGGCCTGCCCGAGCAACTGCATCGACCTCGACGGCATCAAGCGCGAGGGCGACAAGAAGAAGTCGGTCTCGAAGTACATGCTCGATTTCACGAAGTGCAGCCTGTGCGGCTCCTGCGTGGAGATCTGCCCGAGCGACGCGATCGAGTTCTCCAGGCAGTACAATGTCGTGAGCCTCAGCCGCAGCAGCTTCGACGCCATCGATCTTCACGCGAAGATCGAGCGCGAAGCGGCCGAGTGGGCCGCGACGCATCCGGCGGCGACGCCGGAGCCGACGACCACGGCGCCTGCGCCGGCTGTCGCTGGAACGCCATCGCCCGCGGCAACCGCTTGATCGCCGCCGCAAATCCACAATCACAAACGTCCAGATCCCAAAGAATATCCAAAAACCAAACACCAAAGCCGCGTGCCCGAACTTGGGATTTGGATCCTGAGCTTTTTTGGGGTTTGGACTTTTGGGATTTGGGATTTCAGAGCGCCTCTTTCGATGAACGAATTTCCCTTCCAGCAGTACCTCGTCCTCCTGGTCTTCGCCCTGGCGGTCGGCCTGACGATCGGCGGCGCCCTCATTGCGGCCCTGAGTCGCCGGATCATCCGCGGCGTCAGCGGGCTGATGATGGCCTGCATCGGCCTCGCGGGACTGTACTACTTCCTGAACAGCCCGTTCCTGGCGCTGATGGAAATCCTCATCTATGTCGGAGCGGTCTGCGTCACGATCGTCTTCGGCGTGATGCTTTCCGAACCCGATGAACCGGCCCGGACCGCGCGCACGCCGAGGGCGGTCCTCTGGAGCCTGGGCGCCCTGCTGGTTGCCGGCGGCATCTTCTGGGGCGTCTCCGCCCTGAGCGTCACGGGCAACTGGACGGTCCCCGCCGAGCGGTTGTCCGACGGCTCGGTGCGCGCGATCGGCCTCTCCCTTCTCACCACCTACAGCATGGCCTTCGAGCTGATCTCGCTGGTGCTGCTGGTCGCGATCCTGGGCGCCCTCGTGGTCGCCCGCTCCGGGAGGACCAAGGAATGAACCCCGTGCAACTGCCCAACCAACCCGCCGTTTTCTTCGTGGTCGCCGCGTTTCTCCTCGCGACCGGCATCTACGGCCTCATCCGCCGCCGGACCCTCATCGGCATGCTGATCGCCGGCGAACTCATCTTCGCCGCCGCCTCGCTGAATCTGATGACGGTGAACCGTTTCTTCGCGCCCGACCCTGCGGTCGGGCAGATCTTCGTCCTCTTCATCATGGGTCTCGCGGCCGCCGAGGTCGCGATCGCGCTCAGCATCATCGTCGCGGTGTATCGCAACTACCGCTCGATCCATTCCGAGGAGCTCTCGGACCTGAACGGATAAGTCATGCAAGACGTTCGACTCCTCCTGGCTGTCCTGGCCCCCCTCGCGGGCGCCGGGCTGGTGATGGCCACCGGCAAGCGGCCCAACGTGCGCGAGGCGTGCTCCTTCCTCGCCGCGGTCACCACCTTCGGGCTGATCGCCTCGTTCCTCCCCGCCGTCCTCCAAGGCGAGACCCTGCGCTACACGCTGTTCGATCTGCTCCCCGGGCTGAGCATCGCGCTGCGGGCCGATGCGCTGTCGATGATCTTCGCGGTGGTCGCCTCGTTTCTCTGGATCCTGACCATCTTCTACGCGGCCGGCTACATGCGGGCGCATGCGGAGCCGAACCAGACGCGCTTCAACACCTGCTTTGCGATCGCGATCTTCGGCGCGGTCGGCTGTGCGTTCGCCGACAACCTGCTCACGCTCTATCTCTTCTATGAGATCGTCAGCATCTGCACGTATCCGCTCGTCGCCCACAACCAGGACGCCGAGAGCTACGAGGGCGCCCGCAAGTACATCACGTACCTGACGACCACCGCCAAGGGCCTGATCCTGCCGGCGATGGTGCTGATCTACGTGCTGTCGGGCACCCTGGACTTCGCGACCGACGTCCACACCGGCATCCTCCCCGCGACGACGCACAACGGCGTCATCATCGCCCTCTACGTCTGCTGTCTCCTCGGCTTCGCCAAGAACGGCATCATGCCGCTGCACAATTGGCTGCCGAGCGCCATGGTGGCCCCGACGCCGGTCAGCGCGCTGCTCCATGCCGTCGCGGTCGTGAAGGTCGGCGTGTTTTCGACCGTGCGCGTGATGCTGCACGTCTTCGGGGTCGACACGATGGACCGGCTCAACCTCGGACTTCCGACCGCCTACTTTGTGGCGTTCACGATCCTGGTCGGCTCCATCATCGCGCTGAGCAAGGACAACCTGAAGGCGCGGCTTGCCTACTCCACGGTCAGTCAGCTGTCGTACATCATTCTCGGTGTGGCGCTGCTCACGCCAGCGGCGATCCAGGGCGGTCTCTTTCACATCGCGGCGCACGCCTTCGGCAAGATCACCCTCTTCTTCTGCGCCGGCGCGATCTTCATCGCCTCGCACAAGAAGAACATCTCCGAGATGTCCGGCCTGGGCCGCGCGATGCCCTTCACGTTCGGGGCGTTTGCCATCGCGTCGCTCAGCATGATCGGCGCCCCGCCGGTTGGCGGCTTCATGAGCAAGCTGTACCTGCTGGTCGGCGCGCTCGATGCGCACGCGCTCGGGATCGTCCTGATCCTCATCACCAGCACGCTGCTCAATGCGGCATATTTCATGCCGGTCGTGTATCAGGGTTTCTTCGGCAAGCCGGAGGTACCGGCTAAAGCCGGCGCTGTGGCGGAATGTACCGCGGGCGTCAGCCGGCATTCTGCGCATGCCGGACATCGCACGGCGGAGGCGCCGCTGTATGGGATCGAGACCGAGCATGCCGAGGCACCGGCCACGGCCCCCGCGCATGGCCACGACGCCCCTCACGGCGAGGCCCACGAGGCGCCGCTCGTCATGGTGGTTCCGCTCTGCATCACCGCCGCCCTTTCCGTTCTCCTCGGTTTCTTCCCGGACGTCTTCCTCAAACTGGCGCAAGCCGTCGTGAACTGACGCGCGCCCACCTGCCATGAAACTCCTTTCGCTCATCGAGTTTTTCCGCCGGCACCTGAAGACCACGATTCGCGTGGGTCTGGTGCTGCTGGCGCTGCTCGCGCTCGCCGACGCCATCCCGGCGCTGGTCGACAAGCACCACGCCCACACCAAGGCGGAGCACATCCCCGCCTTCTGGTCGGTGTTCGGCTTCATCGCCTGTGTGCTGATCGTCTACGTTTCCAAATGGTTCGGCCACGCCGGCATCATGACCCGGGAGGACTACTATGATCGCAAGTGAAGCAAGCTCTCAGCTGTCAGCGTTCAGCGGTCAGCTTTCAACGATCAGCGGCAAGATCCTGGCCGTGGGCTCCGAGCCTCTCCTCTCGCCTGACGCCTCGTTCTGGCTGCATCCGGTCCTGATTCTGCTGGCGGGCGCGGCGCTGCTGCCGCTCGTGCCGTCGGCGCTGCGCAAGGGCTGGCTGCTGCTGATTCCGATCCTGACCTTCGCCCGCATCGTCGCGATGACGAAGGGGACCTTCGGTGAGGTGGAGATCGGCACGTTTGCGCTCACCTTCGGCCGGGTCGACGCGCTGAGCTCCGTCTTCGGCTACATCATGGGCCTGATGGCGATCATCGGCACGCTCTACGGGCTGCACGTGAAGCGCAGCGTCGAGCACATCGCCGCCTGGCTCTACGTGGCGGGTTCGATCGGCACGATTTACGCCGGTGACTTGCTGACGGTGTTCCTCTTCTGGGAACTGATGGCGTTCTCCTCGGTGTTCCTGATCTGGTTCCGCGGTCGTGATCAATCCCTCGCCGCGGGCTACCGCTACCTCCTCGTCCATATGGCCGGCGGCGTTTCGCTCCTGGCCGGTATTGTCCTCTTTCACGCCAACACGGGCAGCTTTGCCTTCAATCTCTTCAATGTGGCGAATGCGGGTCTGGCCGAGTGGCTGATCCTGATCGGCTTCCTGCTCAATGCCGCGGTCCCGCCGTTGCACGCCTGGCTGCCCGATGCCTACGGCGAGGCCACCTTCAACGGTTCGGTGTTCATGTGCGCCTTCACCACGAAGACCGCGGTGTACGCCCTGATCCGCGGGTTTGCCGGCATGGAAATCCTGATCGCGCTCGGCGTGGTGATGGCCCTCTACGGTGTCGTCTACGCCGTGCTCGAGAATGACAGCCGCAAGCTGCTCGCCTACCACATCATCAGCCAGGTCGGCTACATGGTGGCCGGCGTCGGCCTCGGCACCCAGCTCGCGATCAACGGTGCCGTCGCGCACGCCTTCGCGCACATCCTCTACAAGGGTCTCCTCTTCATGGGCACCGGCTCGGTGCTCTACATGACGGGTCGCAGCAAGTTCACCGAGCTCGGCGGCCTGTACCAACGGATGCCGTGGACGTTCCTGTTCACGCTGATCGGCGGTCTCTCGATTTCGGCCTTCCCGTTGTTCAGCGGCTTCGTCAGCAAGTCGATGATCGTCGCGGCCGGCTTCGAGGATCACAAGCTGTGGGCGGCATTCCTGCTCATGCTGGCCTCGGCCGGCACGTTCCTGCACACCGGCCTCAAGGTCCCGTACTTCATTTTCTTCGGGAAGAACAACTGCGACCAGCAGACGTGGAAGAGCGCCGCGGAACCACCCTGGAACATGATGGCTGCCATGGGCGTGACCGCCTTCCTCTGCATCCTGATCGGCAGCTACACGCCTTATCTTTACAACATGCTGCCCTACCCGGTCGCGTACGCGCCGTACACGTCGTATCACGTGTCGGAGACGCTGCAGCTCCTGCTCTTCACCGCACTCGGGTTCTTCCTTCTGATCAAGAAACTGGAGCCGGAGGCGAAGATCAGCCTCGACCTCGACTGGCCGTACCGCATGGGCGGCCGGGCGGTGCTCTGGATTGCGTCCAAGCCCATCCAGTTCGTCGATATGTGCGTCAGCGAGGCGTACCGCGTCATCGGCATCAATCCGCTGATGAGCTTCTCGAAGCTCGCCTCCGTCTTCGATGCCAAGGTGATCGATGGCGTCGTCGACGGTCTGGCCACCTCGGTCAAGCGGCTCGGCGAACGGCTGCGCAACACGCAGCGCGGAGCGCTGCAGGAGAACCTGACGCTGGCCTTCGGCACCGCCGCGGGGGTCGTCATCTGCGTCGTCCTGTTCTTCTAACCGCCGAATCATTGGCCGCAAAAAGGCACAAAATGCGCAAGAAAACGGAGACGGTCGGAGGTCCCGGACGCGAGAGCGCACTAGACTCTGGTTGTTCTTTGTCCTCGAGCGCGACCCAACGCAGGCGGGACGCCTACGCTACAGCGATCCTCCAAGCCTAACGCCTACAGCCTAAAGCCTACCGCCTACCGCCTAAAGCCTACCGCCTTCCGCCTCTTCTTTTTGCGCCTTTTGCGCCTTTTTGCGGCCATCCCTCCGATCCTTTTTCCGTGAACACCCTTTCAAATCTTACCGCGGGCCTTCCGCTGCTGAGCGTGCTGATCTTCAGCCCGCTCGTGGCCGCGGCCGGTGCCGCCTTGATCGGCAATGAACGCGTCCTGAAGTGGTGGTCGTTCGCGACGACCACCGTCATTGCGCTGCTGTCGCTCCCGCTCTGGTTCCGCTTCGAGCGCGGCACGCACGCTTTCCAATTCACCGAACAGCACGCCTGGATCCCGGGCCTCCGCATCGAGTACTCGCTGGGGCTCGACGGCATAAGCCTGCTGCTGGTGCTGCTGACCACGTTGATCACGCCGCTGTGCGTGCTGGCGTCGTGGAATTACATCAAGACGCGGGTGAAGGAATTCATGGTGTGCCTTCTCGTCATGGAGACGGCGATGATCGGCGTGTTCAGCGCGCTGGACGCCATCCTGTTCTTCATCTTCTGGGAGGCGATGCTGATCCCGATGGCCTTGCTGATCGGCGTCTGGGGCGGGCCGCGCAAGGTCTATGCCTCGATCAAGTTCTTCATCTACACGATGGCCGGCTCGGTGTTCCTGCTGGTGGCGCTGATCGCGCTGCGGCTGCAGACCGGCAGTTTCAGCCTCCCGGGCATGATGGGGCAGCCCTACAGCGAGACGTTCCAGTACTGGGTCTTCGCGGCGTTCTTCCTCTCCTTCGCGATCAAGGTCCCGATGTTCCCCTTCCACACGTGGCTCCCGGCCGCGCACGTGGAGGCTCCGACCGCCGGCTCCGTCATCCTCGCCAGCGTCCTGCTGAAGATGGGCACCTACGGTTTCCTCCGCTTCTGCCTGCCGATCACGCCGGCCGCCACCACCACCTTCGCCCCGTACATCCTGGCCTTCTCGGTCATTGGCATCCTCTACGGCGGCTTCACCGCGCTGGCCCAGGGGGACCTGAAGAAGCTGGTCGCCTACTCCAGCGTGGCGCACATGGGCTTCGCGACGCTCGGCATCTTCGTGTTAAACGTGAACGGACTCCAGGGCGCGACCCTCGTGATGATCAACCACGGCATCACCACCGGCGCGCTCTTCATCTGCGTGGGCATCATCTATGAGCGCCTGCACACCCGCGAACTCGCGGCGGCGGCCGGGATCGGCAAGCACATGCCGATCTTCACGGCGCTGTTCGGCGTATTCTGCCTGTCGTCGCTCGCCTTCCCCGCGACCAACAGCTTCATCGGCGAGTTCCTCGTCCTCGCCGGCAGCTTCAACTACTCGAAGCTGATGACGGTGCTGACGATTCCCGGCGTGATCCTGGCGGCCGCCTACATGTTCCGGACGCTGCAGAAGGTGGCCTACGGCAGCGCAAACAATCCCAAGCATCACGATCTCGTCGACCTGAACTTCCGCGAGATCGCGACCCTCGTCCCCCTGCTGTTCTTCGTGTTCTGGATCGGGCTGCACCCGCAGCCGCTGCTGGACACGATGCACGCGAGCATTGTGAACATCCTCGACCAGGTGGGCGCCGGGACGACCCAGATCGCTGCGCGATGAACCAAAGCGATCGGTTTTAGGCTCCAATCCGACCAAACCGCCCGACCACGAGCCAAAAGCTTACCGCCTACCGCTTACCGCCTACCGCCTACAGCCTACAGCCTAAAGCCTAAAGCCTACCGCCTACCGCCTTCGCCACATGAACGCCCTTTGGTCTTTCTCTTAATCTTTATCTTTCTCTTTCTCCGGTTTGGGCCTCACGCACGACCACGATCCAAGACAGGAGAAAGAGAAAGATTAAGAGAAAGAGAAAGATTCAGCCCACCGCTCCCTCTCTCCGATGACCTTCATCCTCACTTTCCTTCCTGAACTGGTGCTGCTGTTTGGCGCGCTGGCCCTGTTCGGGCTCACGATATCCGACCGGTTCGGCGGCAAGGCCAGGTCGGTCGCGCTCGTCATTGGCGTCCTTGCCACCCTGTCCGCGGCCGGAACCTTGGGCGCCAGCGGCACGCTCTTCAGCGGCGCCTATCGTGTCGATGCGTTCTCGCAGATCCTGAAGTTTGCCATCCTGGGCGGGTTTACCGCCATCCTCGTGGTGAGTCGCGGATTGCCGGACATCCGGGAGAACATTCGCGCGGAATACTATCTGTTCCTGACCCTGAGCATCGTCGGCCTGGTCATGCTCGTGAGCTGCATCGACGCCCTCACGCTGGTCATCGCCCTCGAACTTTCGTCGTTCCCCCTCTACCTCCTGGTGGCGATGCGCCGTGAGCGCGCCGGCCAACGGACGCAGATGGAGTCGGCGGTGAAGTACATCATGTTCGGCATTGGCGCCAACGGCGTGATGCTCTTCGGGCTCAGCTATCTGTTCGGGCTCACCGGGACCACGAACATTCCGCTGATGGTGGCCAAACTCGCCCCGGTCATCACGTCCCCGCTGGCCATCGCCGGGCTCACGTTCACCTTCGCCGGCTTCCTGTACAAGCTGGCCGTCTTCCCCTTCCACTTCTGGACCCCGGACGTTTACCAGGGCGCTGCCAACGAGACGACCAGCATGATCGCCTCGCTGCCCAAGATCGGGGCCATTGCGGTGCTCGTGCGCTTTGTCTCGCTCGCCACTCCCGACAACCAGACGCTCGCGACCCTGCTCAGCTGCCTGGCCGTGGGGTCGATGTTCTACGGCAACCTGATCGCGCTGGCGCAGAAGGATCTCAAGCGGCTGCTCGGTTTCTCCGCGATCGCGCATGCGGGCTACGCCATGGTCGGCTTTGTGTCGCTGAGTGCGACCGGCTACGCCGCCGCGCTGTATTACATCACCGGTTACATGCTGATGGTGCTCGCCTGCTTCGTCGTGATCAGCCGCGTGTCGCGCGACGGCAACAATGTCGCGATCGAGGAGCTCGCCGGCCTGCACCGGCGGTCGCCGCTGCTCGCCGTGACGCTGCTCGTCGGTTTGTTCGGACTCGCCGGCATGCCGCCCTTCGTCGGGTTCATCGGCAAGGTCTCGCTCCTGACCGCGGCCTTCGAGAAGGGCCACATCGCCCTCGTCATCGTCGCCATGCTCAATGCCGCCATCGCGATCTACTACTATCTCAGCGTCGTCCGCAAAGCCGTCTTCGGCGAACCTGCGACCGCGGCCGCGCAGAGCGAGCCCATCCGCCTCGACTGGCAGACCCGCGGTCTGTGCGTCGCCCTGATTGTCGCGATCGTGCTCCTCGGCGTGGCGCCGGCGAAGCTGCTCGACGGCTACTCCCGGTCGGTGGCGTCGACGATCGGTCGCGCCCAGATCGAGGCCCCGGCGCTCGCGGTGCGGTGAGGCCCGGCTGCGCCGGGATTTCAGATTTCAGAAAAGCGGCCTGGGTACGTTGTACCGCCTTCAGGCGGAAGGTTTGCGCCGCGTCCCATCAAGGCATTCCGCGTGAAACAAGCCGCGACGTGGGTCTGGTCTGAAATCTGAAATTTGAAATCTGAAATCCCGCGCGGAACGCGCCGGACAAGGCATTCCGCCTAAAGGCGGGACAACATACTCGGACCTCCGGGCTTGGGTACGTTGTACCGCCTTCAGGCGGAAGGTTTTCGGGTGCGTCCCATCAAAGCATTCCGCGTGAAACAAACCGCGACGTGGGTCTGGTCTGAAATCTGAAATTCGAAATCTGAAATCCCGCGCGGAGCGCACCGGACAAAGCACTCCGCCTAAACGCGGGACAACTTACTCAAACCGCCCAGACGACGTGGCTTTGGTCTGAAATCTGAAATCCCGCGCGGAACGCGCCTCGCGCTTCAGGTGCTTGAGCCGGGCGCGCATGGAGGGCGCGGGGTCTTTTGCCGCCTGCCGAAGGAGCGTGCTGATCTCGGCCGCGTATTCGGGGTCGTCGGCGTACGTGGCCAGGGCTGACAATGCCCAGGCGCGGACAATCGGACGGCGGTCGGTGGTGCAATCTGTCAGGAACGGGTGAAAGGAACGCCTGAGGTCGGGTGGGCAACCGGTCACGGCGAGCAGCTGGCTGAGACACAGCCGTGAAACCCAGGAGGTCAATTCGTCCGCGGAGGCGGCGAGCCGGCGGAGGTGGGCGGCGTTGACGCGACCCGCCCGCCCTGCCCGGGACAGCAGCCACACGGCGTGGCCGGCAGGCGCGGGATCCAGATGACGGGCGGCGGTGATCGCCTGATCCACGAAGCCGGGATCAGCCGCCCCCTGAGCATAAATCGCCTCAAGCTCGCGCACCCGGATCTGGCGGCGGTTGAGGAGCGCTTCGAGCTGGCTCATGGGAGAGTGTTATACGCGCTCCCGGCGTTGGAGCGACAAAACTTTTCGTCGCCGCCGTCAGAGATGCAGGGCGCCGGCTGAAGCCGATGCGCATCATCCGCACCCATCGAGGGCCGCCCTTCAGCCCGCGTTTTCCTCGTCGCTCGCGGGATCGGGCCGCGAGGTGGGACGCGAGTTTTGGCGGGCCTGGCGGTTCCGCGGCGAGCCAGGGGGGCGGGCACGCGTGACCGGCTGGCCGGGGGTGGCTTTCTTCTCCTTCTCCTGCGCGCGGCGGTCAAACTCCGCCGGGTCCACGTGACCTTGGCGCCAGAAATAAAGCACGGCCGCCAGCGCAAGCGCGGTCAGGACGATGGCAGGAAGCAGCATGGGCGGCGGGACAGGTAGCGTCGTCACGCCTCGCGCCGCGGACGGGCGCGCTGGGGCGGGCGGACGGGTTTGCGGCCGTCGCGTGACGCGCCCGGCTCGACGCCGATTCGCGGATCGCGACGGCGGACGAGGCGCACCAGGCGTTCGGCGACGTCGTCGAAGCCCGGGGTGGAGTCCGGCAGGTACAGCCACTTCGGCAGCACCGGATGCGCGGTCAGCGCCGGGAACTCGCCCTGCAAGGACGCATGATGGACGTGGTCGGTGCACACCAGCACGCCGAACCAGGGCTCCGCCTTGGCGCTGAAACACAAGGCCAGCCGGCCGCCGACGTACGCCGCCTTCGTGCCGAACATCGCCCGCAGGATAAAGGTGGGCTCGTCGTCGAGCATCTCCCAGAGCCACGCATACGGATGGACAACCGTGACTCGGGCGGGGTGCGGGTTCATGGGAAGCCCCCCACCATTTCGGCGGAGGGCGCCAGGGCAATACAAAGTTGAGCCGCCAAAGAAATCCCGGCAGCCCCTTCGTTCTTTCTCTTAATCTTAATCTTTCTCTTTCTCTGGATTGGCTCTTTCGAGCTCGAGTCGATCACGAGCTCGCACGAGCACGATCCAAGGCAGAGGAACGAGAAGGAGAAAGATTGGGCCCTCAAACCTTCCAGCTCTGGAGGATGCGGATGTAGTTCGCGCGCTCGAAAGCTGACGGATCCGGGCAGCGGCGGTGGTTCATGGCTCCGCGCAGCTGATCGATGGATTCGTAGCCGTGCTCCGACATCCATTGGGTGACGCCATTGAGCAGGTTCGCCATGAAACGCGGGCCGTGCTTGAGGAGCGCGGAGACGATCTGGACCGTCGTCGCGCCGGCAAGAAGCGTCTTCACCACGTCGTCGGTCGAGTGGACGCCGCCACTGGCGCTGAGGGAGCCTTTCAGGTGCGGCGAGATGATGGCCAGCCACCGCAGGCGCAGCAGCAGCTCCGAGCTGTCCGACAGCTTCAGCTGCGGCAGCACCTCGAGGTCCTCGAGATTGAAATCGGGCTGGTAGAAACGATTGAAGAGCACGACGCCCGAAGCGCCCGCCTCCTCCAGGGCCAGAGCGAAATGGAGCGGCGAGGTGTGGAAGGCCGAGATCTTGACGCCGACCGGAATCTTGACCGCACCCGTGACGGCGCGAACGGTTTCGAGCATGCCGGCCTCGACCTGGTCGCCGCGCAGGCTGGGATCCGTGACCAGCTGGTAAAGGTTGAGTTCGAGCGCATCGGCGCCCGCATCGGCAATGCGCTTCGCGTACTCGGTCCAGCCACCGGGCCCGCAGCCGTTGAGCGAACCAATGACCGGGATGGTCAGCGTCTTCTTCAGGTGCTCGACCTGGCGCAGGTAGTGATCGGGCGTGAGCTGGTATTCGGAGAACGACGGGAAGTACGACGCCGCCTCGGAATGGCTCTCGGCGATGCCCTCGGTGTGGTGCGCGAGGGCGCGCTGCTCCGCCAGAATCTGCTCCTCGAAGAGCGACCGCATGACGATCGCCGCCGCGCCGGCATCCTGCAGCTGGCGGGAGACGTAGGCGGTGTCACAATAGGGCGAAGCGCCGACAACGAGGGGGTTCTGCAACTGCAGCCCGAGATAGTTGGTGGAGAGATTCACGGAAGGGAAAGGGAAAGGGAAAGTGAAAGTGAAAGTGAGAGTGAAAGTGCGGTACGAGATGCGGGATCCGAGATGCGAGATGCGAGATATGAGAGCGCGTATCCCGGATCCCGGATCTCGTATCCCGGATCCCGTATCCTAGATCGTCGCCTGGCTCAACCCCCGGCCGGCTGGACTCGGCCGGGGGTGGCAGGGACGCTCGCACGAGGCGGGTCGCAAATTCGGAAAGAACGGAGCGGACAGAAACACGGCCTCCCGCTGAAGGAGGCCGTGGTTGGAAACCTTAGTTAGCGAGGCGGTTGGTCGGAGCGTGCGTCGCCGAGTTACCCGGCGTCGTCGTCGCGGGGGCGATGGTCGGCGGCAGTACTGGAGCCGGCGCCTGTGCGCTGCTCTTGCCGGCCGGCGTGCCGGCGGACGCGAGGTGCTGGTACAGGGCGTAGTGCTGGCGGACCTGGGCCTGGGCCTGCGCGGCGAGCTCATCGGCGCGAGCGGGGTTCACGTTGCGGAGGATCCCGAACCGGGTCTCGTTGGCCATGAACTTCGCGAGGTCGACCTTCGGTGCGGCCGAATCGAGGCGCAGCGGGTTCTCACCCTTGGCGGCCAGACGCGGATCGTACCGGAAGAGCGGCCAGTAGCCGGAGTCGACGGCGAGCTTCTGCTGTTCGAGGCCCAACTCGAGCTGGTAGCCGTGGGCGATGCAGTGCGAGTACGCGATCACGAGCGCCGGGCCATCGTAGGCCTCGGCTTCACGCAGCGCGTTCACCGTCTGACCGTCCTTGGAGCCGAAGGCGATCCGGGCGACGTAGACGTGCCCATATTGCATCGCGATCAGCGCGAGGTCCTTCTTGGCGATCGATTTGCCGCCGGCGGCGAACTTCGCGACGGCGCCCATCGGCGTCGACTTCGAGGACTGCCCGCCGGTGTTCGAGTAGACCTCGGTATCCATGACGAGCACCTTGACGTTCGCGCCGGAGGCGAGGACGTGGTCCAGGCCACCGTAGCCGATGTCGTAGGCCCAGCCGTCACCACCGAAGATCCAGACGACCTTCTTGACGAGGTCATCGGCCACCGCAAGGAGCCGGGTCGCCTCCCAGCCGGTCGCATCCTTCAGAATTTCCTTCAGCGTGGCCACCCGGGTGCGTTGCGCGGCGATGCCGGCTTCGGTCGACTGGTCGGCCTGCAGGAGCTGCGTGACAAGATCGGGACCCACGCGGGCCGCCTGCTTCTGGAGCAGTTCCTTGGCGGTCTTGGCGCGCTGTTCGACGGCGAGGAGCAGGCCGAGGCCGAACTCCGCATTGTCTTCGAACAGCGAGTTGGCCCAGGCCGGGCCGCGGCCGTTGCTGTCCTTGCAGTAAGGCGTGGTCGGCAGGTTGCCGCCATAGATGGAAGAGCAGCCCGTGGCGTTCGCGATCAGCATGCGGTCGCCGAACAGCTGGGTGAGCAGCTTGACGTAGGGCGTTTCGCCGCAGCCGGCGCAGGCGCCGGAGAATTCGAACAGCGGGGCGAGGAACTGCGTGCCCTTGACCGTCGAGATGTCGATCTTGGTGCGGTCCGGGTCGGGCAGCTGGGTGAAGAAGTTCCAGTTCGCGCGCTCGGCTTCGAGCAACGGCGCCTGCGGCACCATGTCGATGGCCTTGTGCTTCGGGTTGCTGCGGTCCTTGGCCGGGCAGACCTGGACGCAGATCGAGCAGCCGGTGCAATCCTCGGCGGCGACCTGAATCGTGTACTGCATGCCGGGCATCTCGGCCGACTTGAACTTGGTCGTGAGGAACGACGCCGGCGCGCCGGCCAGCGACTCGGGCGTGTAGACCTTGGCGCGGATCGCGGCGTGCGGGCAGACCATCACGCACTTGTTGCACTGGATGCAGAGCGCGGCGTCCCACTTCGGAATCTCGAGGGCGATGTTGCGCTTCTCGTACTTGGCGGTGGCGGTGGGCCAGCAGCCATCCAGCGGAATCGCGCTGACGGGCATCAGATCGCCTTCGTTGGCGAGCAGGCGGGCGGTGACCTCCTGGACAAACTTCGGCGCGCCCGGATAGCTCGGCGGCACGGTGACGACGGCGTCGCCGTCGACGGCGGCGGGGAGCTTCACCTCGTGCAGACCCGCGAGCGCGGCGTCCACGGCGGCGTAGTTCATCTGGACGATCTTTTCGCCCTTCTTGCCGTAGGTCTTGGCGATGGCCTTCTTGATCTGCGCAATCGCCTCATCCTGCGGGAGCACCCCGGAGAGGGCGAAGAAGCAGGTCTGGAGGACAGTGTTGGTACGGCGGCCCATGCCACTTTCGGTGGCGACCTTGGTCGCATCGATGACGAACAGCCGGATGCCCTTCGCGAGAATGGTGGTCTGCCAGTCCCACGGCAGCTTCTTCCAGGTCTCCTCCGCGGAGAACGGAGAGTTCAGCAGCACCGTGGCGCCCGGCGCCGCGAAGCCGAGCACGTCCGCGCGGCCCACGAAGCTGAACTGGCTGCACGCGACGAAGCTGGCGCGACGGATGAGGTACGGGGCCTTGATCGGCCGCGGGCCGAAGCGCAGGTGAGACACGGTCATCGAACCGGACTTCTTCGAGTCGTACACGAAGTAGCCCTGCGCGAAGTTCTCGGTCTGCTCGCCGATGATCTTGATCGAGTTCTTGTTGGCGCCGACGGTGCCGTCCGCACCCAGGCCGACGAAGACGCAGCGGCGGACATCGGAGGCTTCGAGGTCGAAGTCGGCGTCGAACGGCAGCGAGGTGCCGGTGACGTCGTCCATGATGCCGATGGTGAAGTGGTTCTTCGGCTCCGGCAGTTCGAGGTGCGCGAACACGGCCTTGACCATGCCAGGCGTGAACTCCTTCGAGCCGAGACCGTAGCGACCGCCGACGACGCGCGGCGAACCGGCGAGCGGCGAACGCGCTTCGGCGAGGGCGCCGAGGAGATTGAGGTAGAGGGGCTCGCCCAACGCGCCGGGTTCCTTGGTGCGGTCGAGGACGCCGATCGACTTGGTCGTCTTCGGGAGCACCGCCATCAGGGCCTTGACGTCGAACGGGAGGAAGAGGCGGACGCTGATGACGCCGACCTTCTCGCCCTTGCCGACGAGGTAGTCGACCGTCTCGCTGATCGTCTCCACGCCGCTGCCCATGGCGATGACCACGCGCTCGGCTTCGGGGTGACCGTGGTAGTCGTACAGATTGTACGAGCGACCCGTGACCGCGGCAAACTTGTCCATGATGCCCTGCACGATCGAGGGCAGCTGGTTGTAGAACGGATTGACCGCCTCACGACCCTGGAAATACACGTCGGGATTCTGGGCCGTGCCGCGGATCGTCGGATTGTCCGGGGTCATGGCGCGCGAGCGAAACGCGGCGATTTCGCTTTCGTCGATGACGGCATGCAGGTCGGCGTCGGACAGCTTGGCGATCTTCTGCACTTCATGCGAGGTGCGGAAACCGTCGAAGAAGTGGATGAACGGCACGCGCGACTTGTAGCTCGCGGCGTGCGCGACGAGGGCGAGGTCGTGCGCTTCCTGCGGCGAGTTGGAGCAGAGCAGCGCGCAGCCCGTGGCGCGGCAGGCCATGACATCCTGGTGATCGCCGAAGATCGAGAGACCCTGGGCCGCGAGGGCGCGGGCGCTGACGTGGACCGTGAACGGCAGCAGTTCGCCCGCGATCTTGTACAGATTCGGGATCATCAGGAGGAGGCCCTGCGAAGCCGTGAAGGTCGTGGTCAGGGCGCCGCCGAGCAGGCCACCGTGCACGGTGCCGGCCACACCGGCCTCCGATTGCAGTTCCACGACGCGGGGCGTCTCGCCCCACAAGTTCTTCTTCCCCAAGGCCGCCCACTCGTCACAGGACTCCGCCATCGGCGAAGACGGGGTGATCGGGTAGATGGCGATCAATTCGTTGAGGCGGAAGGCCACCGACGCGACCGCGTCGTTGGCATCACAAGTGAAATAATCGTTGGTCGGACGGTTGGCCATGTGCGTAGAAATAGGGGGAGTTTGGGAACCCGCCTACTCTGCCATCCGGAGGGGGATGCTACTACGCAACCATTGCCACATGCGGTGCATGAATTGCGCCGCGGAAATTGGGATGGCGCGGAAGCCGACTTATGACGGCGCAGGCCAGTATCCAACCTATCGATCTTGGCTAGAGAGGACACGACGCTCCGCACTCGCGGGCTGGGGTACGTAATCCCGCGTTTACGCGGAATGCCTTGATGCCGCCCGCGCAAACCTTCCGCCTAAAGGCGGGACAACGTACTCAAACCGCCGGAGAAAACCTCAGGGCTCGCGTCGGACCTCGATGTTCCGAAACGCCACGGGATCGTTGTGGCCGGCGAAACCAAAGTGGCCGGACTTCAGATCTTTGCCGGGATGCGCCTTGCCGTCGAGGAACTCGGTGACGGCAGCGAGGTCGCCGTCGAGGATGATCGTACCATTGAGTTCGACCGTGAGCCTGGAGCCGCGAACGGTGACCTGCTGGAAATTCCATTCGCCCGCGGGACGCTGATAACCGGCGTGGGCGGCAACCAGGCCGTAGGCAGAGCCGTGACGCTGACGGGGATCGATCTTCCGGCCGGTGCTGCGTTCGTAGTCTTCATCGAGCACCTGAAGCTCGCACATGCCGGAATAAGCCGGATCGCCCTCGCCGGGATAGCGAATCGCGAGACCGTTATTGCCGCCGGGTGGAACCTTGAAGTCGAGGCGGACGGTGAAGTCGGCGAAGGTCTCGCGGGTGAACAACGTTCCGCCCTGCTTGGGGCGGCACACGACGGCGCCGTCGACCACCTCATAACTGGCCACGGCGCCGGTCCAGCCGGTCAGGTCGCGTCCGTTGAACACGGGCTGAAACCCGGCGCCGCCGCGCTCGCGCAGGAGGCGGTTGGCTTCCTCGCTGCCGATCTCACGGAGGAAGATGTTGCGCCAACGGATCTCGCCGCCGTGGGTCTGGAGCGAGATTGGTCCGCGGACGGGGATCGGGGCGGCACGGTCGTAGTAGTTTTCGAGGTGAGCATGGTCGACCACCAACCGGTCGTTAAGCCAGACGCTCACCCTTGAACCCACCATCACGATGCGAAACTGATTCCATTCGCCGAAGGGCCGGTCCGCCTTGACGAGCGGGTCCTTGCCGGGCGCGCCGGGGGAGTTGTTCCACAATCCGCCGGAGCCCTTGTCGGCGCCGCGGTCGAACTTTTCCGCGTCGGTATAATCCCAGATCTGAACCTGCGGCGCGCCGCGGAGATAGATTCCCGAATCGGCGCGGGCGACCGTCTTGTACTCGAGGAGCAGCTCGAAGTCGCCGTAGTCCGCGACCGTGGTGGCGTACTTGCCCTCGCCGTCGTTGACCAACTCCTCTCCTGCGGCGCGCCAGTGGGCCCGCATGTCGGCGGTCCATTCGCGGTCGCGCTGCGCGCGTTCGGCCTCGGGCAGGGCCAGCCAGGCGCGGTGATCGAAGGTGTCGCCTCCGCGCCAGCCTTCCAGATCGCGACCATTGTACAGGGCCTTGAAGCCGGCGGGCGGCGTGGCGGCGCTGGCGGTGAGGGTGAGCGCCGCCGAAGCAAACAGGAGAACGAAGCGGGAGATCATAGGCGGATGTGGAGGGGCATGCGGACTTCGGGGTTTTGTGTACGCGGCGCGTTGTTCGAGACTCCACGGTACGCAAGCGGGACGCTTACGCTACGCAGAGCTGTGAAGGGGCATGCGGACTTCGGGGTTTTGCGTACGCGGCGCGTTGTTCGAGACTCCATGGTACGCAAGCGGGACGCTTACGCTACAGCAGAGCTGTCGGCGTCCGCCGTAGCGTAGGCGTCCCGCCTGCGCACTCAGGAGGCTGGAGCGCGTGCTGCTCGAATTGCGCATAATGGGCACATCACAGTCTCACCGTGCGGCGGTCGCGCCAGGATTCGTCGGCGGCGAGGACGATGCGGAGGCTGTCGAGAGCGGCCTGCCAGTGCGCGGTGAGATCCTCGTCGGCGAGGATGGCCTGGCGAAAGACCGCCTGCTCGCGGCGGCACAGTTCGTCGTGGTCAGGTTCGTCGTCGATCGCGAACAGCTCGTCCGTCTTCGCAAAGGACCCGTCGGGCCTCAGCTCGGCGTGATGCACGAGCAACGACTCCGTCTGGGTATGGGATTCGATGTTCGCGGAATTGCCGGCGGCCGCGGCTTTGTGCGCCACGATGCTCACGGAACCGCGCGGGCCGATCACATCCTTCACGAAGAACGCGGTCTCACTCATCATCGGGCCCCAGCCCGCTTCGTACCAGCCGATCGAGCCGTCGTCGAACGCGACCTGGAGGTGTCCGTAGTTGACCTGGTTGGGGGCCAGTTCGGGCGCGAGCCGGGCGGCGACGCCGTTGACCGATTGCGGCCGGGCGCCGGTCATCCGACACATCACGTCGACGTAATGGACCCCGCAGTCGACGAGCGGCGAGGTTGACCGCAGCAGCTTCTGGTGCGTCTGCCAGTGGGCGCCGGAGCTCTGCTGGTTCAGATTCATCCGCATCACCAGTGGCTTCCCGAGCGCGCGGGCCAGTTCGGTGAACCGCTGCCACGCCGGATGAACCTGGAGGATGTAGCCGACGACCAGCTTGCGCCCGAGGCGACGGGCGGTGTCGAGCACCCGCTCGCAGTCCCCGATGGACGCAGCGAGCGGCTTCTCGACGAAGACGTGCGCCCCCGCTTCCATCGCCGCGATGGCGTACGGGGCGTGGGTTTCCGTGTAGGTGCTGATGCAGACGGCGGCGGGTTTGGTCTCGCGCAGGGCTTCGTCGAAATCCGCGAACTCAGCGTAGCGGCCGCCCAATTCGCGATTGAGCTGGCCCCGCGAAGCCGCGCCGCGCGAAACGAGCCCGACGATTTCGAAGGCAGGATCGCGATGATAAGCCCGCGCATGCGAAGCCCCCATGTGCCCGCAGCCAACGACGAGAACGGTGAGTTTATCCTTCATGGCGATGGAACGTGATCGCGTAACGAAGCCCTGAGTGCGCAGGCGGGACGCCTACGCTACGGCTGACACGGGAGTGCCTCTGCCGTAGCGTAAGCGTCCCGCTTGCGCACCCTTGATGCGCGCCAAACGAAATGGGGGATCGCCCGGTACTCGCGTTCATTCGCGATTCTCCACCGGTTGCCGGCCCGGCTGCGGCGGCGGGCGGAAGAAGAGGGCGAGAGTGATGGCACCGAGGGAGGCCACGATCAGCGGCACGAGGAAAAGGCCGCGGAAGTCGGTCACGCCACCCTGGGTGTACACGTTCTGCATCAACCAGGGGCAGAGCGAATTCGCGAGCAGCACGCCGATGCCGAGGATCTGGAGGTTGAACAGGCCTTGCGCACTGGAGCGGATGTCCTTGGGGAAGTACGCGTCGACAAAGATGTACACGGTCGCGAAGAAGAAGGCGTAGCAGACGCCGTGCAGCAACTGGATCGCGATGATGAACCCGGTGCTTTCCGGCCAGAAGGCATAAACCGCAAACCGGGCGGCATGCCCGAGAATGCCGATGATCAGGGTGACGCGCCACCCGAGCCGCTTCAGGGCGGCGCCGAGGAAAAGCATGGTCAGAATCTCCGCCACCTGGCCGACACTCATGACCGGGGCGATCCAGTTGGCCGCGATCCCCACCCCACCCGCGGCCTTCGGTGCGCCGAGGAAGATCGCGGTCCAGTTGAAGTACGCGTTGTGGACGAACGCATCGAGCAGCGTCACGAGCCAGAGGACCAGCACATGGGGATGGCGCAGCAAGGTCAGCGCCTTCAACCAGGCGAGCTTCTCCGTCGCGGCGTCGGACCGGTGCGTCACGCGTTCGCGCCGCGGCAGCGTCAGGCTCACCACGACCAGCAGCAGCGACGCGAGACCGGCCACGATGAACGTCCAGCGCGTGGCGGCGCTTGCGGCGGAGCCGGTCAGCGGATGCGCCAGCGCGGTGCCGAGCCAGTTCACCCAGCCGGAGGTGGGCACGGCTCCAACCGCATCCCAGTCGACGAAAATGAAGGTGAAGGGCCAGGCGGCGAGGATCCAGCCGAGGGTGCCGCCCACGCGCACGACGCCGAATTCCTTCCGGGGATCACGCATGTGGGCGAAGGCGATCGAGTTCACGATCGAGAGCGTCGGCACGTAGAGCAGGCAGTGCGCGAGCATCAGCAGGAAGAAGGGCCAGAACGCGGTGGTGAAACCGCAACCCAGGATCGCGAGGCCGCCCAGGAGGTGCGATCCCGCGAGAAAGGTCTCCGGCACGAACTTGCGGTCCGCCCACTGGTTGCTGAAGAACATGCCGACGATCGAGGCGAGTGGGAACGCATTGAGGACGAGCGACTGCTGCCAGGGCGAAAAGCCGAGCGACGGGAGGTAGCCGAAGATCAGGGGCAGCCAGGCACCCCAGATGAAGAACTCGAGCACCATCATGAGGAAGAGGCGCCCGCGGCAGGAGGCAGTGACGGGGGTGGCAGCAGGATCGTTCATAGTCCGGAAATGTCCCAGCCGCGACGATACCGGCGGCGGACGAAGCGGTTGGCCTCTTTCTCGTTTTCGAAACGCAGCCGGGTTGAATCCCAGCGCAGCGTGGTTTGCGGAAAACGCACCGCCACGCTGCCCAGCAGCACCGCCTCGGTCAACGGGCCCGAATAACCGAAGGGAGCAGACGGACGGGCCGGGCCGCCCACGCACGCCTCCGCCCAGTCGGACCAGTGATGGGTGCCGGCCGCAGGGCCCGGTTTGAAGCCGGCGTACTTGTCCGCGGGGAAAAGCTGCGGCATGGCCACGTGAGGCAGGTACATCACCCCTTCGGTCCCCAGCAGGATGGATCCCTGATCATCGTCGTCCACGCCGGCGGTGCGCCGATTCGGCGACCGGGCCAGGGCGAGCACGTCCGCGGGCGGGCGGCGGTCGCCATCGTACCACGTGATGTGCACGGTGTCGCCCGCGGTGTGGTGGGTGCCGGGAAACACGTACCGGACGAGAGCATCCACCGGCCAGTTCCAGGCATCGGGGGGCGGACCTTCCGAGCGCACGGACAGCGGCGCCCCCAGCTCCAGGGCCGAAAATACGGGATCGAAAATGTGGCACCCCATGTCGCCAAACGTGCCGGTGCCGAAATCGAGCCGCTTGCGCCAGTTGAGGGGATGGTAGTATTCGTCGCCCACATACGGCCGGGCCGTGGCCACGCCCTGCCAGAGATCCCAGTCGAAGCCTTCGGGTACCGCGGCCGCGGCCGTCGGCGGTTCCCCGCGATCGCCCCATTTCTTGGTGCTCCAGGTGTGCACCTCCTTCACCTTGCCGATGACACCGGCCTGGACGAGTTCGACGGCCTTCCGATACGGCGGCTGCGAGTGGACCTGGATCCCCATCTGCGTCACGAGGCGGGGATGGGCGGCGGCGTAGTCGCGGAGGACCCGCGTTTCATGCAGCGTATGCGCGAGCGGCTTCTGGCAGTAGCAGTGCTTGCCCAGTTGCATCGCCGAGAGCGCGATCGGCGCGTGCATGTGGTCGGGCACGGAGACGTTGACCGAGTCGAGCCCGTGGTGCTCGCGGTCGAGCAGTTCGCGCCAGTCCTGATAAACGCGAACGTGCGGAAATGCGGCCTTCACTTCCCCGACGCGGTTGAGGTCCACGTCGGCCACCGCCACGAGGTCCACGAACGGATTGCTGCAGATGGCCTGCACGTCGTACCAGGCCATGCCGCCCGCGCCAAAGCTGGCGTGCCGCAGCCGCCGGCTCGGCGGTGCGGAGAGAAGCCGGGAGGAGAGGAAGGGGGCGACGAGGGCGGCCGCGCCGGCGGCTTTCAGAAATTGTCGCCGGCTCGCAGTGGGGGTGTTCACGCGTGAGCCCGCAGCGAAGCGGATCACGCAGCGCGCGGCAAGCCGATCGATACACGTCGAACATCGAACGGCGCGGCTCAGCCGTAGCGTGGGCGTCCCGCCTGCGCATCTTTGGCCGGCGTAGCGTAGGCGTCCCGCCTGCGCATTTTTGGCCGGCGAATGAAGCCCAACGACGTACCCGGCAGTCCTGAGTGCGCAAGCGGGACGCTTACGCTACGCGGAGCCTTCAGTTCCGCCTGGCACGGGCGTTCCCGCCTATGAGTTGGTTAGCGTTCGACCTGGACAAACCTGTTCATCGCGTGACGCCCAAGACAGTCGCAGCGCCCGCCTCCGGCTCGGCTCTGATTGGGCCTCTGTGACCTCTGTGGCAAAACGGTATTCAGGTTCGACGTTCGTATTCGCCCGCCTGCCCTACCGCCGGCATCACCTGGCGACGGGTTGGGCGTCGAGTTCACCGAAGGGGTGGCGCGTCAGCGGGGCCGCCTGGGCGCCGTCGGAGACGATCTGGCCGTAATCCAGTTTGATGATACGGTCGGCGAGGCCGAAGTATTTGTCGTCGTGCGTGATCGCGAGCACCGTCTTGTTCCGCGCCTTCAGCTCCGGCAGCAGCTGGGTGTAGAACAGCTCCTTGAAGAGCGGATCCTGGTCGGAGGCCCATTCGTCGAAGAGGTAGAAGGGACGGTCCTCGAGGTAGGCGTTCAGCAGCGCGAGCCGCTTGCGCTGGCCCGACGAGAGTTGCGTGGTCGAAAGCTGGCCGTTCACGACCTTCACCTTGTGGTCGAGATGCAGGTGGCTGAGGTATTCGCGCGCCTGCGTATCCAGATCCGTGCGCGAGTGGCCGAGCAGGTTGTCGAAGAGGTAAAAGTCGGCGAAGACCGCGGAGAACACCTGGCGGTACTCGTCCCGGTTCTGGTCGGTGACGGGACGGCCATTGAGGCGGATGTGCCCCTGCTCCGGCGGATACAGGCCGGTGATGACCTTCGCGAGGGACGATTTGCCGCTGCCGTTGCCGCCGACGAGGAAGACGATCTCACCGGGCTGGAACGCGAGATTGATCGGCCCGAGCGAGAAGTGATCGTCCTCGCGCTCGCGGTGGTACGAGTGGGTGACGTCCACGAGTTCCAGGCGCTCGAGCTTCGGCAGGCCCGTCGGCGGGGTGATCGGGCAGTTGTCGCCGGCGCGTTGGGCGAGGGTGATGCCGAGGGCGTCGATCTTGCGCAGCGCCGCATTCGCGCGGCCGAAGAGGGAGAGGCTGCCGAGCACACCGGAGAGCGGGCCCATGAGGTAGAGGGTGGCGACCACGTAGCCGGTCAAGGCTTCGGGGCTGACGTTCTGCAGGTTGGGCAGCATGAACAGGATCAGGCCGACGAGGGTGAAGAACAGCAGGTGGCTCCAGTTGTGGGCAAAGATGAAGCGCATTTCGGCCGAGATGGCGTGCTTCCGGTAGCGTTCGGTGCAGCCATGGATGTTCTCGGCGAAGAACACCCCGCGGCGTTCGCGGTGGAGCTTGAGTTCCTTGATGCCCTCGGTCAGCGCGCGGAAATGCTTGAAGAGCCGGTCCTGCTCATCGCGGGCCTCGTAGAGGTGCTGGAAGCCGCGGCGGATCAGCAGCCGGTAGGCCACGGCGCCGACGAGGATGAACACGCCCATCGCTCCGAGCACGGTGGGCGACAAGTAGCCGAGGTAGAGGGCGCCGCCCACGAGGATCGCGACATTCACCGCGAAGGTCGGGATGGCGAGCATCGCCTCCGTCAACACGAGGACGTCCTCCGTCAGCGCCACCATGAGACGCGGCGCGCCGATGTCCTCGAGCTGCCGGAGCGGCACGGCGAGGATCTTCCCCACGAGGTCGCGGCGGAGCGCGGCGCTGCTGCGCTGCGAGAAGTGCGCCAGCGTCACCTGCGCGGTGAAGTTGGTGATCAGCCGCGCGAGGCCGAGGCCGACGAACACCCAGATCATGACCTGCGTGGGCTTGCCCGCGTGGCTGAGGGCGGTGTTGACCACCGCGATCAGGCCGGCGTTCGCGGCGCCACTCAGGAGCGCGGCCGCGAACGTGCCGAGCATCATTGCGCGCGAACCACGCATAAAAAATCGAATCAGGTTCATAGAAAATCCACTTTCGCGTTTACCGTTGGTTGAAGTTTGACCCGCGGGGCGCGCCGGACCGGCCGCACCCACCCTGACCGTTTCGAGTTCTCCCAGCTGAAACAGGTGACCCACTGCGCCTCGGCCGTCACGGCCAGCGCCGCCTCGTACCCGGGCGCGACGTCCAGCGCGAACAGGCGCAGGTCGCGTTCGCGGGTCTCGACCGCCTGGTCCCCGAGGAAACCGGTGCCGAGGGCCTTGAGCTGCGCCTCCTGGCGCGTCCACGCCCGGAAAAACTCGGGCAGCCGGGCCGCGGGGGACGCCTGCCGGACGGCCTGCAGCTCCCGCGGAGGCAGGCACGCCGCCGCGATGGCGGACCAATCCGGCAGGTCCCGCACGCGTTCGAGGTCGACGCCGATGTCACCGGCGCGGGTGAACGCCAGCACCGCGAGACCCTCCGAGTGGGTGAGATTGAACTGCAGATCCCCTTCCGGCAGCGCGGGTTTTCCCTGGGGCCCCGCGGTGAAGAGCACTTCGTGCGGGGGCACATCGAGGTAGCGTCCGAGCAGCACGCGGAGGACGCCGCGACCGACGACAAACCGCCGGCAGTCGCGCTCGAAGTGGAACCCGTCGGCCCGGGCCTGCTCCTCCTCCGACAGCAAGCCGCCGAGTTGCTCGACGATCCCGTCGGCCTGGTCGTCGAGCGAGATCCGCCACAGGTCCACGTCGCGCGCGCGAAGCCGCAGCACCAGGCCGGACAGCAGGGCCAGGTCCGGCAGCAGGTCGGCGGCCGGCAGGGTGAACGGTCTCACGACGACACCTCCTGACGCGCGGCGTCCCTGAGGGCGGCCAGGGTCGGCTGCAGGGCGCGGGCGACGGCGCCGACGTACGGCTCGGCGAGCACGTTGCCATGGCCGCCGGCCACGATGTTGACCTCCACCCCGCCCCGCGCGAGCTCGCCCCAGCCGTATTGGTAATCGAAGGACGAGAACAGCGGGTGCCCGCGGGTGCGGATGAGGGTGACATGCCCGTCGTAGGGCTGCGGCTTGTACTTCATCAGCGCGGAGACATGCGAGCGCCAGAGCGCGCGCCGCTCCTCCGAGTAGGCCGCGAGGTCCACCAGCTGGTCGATGTCGCCGAGCGCGACCTGCGCATGCTTGGCGGAGCCCGCCTCCGGGCGCCGGCGCCAGAGCACGCGCAGCTTCCAGCGCACGAACTCCTGCCGTTCCTGCCAGGTCCAGCGGAAGGCGAAGCAGCCGAGCCAGTAGGTGAGATTGCCCAGGAACCGCGCGACCCAGAGCGGCGAGTACCGGTTGGACGCGTGCTGGTAGCTGGTGTTGGGCGGGGAGCCGTTGATCAGCGCGAGCAGCGCGACCTCCTGGCCCGCGGCGCGGAGCTGGCGCGCCATCTCGTAGGCGACGATGCCGCCGAAGCAGTAACCACCCAGCAGATACGGACCGGCGGGCTGCTGGGCCCGCAGGTCGGCCACGTAGCTCGCCGCCATCTCCTCGATGGTCG
The DNA here is from genome assembly GCA_023457715.1 of Verrucomicrobiota bacterium. GTDB lineage: Bacteria > Verrucomicrobiota > Verrucomicrobiia > Opitutales > Opitutaceae > ER46. The sequence continues at coordinate 46,005 of JAEWKR010000177.1, forward strand.
GAAGCTCGGGCTGGCCGTCGAGGCCGCGGGAGCGGAAGGCGTACAGCGGCTGGTCCGAACCGAGATGGCGGGCGAGGTTGGAATAGCCCCAGAACATGCCGCCGCCCACGCCGTGCACGAGGTAGAGCCGGGGCTGCGTGCCCTCGCCGCGGATCTCGACGATCGAGGTCGTGGCGGTGAAGGTGGGCTCGGGGTCGCGCAGCAGGCGGGCGAGCTGCTCCACCGTGCGATGGTGGAAGATCGCCGCCACGGGCAGTTTCTTGCCGAAGGTTTTTTCCAGCTGCGCGATCATCCGGACCGCCATCAGCGAGTGGCCGCCGAGGACGAAGAACTGGTCGTGCACGCCGATCGGATGCACGTTCAGGACGTTCTCCCAGATCGCGACCAGCTGCCGCTCCACGTCGTCGCGGGGGGCGACGTACTGGCCCTGGAGGTCGGGGCGGACATCGTCGGCCGGGAGGGCCCGCGTATCCAGCTTTCCATTCGGCGTCAGCGGCAGGCTCGCGAGCGCGTGGAAGGCGGCGGGAACGAGGTGCTCCGGGACGCGGGACAGCAGGTACGTGCGCCAGGTGTCGACCGGGGGCGCGGGCTGGCGCGACGAGACGACAAAGGCCACCAGGCGCTTGCCGCCGGCCGGATCGTCGCGCACGACGACCGCACATTCCTTCACCTCGGGATGGGCGGCGAGCACGGCCTCGACCTCGGCGGGTTCCACGCGGAAGCCGCGGATCTTGACCTGACGGTCGATGCGGCCGAGGAACTCGATTGTGCCGTCCCCGAGCCAGCGCGCGCGGTCGCCCGTGCGGTACAGCCGGCGCGCGCCGACGCCGTCGAGGGTCACCTCGACGAACTTTTCCGCCGTGAGTTCAGGATGGTTCAGGTAGCCGCGGGCCAGACCGTCGCCGCCGGTGTAGAGTTCGCCCGGGACGCCGACGGGCAGCGGCCTGCCGTTCGGGTCCAGAATGTAGACCTCGGTGTTGGCGATGGGCCGGCCGATCGGCACGGTGTGGCCGGCGGCCGGGGCCGCGGTGATGGCGTGGCAGCACGTGAAGGTGGTGTTCTCGGTCGGGCCGTACCCGTTGATCAGCCGCGTGCCGGGAAGTTTCTCGAGGGCGCGCGTGACGTGGGCGGGCGACAGCACGTCGCCGCCGGCCAGCAGCTGGCGCACCTTCCGCAGCCGGTGGACCTGCTCCTCGATCATCTGGTGGAACAGGCCCGCGGTGAGCCAAAGCGTGGTGATGCCGGCCTGGTCGATGAACTCGCCGAGGTCCGCCAGCGACGTCGCGCCCGGCGGGTACACCACCAGCTGGCCGCCGTTGAGCAAGGGCCCCCAGATTTCCAGGGTCGAGGCGTCGAAGGCAATCGGGGCAAACTGCAGGAAGATCTCATCCGGGCCGAACGACGCGTAGTTCGTGCCGCGCACGAGCCGGACGACGCCGCGATGCGGCACGCACACGCCCTTGGGCCGGCCGGTGGAGCCGGACGTGTAGCTCACATACGCGAGCTGGTCCGCCGTCAGCGTCACCGCCGGCCGCGTTTCGCTCAGCTCCGCCACCCGACCCCACTCGGAATCGAGACAGAGCATGGTCGGGGTGAGCAGCGTGGCCACCGACGGGCCGCCGTTGTCCCCGGAAACCGGCTGTTGGACGAAGGCTTCGACGCGGTCCCGCAGCGCGCGCTGCGTCAGCAGGACGGGCGCCGCCGTGTCGCGCAGCATGAAGGCGAGGCGCTCCGGCGGGTAGCTCGGATCGAGCGACACGTAGGTGCCGCCGGCCTTGAGGATGGCGACAAGCGCGACGATCAGTTCAGCCGACCGTTCCATGCTCACGCCGACGAGGGTTTCGCGGCCGACGCCGGCGCGCTGCAGCCAGTGGGCGAGCTGGTTGGCGCGGGCGTCGAGCTGCGCATACGTCAGCCGCGTCTTGCCGAAGCTGACGGCCAGGGCGTTGGGGGTGCGGTCAACCTGCTGTTCGAAGAGCCCCGTGAGGGTGGCTTCGCGCGGATAGGCCGTCGCGGCCCGGCTCCAGGTCTCCAGCACCTCCACCCGCTCCGTGGCCGTCAGCAGGGGCAGGTCGGAAATGCGCTGTTCGGGGCGCGCGGCAATGCCCTGCAGCAGGGTTTCAAACCCACGCATGAACCGCGCGATCGTGTCGGCCTCGAACAAATCGGTGTTGTACTCCAGTGAGGCGCGGAGGCCGTCCGCGGCCTCCAGGACCTGGAGGGTGAGGTCGAACTTCGCCGTGCCGTTGTCGACGTCGACCGGCTGCGCCTCCAGCTGCGGCAGGCTCGTCGGGGACATCGGCGCGTTCTGCAGCACGAACATCACCTGGAAGAGCGGATTGCGGCTGCCGGTGCGGTCGGGGCGCAGCTCGTTGACGAGGCGCTCGAAGGGGAGATCCTGGTGCGCCATCGCGCCCAGCGCGGCCTCGCGCGTGCGAGCGAGCACCTCGCGGAACGTCGGCGCGCCGGACAAATCGCCGCGGAAAACGAGGGTGTTGACGAAGAAACCAATCAGCTTCTCGAGCTCCACCTTGCGGCGGCCCGCGACGACGGAGCCCACCGTGATGTCCTCCTGGCCCGTCCACCGATGCAGCAGCACTTGGAACGCGGCGAGCAGCGTCATGAACAACGTGCTCCCCTCGGCCTGGCTGAGCGCCTTCAAGGCCTGCGCGAGTGCGGCGGGCAACTGCAGGCTGTAGAGCGCCCCGCGCGACGTCGGCTCCGCGGTCCGGGGGTGGTCGATCGGCAGATCCAGCACCGGCAGCGGAGCCTGCAGCTGATTGCGCCAGTAGGTGAGCAGCCGGTCGGTGGCGGGCCCCTGCTGCGATTCGCGCTCCCACAGGACGTAGTCGGCGTACTGCACGGGCAGGTCGGGCAGTGCGGCCGTCCCGCCCAGCCGGTTGGCCTCGTAGAGCGCGGCGAGTTCACGGAACAGGATGCCGATGGACCAGCCATCGGAAATGATGTGATGCAGCGTGAGCAGCAGCGTGTGTTCCTGCGCGTCGGTGCGCACGAGCAGCGGACGGATCAGGACGTCGCGGGCCAGATCGAACGGCCGGCGCGACTCCTCGCGCAGCACGCGCTCGCATTCGGCCTGCCGCGTCGCGGCCGGAACCTGCGCGAGGTCGACGACGGTGAGCAGAAGGGTGCGTTCGGCGGCGATCTGCTGCACCGGGCGGCCCTCGATGGCGACAAAGTTGGTGCGCAGCACCTCATGGCGCCGCACGACGTCGTTCAACGCGCGCTCCATCGCCCCGACGTCGAGCACGCCGGTGAAGCGGACGGCCTGGCACACGTTATACACCGCCGAGCCCGGCTCCAACTGGTCCAGGAACCATAGCCGCTGCTGGGCGAACGAGAGCGGCAGGTCCTCGTTGGTCGCGCGCCGCGGGATGGACGGCCGCGTTTCGCTGGGCCGGCCGGCCGCGACTTTCGCGCGTTTCAACCGCTCTTCGAGCAGGGCGCGCTGGGCGCCGGACAGGTCTGGGCGGGTCGGCACCGTTTCCTCTTTAACCGTCATGGTGGTTAGTCCTGAGCTGGGACGCATGGGTCGGAGGCCGCGGGAGCGCCGCTGGATTCCGAAGCTTGGATTTCGCGGATGAGCGCCGCCTCGAGCACCGCCGCCAGGCCGGCCACGGTGGGAGTCGCGAAGAACTGGCGCATGGTGAGCTCGACTTCGATTGCCTCCTGCACGCGGGTGATCACCTGCGTGGCCAGCAACGAATGGCCGCCGAGCTCGAAGAAGTTGTCGTGAATGCCGACGCGGGCGACCCCGAGGACGCCCCGCCAGATATCGGCGAGAAGTTCCTCCATGGTCGACGTGGGGGCCACAAAGTCGCCTCCGTCGTCGCGACGCTCCGGCTCGGGCAGGGCCTTGCGGTCCAGCTTGCCGTTGGGCGTCAGGGGCCAGCGGTCCAGCAGCATGATGGCCGACGGGACCATGTAGTCGGGCAGGCCCTGCTGCAGGTGGGTGCGGAGCTGGCGCGCGTCAACCTGGGCGGTCGGCCGCAACACCACGTAGCCGAGCAGCCGGTTGCTGCCGGAGGAGTCCTGCCGCGCAATCACGGCGCACTCCGCGACCGCGGGATGCTTCGACAAGGCGGTCTCGATCTCCCCGAGTTCGACGCGGAAGCCGCGCACCTTCACCTGGAAGTCGGCCCGGCCGAGCATCTCGATCGTGCCATCGGGCAGCCAGCGGCCAAGATCGCCGGTGCGGTACACGCGGCACGGGCCGGAGCGGACGTCCGACACCTCGGCACCGAGATCGACCTCGATGAACTTCTGGGCCGTCAGCTCGGAGCGGTTCAGATAACCGCGGGCCACCTTGTCGCCGCCGATGAAGATCTCGCCGCGCACGCCGACCGGAACCGGCTGGAGGCGGGTGTCGAGGATGTAGATCTGCTCGTTCGGCAGCGGACGGCCGATGGTGGCGGGGCTGTGCGGCGCCCGCAGGCCGCCCGACGAGTACACCGTGCACTCGGTCGGTCCGTAGTGGTCGAAGACGCGGCGGACGTGCGGCAGCGCATACAGCGCGTCGATCAGCGCGGGCGCAGCAAGTTCACCCGCCAGGGTGACGGTGGTCACGGAGGCCGGGAGCGTTTTCATCCGCAGCAGCTCCGCCACCGCGGAGGGCACGCCGCTGATGGAGCGCACCTCGCCGGCGCAGCGCAGCTGGCCGACCTGGAGAATGTTCTCCGCGATGATGATCTTCCCGCCCGTGCAGAGCGGCGCGAAGAGCTCGAACACCGACACGTCGAAGCAGGCCGAGGTGGAGAACAGCATCCCGCCCAGCTCCTCCGCGGTGTAGAGTCCCCTCGCCCACTCCACGAGGAGCGTCACGCCGCGCTGTTCCAGGGCGACGCCCTTGGGACGGCCGGTCGAGCCGGAGGTGTAGATCACATAGGCCAGGCTGTCGCCCGTCGGCTGCGCCGGATTCGGGGCCTGCAGCTTGCGGCCCACGCGGGAGGCAGCCGCGCTCTCGTCATCGACGACCATGAAGTCGAAGCCGCCCGCCGGCAGCTGCGCCACCAGCTTCGTCTCCGTGACGACGATCGGCATCTGCGCATCAGCGACGATGTACTCGAGCCGGTCGGCCGGATAGTTGGGGTCGAGCGGCACGTACGCGCCACCCGCCTTGAGAATGCCAAACAGCGTGACGATCAGCCGCGGCGTGCGCTCCAGGAACACCCCCACGAGCGTATCGGCGCCCACGCCGGCCGCACGCAGGCGGCGGGCCAGTCGTTCGGCGCGCTCGTCGAGCTGACGGTAGGTCAGCCGCTCGGCGTCCGTGACCACCGCGACCGCGTCGGGCGTGCGGCGGACCTGGGCCTGGAAGAGCTCCGCAATCGGGGCATGGCGATCGTATGCGACGGTCGCGCTGTTCCAGCCCTGCAGGATCTGCCGAAGCTCCGAGGTCGCAAGCAACGGGAGCTGCGCAATCCGGGTGCGCGGCGTGGCGACCACCGCGCGCAGGAGCCGCTCGAAGTGCCGGAACCACCGGTCGACCGTACCCGCGTCGAACAACTCAGTGCTGTAGTAAGCGCCGATGGAGACCGTGTCCCCGGTGACGGCAAAGTTGAAGTTGAGGTCGAAATGGGAGAAACGCTTGGCGTTGCCCTCCACGTCGCCGGTCAGCGCGCCGAAGGGCAGTGTGCCTCGCAGCCGCGTCGAGTTGAAGACCACGTTGGCCAGCGGCATCCGGCTCGAGTCCCGGGCGATGTTGAGCCGATGCAGCAGATTGCCGAAGGGGTAGCGCCAGTGCTCCATCGCCTCGGTCAACCGCGCGCGAACCTCCCCCAGGAAGTCCTCGAACGGGCGCTCGGGATCCACCTGCTGGCGCACCGGCAGCAGGTTCGCGAAGTGACCGGCAAGGTCGTCCATGCCATCCATGACCTGGGCCGCCGAAGGGATGCCGACGACCAGATCGGTCTGCCCGCTCAGGCGGTGGAGCAGCACGTCAAACGCGGCGAGCAGGACAGTGAACAGCGTGCACTCATGACGGGCGCTGAGCGCCTTCAGCTCCGCGGTGAGGTCGGCGGGGAGCGAATGCAGCTTGAACGCGCCGGCAAACGTGCGCTCGGCCGGCCGGGGGTGGTCGGCGGGCAGTTCGAGCACGGGCACCTCGTCGGCGAACTGTTTCAGCCAGTACGCCTCCGCCGCCTGGTACGCCGCGCCGGTGCGGGCATCGGCCTGTCGGCTGACATAATCGACGAAGGACGGCGCCGGGGCCAGCGTCGCGGCGGAGCCGGTGGCGGCGCCCGGCCGCGCGGTCTCGGCGGCGTAGAGCCGGCCGAGATCGCGCTGCAGGATGCCCAGCGACCAGCCGTCGCAGATGATGTGATGCACCACGATGACGAGCAGGTGGTGCTCCGGCTCGAGCCGGAGCAGATGCGCGCGGAAGAGCGGGCCGGTCAGCAGATCGAACGGGCGCTCGAGTTCCCCGGCAATGAACTCGCGGACCCGGGCTTCGCGGGCGGCTGCGTCGAGACTGGTGAAGTCACGGACCGGCAGTTCGCCCGCGACGGCAGCGGCGATCCGCTGCTGTTCCCCTCCGGCGACGATCGTCGTGCGGAGCACCTCGTGCCGCGCGATCAGGCCCTGGAAGGCGCGTTGCAGAGCGGCGCGGTCGAGCGGGCCCCTGAGCCGGACGTTGGAGGATTCGTTGTAGGCGGAGGAAACCTCGTGGCCGAGCTGGCTGGCGAACCACAGCTCGCGCTGCGCGTCGGACAGCGGAATCACGCGATCCGCGGCCGGCGCGGCGGGCACGGCGACAACGGCGGCCGCGACCGGCGCGGACGCCGGGGCCGTGCGCGCATCAAGGTACTCGGCGAGCCGGGCGAAACTCTGCAGTTGTTCGCGAAGCTGGCGGAAGGTGACGTCGACGTGGAAGCGGCGGCTGACCGCCTGGCTGGCCTGGGTCAGGAACAGGGAATCGAAGCCGAGCTGGAAAAACGACGACTCGGCCGGTGAACCGGTGAGATCCATGCCGGACAACTCGCCGAACAAGGCGCGCAGCGCGGTGAGCGTCGACGACTCGGACGAAGGGGTGGACGCCGGCGCGGCGGTCCGCAGCAGCTGATCCGTGTAGGCGGCGCCGGACTCAGTCGGGGCCACCGACGCTTTTGCGGGCGAGCCGCCCGCGGTCCCCCCAGAGCCGCCGGGAAGGTTGAACGTGATGCCCGGCTCGATCCAATAGCGCTGGCGCTCGAACGGGTACGTGGGCAGCGGAACGTACTGACGGAATTCGCCCTCGTAGAGCGAGGGCCACGCCAGGGTGACGCCGTGGGACCAGAGCTGGCCGACGGCAGCGAGCAGGCTCGCGTACTCGGACGCTCCCTCCCTGGCGCGTCCCAGCGACGTGGTGACGACGACATGGGCGCCGGGGCCGCACTGGCGGGTCAGGCCGGCGAGGGTTTCGCCCGGGCCGACCTCGACCAGGATCCGCTTCGCGCCGGACTCCATCAACTGGCTCACGCCTTCGGCGAAACGCACCGGCTGCCGCAGGTGACTGGCCCAGTATTGCGGATCCTGCGCCTGCTCGGCGGTGATCCAGCGGCCGGTGACGTTGGAGACGAACGGGATCTGCGGGGCTTTGCGCGGGAAGCGCCGGATGAACTCCGCGAGCGGACGGGTCGCCCCCTCCATCATCGCCGAGTGAAAGGCATGCGATGTCGCCAGCCGCCTGCTCGCGACATCGCTATCGCCGAGCTTTTTCTCCAACGCCGTGATCGCATCGAATGGTCCGGAAACGACGCAGAGCCCACGGGCATTGGTGGCGGCTAGCGAAACTGAAGCATCAAGGAAAGGCAGGACGCGGTCCTCGGGCAGGCGCACGGCCAGCATGGCGCCCTCGGGCTGGGCCTGCATCAGGCGTGCCCGTTCGGCGACGATCGCGAGCGCGTCCTCGAGCGAGAACACGCCGGCGAGGCACGCGGCCACGTACTCGCCCAGGCTGTGGCCGATCATGGCATTCGGCTTCACGCCCTGGTGCATCCACCAGTCGGCGAGCGCGTATTCGATCACGAACAACGCGGGCTGGGTGAGCCGGGTCTGCTTGAGCAGCTGGGTGCACCGCTCCAGCGTCGCGGCGTCCGCCCCGCCGGCAACGGACGCGGCGGCAACACCCGCGGCCTGCCGGCCCGGGAAGAGGAGGTCGCGCAGGTCGAGCCCAAGCGGGCCCGTCAGTTGCGCACAGCAGCGATCGACCGTCGCGCGAAAGCGCGGCTCGCGGTCATAGAGTTCGCGACCCATGTTGACCGCCTGGGCGCCCTGGCCCGGGAAGAGAAAGGCCACGGTCGGGGTCCCCTCGGCGTGCACCACGGGCGTCGCGGCGTCGGTGGCCTTCAGCGCAGCGATGGCGGCTTCGCGGGAACCGGCGACGCAGGCGCGCCGGTAAGCGAAGGCCTTGCGCCGGTTCTGCAGGGAGTGGGCGACGTCGGCCAGCGGCAGTTCGGGATGCGCCTCGAGGTGCGCCGCGAGCTTCCCGGCGGCGGCCTGGGCGGCGGTCGCGGTCTTCGCCGACACCACCAGCAGGTGCTGCGTCCGCGTGGTCGGATCGGACGGCTCCATCCGGGGCCCTTCCTCCAGTACGACGTGCGCGTTGGTGCCGCCGATGCCGAACGAGCTCACGCCCGCCAGACGCGGCTTGGCGCCGCGCGGCCACGGACGGAGCCGGTCGTTGATCACGAACGGCGTCTGGTCGAGTTCGAGCTTGGGGTTCGGCCGCTGGAAATGGAGGCTGGGCGGAATCGCTTCATGCTGCAGCGCGAGGACGGTCTTGATCAGACCGGCCACGCCGGCGGCGATGTCGAGGTGGCCGATGTTGCTCTTGACCGAACCGAGCGCGCAGGACTTCGGCGCCCCCGGCTTGAGGCCGAACGCCTTGGTCAGGCCCGCGATCTCGATCGGATCGCCGAGCGGGGTGCCCGTCCCGTGGGCCTCGATGTAGGAGATGTCCTCCGGCTGGACGCCGGCCTCGGCCTGCGCCATCGCGATGCACTCGGCCTGCCCGTCCACGCTCGGCGCGGTGTAGCCGATCTTGACGGCGCCGTCGTTGTTGAGCGCGTTGCCCTTGATCACGGCATAGACCCGATCGCCGTCCGCCAGGGCCTCGCTCAGCCGCTTCAGCACCACGATGCCGGCGCCATCGCCCAGGACGGTGCCGGACGCGGACGCATCGAAGGTGCGGCAGTGCCCATCGCTGGACAGAATGCCGCCTTCCAGGTGGTGCTGACCGCGGTTGGCGGGGAACGTGATGGAGACGCCGCCCGCGAGCGCCATGTCGCAGCGGTACGTCAGCAGGCTCTGCGCGGCGAGGCACACGGCTACCAGCGACGTCGAGCAGGCGGTCTGCACGTTGATGCTCGGACCGCGGAGGTTGAGCTTGTAGGAGACCCGCGTGGGCACGAAGTCCCCGTCGTTCATGATCATCGACGAGAACAGGCCGAAGTCCTTCACCAGCTCCGGATTCGTCAGGAGATTGGTGAACAGGTACGTGTTCATGCTCGCTCCGGCGAAGACGCCGATCAGGCCGGCGTAGGTGTCGGGGTTGCAGCCCGCGTCCTCGAGCGCCTCCCAGGCGCATTCGAGGAACACGCGATGCTGCGGATCCATGACGGCGGCCTCCCGCGGATTCATCCCGAAGAACGCGGCGTCGAACCACTCGGGCTTCTCCAGCACGGCGCGCGCCTTCACGTAGCGCGGATCGTCGAGGCGCGGCGGATGCTCGATCGGCAGCCACTGCACCTGATCGTCGCCGAAGAAGGAGACGCTCTCGACGCCGTCGCGCAGATTCTGCCAGAAGGCGGCAGGATTGGCGGCGCGGGGGAAGCGTCCGGCGAGGCCGACGATGGCGACGGCCTCCTGGTTGGAGGGGGAAGAGCTCATGTGCGTTCAGCAACCGCCGTCGGGCGGCGTCGGGGCGTGATCACGGTCTGGCGGCGGCGATTGCGCTCCTCGATCTTCTGGCGCAGCGAGGGCTCGTCGCCCGCCTGCTCCCCGATGAATTTCGCGAGGGACCGGACCGTGGGATATTGGAAGAGTTTGATGACGGGAACGTCGACCTGGAGCGTCTCGCGCAGGCGGTTCTGCACCTGCACGACCTGCAGCGAGTGGCCGCCGAAATCGAAGAAGTTGTCGTCGGCGCCGATCTGGGGAACCTTGAGAATGTCCTTCCAGATGCCCGCCAGCGTCTGTTCGACATCGCCGGTGGGAGCCACGAAATCGGAGGCCGATTTCGCGACGGACATGGCCGGAGCCGGCAGGGCCTTGCGGTCGACCTTGCCGTTCGGCGTCAGCGGGAGCTTCGCGAGCGGCATGTAGATCGACGGCACCATGTAGTCCGGCAGCTTCTGCTTCAGGAAATCGCGCAGGGTGTTCGCGGCCGGGGCCTCGTCGGCCGCCGGGACGAGGTACGCGACGAGCTTCTGGTCCTCGTTTTCCCCCTTCAGCGCCACGACGGCCTGGCGGACGTCGGAGTGCTGCATGAGCGCGGCTTCGATCTCGCCGAGCTCGATGCGGTGGCCCCGGATCTTCACCTGGAAATCGACCCGGCCGAGGAAGTCCACCACGCCGTCGGGCCGCAGGCGGGCCAGGTCGCCGGTGCGATACATGCGCGCGCCCGGCTCACGACGGAACGGATTCCGCTGGAAGCGCTCCGCGGTGAGTTCGGGACGGCGCAGGTAGCCGCGCGCCACGCCATCGCCGCCGATCCACAACTCGCCCGGGATGCCGACCGGCAGCGGCTGCTGCCGGGCGTCCAGGATGTAGATCTGCTGGTTGGCCAGCGGGCGGCCGACCGCGACGGCGCCGGTATTGCTGGGCTCGTCGACGACGCGGTGGGTGCTGGACCAGATGGTGGTCTCCGTCGGGCCGTACATGTTGATCACGTCGCCGGAAACCAGGCGGATCAGTTCCTGCGCAAGGCCGACACCCAGCGCCTCGCCGCCCACCATGAGCTTCCGCAGGGAACGCAGCGCCTGGAACGACGCCGGCGTCTGGCTCAGCAGGCGCGCGAACGACGGCGTGCACTGGAGGTGGGTGACGCCGTGGCGCGCCATCTGCGCGGGCAGGGAGTAGTCGGCGGCTGCGCCGCCGATTTGAGATTGGAGATTTGAGATCTGAGATTCGGAGCCGGCCTGCCATTCGGCGCGGACCTGATTCAGGAGTTCCAGGCTCTGGAGGACCTTCCCGGTCTCGACGCCGAAATCGATCAGGCAGGCCACATCGTCGACGCCGATGGTGGCGAGCTTCTGCAGCGTCTTGCGGCAGGTCTCGGGGGTGCCGAGCAGGCCGCAGGCGGCGAAGTAACGATTGAACGAATACTCCACCACGGCCTGGGTCTCGTCCTCGGTGAGCTTCTTGACGTCCGCGCCCGGATACAGGCCTTGCGAGAGGTCGCGCAGAAGCTCGACCGACTGCTTCAGGTAGGCACAGAGCGGGTCGTGCACGAGGGCCCGGACCTCGTCGAGGTTCTCGCCGACGAAGGTGTGGAGCGCGACGGAGACGCAGCCGGGGCCCTCATGACCGGCGGCCTGGCGGGCGGCGCGGTAGAGTTCGATCTTCTTCGCCAGGTCCTCCGGCTCCTGGCCGAGGAAGTGGGTGAGCACGTTGGCGCCCATCTCGCCGGCCAGCTTGAAGGTCTCGGGATTGCCCGCGGCGGTCACCCACATCGGCAGATCCTTCTGAATCGGGCGCGGGTACACCTTGACGGCATGGGTGTTGCCCCGGCCGCCCGCGTACTCCACCGCTTCGCCGCGCCAGAGACGGCGGACGGTCTCGATTCCCTGCCGCATCACGTTCTTGCGGTCGAGGAAGTTGCCCGGCGCGAGCGTGAAGTCGCGGTCATGCCAGCCCGTGGCCACGGAGATGCCCACGCGGCCCTTGGACAGGTTGTCGACGACCGACCACTCCTCCGCGACGCGCAACGGATGATGCAGCGGAACGACGCAGCTGCCGGCGCGGATCTGCACCCGCTCGGTGACGGCGGCGATGGCGGCGCCCAGTACCGCGGGGTTGGGGTAAAGCCCGCCGAAGGAATGGAAGTGACGCTCGGGCGTCCACACCGCCTTGAAGCCGTTGCGATCGGCGAACTTCGCGCCTTCGAGGGTGAGCCGGTAACGGTCGATGTCGCCCTCGGCGGTCTCGTTGCCGAAGTAGAAGAGGCTGAAATCGAGATGCTTGCGGGCGGGGCGCTTCGTCTCCGCCGCTCCCGGCATCTTCGCGTCCTCGGACAGGACCACGACCTTGAAGCCGCGGGTGAGGGTCCAGATCAGTTCCAGGCCGGAGATGTCGAACGAGATGCTGGTGATCGCCAGCCACACGCCCGGCTTGGCGCCCAGCGCGCCGTCCATGCCCACATAGAAATTCACCAGGTTGCGGTGCGTGATCATCACGCCCTTCGGATTTCCCGTGGACCCGGACGTATACAGCACGTACGCCAGGCTGTCCGGCTTCGGCACCGAAGAATCTGAAATCTGCGATCTGAAATCTGAAATTCCCGGCGTAGCCGGATCATCGATGCAGACGACGGCGGCTTGGTGGGGCGGCAGACGATCCAGCATCCGCGTCTGCGTCACGAGCACCGGGGCCTGCGAATCCTGGAGCATGTAGGCCAGCCGCTCCTTTGGATACGCCGGGTCGAGCGGGACGTAGCCCGAGCCGGACTTCAGGATGCCCAGCAGGCCCACCATCATGTCGAGCGAGCGCTCCACATAGATGCCGATCAGCACGTCGGGGCCGGCGCCGAGCGGACGCAGCCGGGCGGCGAAGGCTTCGGCGCGGGCGTCCAGTTCGGCGTAGGTCAGCTCTTCGCCCTCGAAGACGAGGGCCACGTCGTCGGGCGTGCGCGCGACCTGTTCGGCGAAGAGATCCACCACGGTCTTCCCGGTCGGATACGGGACATCGGTCGCGTTCCAGGTTTCGAGAATCGTCTGGCGCTCCGGGGCGGTGAGCAGGGGCAGCTGGGAGATCTTCAGCTCCGGCTGGGCGACCATGCCCTCCAGGATCGTCACGTAGTGACCCATCATGCGCTCGATGGTGGCCGCGTCGAAGAGGTCGGTGTTGTACTCGGCGGTGACGTCGAGGTAGTCGGGCTGTTCGATGCACCAGATCGTGAGGTCCGACTTGGCGGTGCCGGTGTAGACGGGCGCGATGCTGAGTTCGAGGCCCGAGAGCTTCAGCGGCGCGGTGGGCACGTTCTGCAGCATGAAGAACACCTGGCAGATCGGGTCGAAGCTGAGATTGCGCTGGGGCTGCAGCTCCTCGACCAGCTTCTCGTAGGGCATTTCGCGATACTCGTACGCGGTGAGCGTCACGTCCCGGATCCGCGCGAGCAGCTCCTTGACGGTCGGATCGCCGGTGAGATTGGCGCGCAGGGCGAGGGTGTTGATGAAGAAGCCGATCAGCCCCTCCGTCTCGGCGGCGTCGCGACCCGCAAGCGGAGAACCGACGACCAGATCGGTCTGGCCGGTGTAGCGATGGAGCAGGATGTCGAAACCGGCGAGCAGCGACATGAACAGCGTCACGCGGTGCTGGCTGCTCAGCCCCTTGAGCCGGGCGATGAGTTCGCCGGGAATCTTCACCTGGACATTGCCGCCACGGTGGGATTGCAGCGGCGGACGCGCCCGGTCGGCCGGCAGCTCGAGCAGCGCCGGAGCACCCTCCATCGTCTGCTTCCAGAATTTCGTCAGGCGCTCGAGCGTCTCGCCCTGGAGGTACTCCTCCTGCCATTGGGCGAAGTCGCCATACTGCACGGCAAGCTCCGGCAGCTGCGGGGTGGCGCCGCGGTTGAACGCCTCGTAGCACTGGCCGAGTTCGCGGTAGAAGATCGCCATCGACCAGCCGTCCGACGCGATGTGGTGCATCACCAGCATCAGCGCATGCTCCGTCGGGCCGAGACGGTAGAGGCGCACGCGCAGCATCAGGTCGCGGGCCAGGTTGAACGGCATGCGCGCCTCCTCGCCCGTGCGGCGGCGGAGTTCGTCCTGCTGCGCCTGGCCCGTGAACCCGGCCAGGTCCTCCACCGGCAACTCGAGCTGCCAGGAGCTGCGCACCACCTGCTTGGGTTCGGAGCCCACCGCCATGAAATTGGTGCGGAGGGTCTCATGCCGTCCGACGAGGGAGGTCAGCGCGCGCTCCAGCGCACCGAGATTCAGGGGGCCGCTCAGCCGGACCAGGTACGGGATGTTGTACAGCGGGGTGCCCGGTTCCATCTGGTCGAGGAACCACAGCCGACGCTGGCCGGAAGAGGCGGGCAGCAGTTCGACATTCGTCGGGACCGGCAGCGTGCCGGCGGAGGCGGCATCCACTGCAATCGCGGAGGGCAGTACGGAAGTTTGCATGGCTTATCAGCGGGGTTGGACCAGTTCCAAATCGGGGGAAGCGCGGCGCTTCGCGCGCAGCGCGGGGACCTTCGGCAGGGCCGCGGACGGCTGGTCGAGCGCGACGGCAAACGCGGCGAGGGTCGGATGATCGAAAAGGACGCGCACCGAAATCGCGGCGCCGAGGGCGGCGTTCAGGCGGGTCATCGCCTGCGCGGCGAGCAGCGAGTGCCCGCCGAGATCAAAGAAGTTGTCGTCGCGGCCGATCGTGGGACGCCCCAGCACCTCCGCCCAGACCCGGGCGACCATTTGCTCGCGGGGGGTTTCCGGCGCGGCGTACGCGGCTTCCTTCGCGGCCGGCGGGGGCGGGAGCGCGCGGCGGTCCACCTTGCCGTTGGCGGTGAGCGGCCAGCCGGGCAGCACGACCAGCGCGGCCGGCACCATGTACGACGGCAGCGTCTCGCGGACAAACGCCAGCACCTCGTCGGCCGTCGGCGCGGCGCCCGACGCGACCACGTACCCGATCAGCTGCATCACGCCGCGTTCGTCCGGGCGCGCCAGGACCAGGGCCTCGCGCACGCGCGAGTGGCGCTGGAGGGCGGCTTCGACTTCGCCGAGCTCGATCCGGCAGCCCCGGATCTTCACCTGGTTGTCGAGTCGGCCAAGGAAATCGAGCCGGCCGTCGGTCCGCCAGCGGACGAGATCGCCCGTGCGGTACAGCCGCTGGGCGCCCGGGTTGCCAGGTTGCCTGAGATCGACGGCAACGAAACGTTCCGCGGTGAGATCGGGCCGCGCGTGGTAACCGCGCGCCAGGCTCTCGCCGCCGAGATAAAGCTCGCCAGGGACCCCGAGCGGCGCGAGCCGCTGCTGGCGGTCGAGCACATAGGCGGTGGTGTTCCCGATGGGTGCGCCGATCGGCGGCATCGTGCCATCGGCGGGGCGGACCGCCGTGGCGGTGGCGACGACGGTGCTCTCGGTCGGCCCGTAGTGATTGACCAGAGCGCACGGGAACCCGGCGGGGGCCGGGCGCTTGAGCTGATCGCCACCGGTCAGCAGCGCGCGGAGTGCCATGCCCTCGGGCCACGGTTCGTTGAGCGCGGCCTCGGCGAGCGGGGTCGGGAGGAAGGAGATCGTGATGCCGCTGCCGGCCATCCACTGCCAGAGGCGCGCGGGGGCGATGCGCGTATCCTCATCCGGGATATGCACGCTGGCGCCCGCCGTCAGGTACGGCCAGATCTCCCAGACGGAGGCATCGAAGGCGGGGCTCGCCACCTGCGTCGCGCGGTCGGCCGCCGTGATGCCGTACGTGCGCTGGTGCCACGCGACCAGGTTCATCAGCGCCCGGTGCTCGATCTGGACGCCCTTCGGCTGGCCGGTCGAGCCGGACGTGTAGATCACATACGCCAGCGCGTCGCTGCCGGGGGCCGCGAACGCCGGCACGTCGCCGCCGGTCGCGAACTCGGCCGCGCCCTCCCCCACCTCGATCGTGGCGAAGCCAGGCGGCAACGCCGGCAGAATGCCGCGCAGGTGCGGCTGGGTGAGGAGCACGCAGGCATTGCTGTCGCGCAGCTGATACGCGATGCGCTCCGGCGGATAGTCGGGATCGATCGGGGTGAAGGCGCCGCCCGCCTTCACCGCGGCGAGCCAGGCGACGATCATTTCGGTCGAACGTTTCATGCACACGGCGACCAGGGCGTCGCGCCCCACCCCGGCGGCGCGGAGGCGTTCGGCCAGCCGGCCGGCGCGCGCATCGAGTTCACCATAGGTGAGCCGGGACTTCGGATCGCTCACGGCGAGCCGGTCGGCGCCGGCCGCGACCTGGCGGGCAAACGCGGTGTGCACGCAGACGCCGCGGTCATACTCCAGCGCGGTGCGGTTGAACGCCTGCAGGAGGGTGGCCCGCTCCGCCGCGTCGCTGAGCTCGATCCGGCCGAGCCGATCCGTGCGCGGATCCGCGAGCGCGGTGATGGCGTTGACATAGTGCCGGAGGAGTCGGGCGACGGTTTCCCCCGCAAACCGGCGGCGGTCGTGGAAGGCGCGGATGAGCAGCGCCTCGTCGCCATAGATGTCCAATGCCAGCGGATACCCCGGCTGGCTGCGGATGGAAAAGGTCCGCTCGGCCCAGCGCCCGCCCTGCGCCGCGAGCGCGGCGATCCAGGAAGGCTCCTGAAAATTGAACAGCGTATCGAACAACGCGCGGCCGGGGGCGATCTCCGCCCACTGCTGCACCTGCATGAGCGGCGTGTGCTCGAAATCGCGCATCGCGACCCACTGTTCCCGCAGCTGCCGCAGCCAGTGCTCCACGCTCGCGGCGGCCGAAAGCTTCACCCGGAGCGGCACGGTGTTGATCATCATCCCGACCATGGTGCCGGCGCCCTCCACCGGCACGTGCCGGCAGGCGCGGACCGCCCCGAACACGACGTCGTCCTCGCCGACGTAGCGGCTGAGCACCAGCGCCCACGCGCCTTGCAGGAGGGTGTTGAACGTCACGCCCAGGCGCTGCGCGGCGGCGCGGAAGGAGGCGGTTTCGGCGGCGGAGAAGCGCCAGGCCAGCTCACCCGGAGTGCTGTCACCGGCACCGACCGCGTCGGCCGGAGCGGGCAGCGGCAGGGCCGTCGGGCTGCTGAGGCCGTGCAGCTGTTCCCGCCAGAAGGTCTCGGCGCGGCGGCGGTCCAGGGTCTGGAGCCAGGCGACGTAATCGCGGTAGGGACGAACGGGGGTGAGGGTGACCGTCTTCCCGCCTGCGAGGGCGTCGTGGAGATCGAGGACCTCCTGGAACAGGGCGCCCATCCCGCGGGCGTCGAGAATCAGGTGGTGGTACGTGAACACGAACCACGTCCGGGCCGCCTCGTCGGAACGGAAAACCGCCAGTCGCGCCAGCGGGGCCTCGAGTTGGGCGAAGCCGGCGCGCCGGTCGGACGCCAGGTAGGCCTCGATCACCCGCTCCACGTCGGCAATGGTGGCCAGGTTCAGGACGCGAATGGGCAACAGCACCTCGGCTGCGGGACGAACCACCTGCCGCGGTTCCTGTCCAGACTGCCACAGGAACGCCGTGCGGAGGCTTTCGTGCCGCTGCACGGCCAGCTGCCAGGCCTGTTCGAATTCCGGGACGCTGACCGCGTGCCGCAGCTCACAGACCACCTGCTCGATATCCACGCCCGGAACCGCGCTGCCCACGGCATGGAAAAGCATGCCCTGCTGCATCGGCGTAAGCGGAAACGAAACCGCACCGCAGCCGTTGTCGACTGACGTACGTTGGACCATTGCGTCGAGTTTAGGGAACCGGGTTGCGGCTCAGTAGTGGGTCTAGGCCCCACCCCGGATGCGGGATGGACCGCGGGTGACGCGCGGAGAAGGGACTTGCCCCATTTCGAAACCTGCTCGGATCGCGTTCATTGTGGGCATGAAAGCGGCCTCGCTTCTCCCCGGTTACGAAGCGGCGGTCTCCCAGCGCGGTGCTCCCCATCGCCCGGCGCGACCCTCCCCCTGGCCCGTCGCCCTGCTTGGCGTGGCGATCGAAAATCTGTCGCTCGAAGTGACGCTGGCGCGGGTGTCGGGCATGCTGACGGGGCGTCGACCCCATTTCGTCGCCGTCGCGACGGCGGCGCGGCTCCTGCGCGCTGAACGCGAACCCGCGTTGTTCAAGGCACTTGCCGATGCCGACCTGGTGCTGGGCGACAGCACGGGGCTGCGCTGGGCCGCCCGCTGGCTGGGCAATCCCCTCGCCCACCGGATCTACAGCCGCGAGCTGGTGGCGGGTGTGGCCGGCCTGGCGATCGCGCGCGGGCTGCGCGTGTTCGTGCTCACGGCGGACTGCGGCGCCGCCGGCGCGACCGAGGCGGTGCTGCGCCGGCGCCACCCCAGACTCAACCTGGTGGGTTCGTATGCCCCGGAGTCCCGCGAAGTGTTCGACGACGAGGAGGCCGCAGGGGCGATTCGCGCGGCGAAACCCGATCTGCTCCTGGTGTGGTCGGAGGAGCCGGCGCTGGAAACCTGGCTCGCCGGCGGCCACCGCGACCTCAACGTGCCGGTGGTGCTTCATTTCCCCGGCCGGCTCGCGCGGCGGCCCGCCGACCCACCCCACCCGTGGCGTGACCGTCTCCGCAATGGCTGGACGGTGGTCCGGCGGCTGTGGACCATGCGCCAGGTGCTTTCCGCGCCGAAGCCGGACACGGTCGACGGGCGGCTGCAGCGGTCGTCGCCGGACTGGATCGACATCGATGCCGGCGAGAGCCTGACCCGCGCCGCGTGCGACGGCTGCCCCAAAGTGTGGTGCCTGCCCGATGCCCCCGGCGCCCATTGCACCGTCGATGCCTCGCGCGTGCGACACATCGACGCCACCGGCCTGGCGATCCTGGCGCGACAGCGCGCCGCCTTTCTGCGCGCCGGCCGCCATTTCGTCCTGATCTCCCCCAGCGAGCCTGTCCGCCGGGCGCTGGCGAGGTCCGGCCTGCTCGGCCTCTTCGAAACCGTCGACAGTGTCGCCGCCGCGCGCGCTCGGTTCCCGACGTCGGCCCCCGTGTCCGTGGCCGGCGTCACGCGTTCGCTCGCGTGGTGCGGCGAGATCATCGGCGCGAACGCCGAGGACGTCTGGCAGATGACCTCCGACTACCTGCGCACCTTTGCGGCCAGTGGCGCCACCCTGGTGATCATCGACCTTTCGCGGCTCCGGCAGCTCGACAGCGCGGGCGCGGCGCTGATGTTGCGCGTGAAACAATGGGCGCGGGGCCTGCAGGCCGAGGTCCTGTTCGCGCATCCGCAGCCGCAGGTCCAGGGGCTGCTCCGGGCCACGGCGGTTGACCTCCTCGTCCTCGAGGGCGGCCAATGAAGATCGGCATCTCGACCACCCTCGTCCAACGCGGCCGCTCCGAAGTGGGGCACTACCTTCTGCCGTTGCTCGCGGCCCTGTTCCGCCACGTGCCGGAGCACCAGTACGTCCTTTTCGTCCTCGAGGAAGATCTTCCCGTGTTTGGCTTCGCGCGCGATCACGCCCGCCTCGTGGTCGTGGGTCGGACCCACCGGCGCGGCGCCGAGGATCTGTCGTGGCATCACCTTCGGCTGCCCGCCCTGGCGCAGGCCCATCGCCTCGACCTGCTCCACGTCCCGACGGAGCGACGGATGGTGTGGCGCCGGAGCTGCCCTCTCGTCACCACGGTGCATCACATGGGTCCTTTCCGTCGTCCCCGCGCCGCGGAGACGCGGGGGTCGTGCCCGGGCGCCGTGTTTCGGGCACTCGCGCGGCGGCAGGACGGCCTGCTGGTCGGCTCCCAGGCCGCCGCAACCGAGCTGGCGCAGCTGACGGGCCTTCCGGCGGGCCGCGTCACGGTCGCCGCACCGGGGGTGGACGTGTCGCGCCTCGGCGCCGTGCCGCGCGATCGGGCCGCCGCCGAACTGATCCGACGCCACGGGATCCACCCGCCCTTTTTCCTCGTGGTCGGTTGCGTGGAGGATCCCGCCCAGGCGCATCTGCCGCTGATCCGCGCGTTCGATTCGTTCAAGACCGTCGTCCCGTCCCCCTGGCAGCTGGTGTTCATCGCCGGGGGCGCCGATTGCGCGCAACGGGTGCGACTGCTCACTCGGCAGTCACCCTACGCCGCCGACGTCCACTGCGTGCAGGAGGTGTCCGCCGACGAGCTGCCGCTGTGGTACCGCGCCGCGGGCGGCCTCATCCATGCGCCCGCCGAATGGGGCCTGGCCTCCTGCGTGACCGAGGCGCTCGGCGCGGGCTGCCCCGCCCTCGTCACCGATGTCGCGCCCGCGCGCGAGCGCTTCGGCGAGGCGGCGTTGTATGCCCCGCACCATGACAGCGCCGCCCTCCAGGATCGGTTGCGGGAGCTGGCGACCGATGTGGCGAGCTGGAGCCGGCTGCACGTCGCCGCCAAGGCGCGCGCGTTGACCTGCGACTGGAAGAGCTCCGCCGAAGCGACCGCGGAAGGCTACCTCCGCTCCGCTGCCCGCACCCGCGTGACCCGGCCGGTGCCGGACACCTGGACCAACGTGGCCCAACCCCGGGTCTGAATGCCTCCTTGTCCTACAAGCCGCGCTAATGGTGCTGGGTACAACCCCAGTTGCGATTCAGGTGCACACCCACCATGCCGCCGGCCGCTTCCGGCCTACACTGTTACTCACAACCCTTTTACACCTTTTTGTCCCCCCATCAGGCACAGACTGTAAACAAGGAGCTGCGCATCCTGGTCCTCGAGGATGTCCCGGCCGACGTCATGCTCATCGACCATGAGCTGCGGCAGGCCGGCATTCCCTTTCAGGTGAAGCGGGTGGAGACGCGCGAGGCGTTCACGCGCGAGCTCGAGACGAACCCGCCCGACCTGATCCTTTCCGACCACGGCCTGCCCGGGTTCGACGGCTTTGCCGCCCTCGGCCTGGCGCGCACGCAGTATCCGGAAATCCCCTTCATCTTCGTCACCGGCTCCATGGGCGAGGAGCTCGCGATCGAATCGCTGCGGGGCGGCGCCACCGACTACGTGCTGAAGAGCCGGATGTCGAACCTGGTCCCCGCGGTCGAGCGCGCACTCCGGCTGGCTGGCGAACGCGCCAAGCGCAAGCAGGCCGAAACGGAGCTCCGCGCGAGCGAGGAGCGTTTCCGCCTGCTGGTGAGCGGCGTGAAGGACTACGCCATCTGCATGCTCGATCCGTCGGGGCGCATCACGAGTTGGAATGCCGGGGCGGAAACGGTCTTCGGCCACCGCGCCTCCGACGTGGTGGGCGAACCCTTCCAGTGCTTCTACCGCCCGGTCGAGCGCGAGCTCGGCAAGCCGGAACAGGACCTCAAGACCGCCGCCGCCGAGGGCCGCTTCCAGGAGGAGAACTGGCGGCAGCGCCATGACGGCGTCACCTTCTGGGCCCACGTCGACATCCGCGCGCTCCGGGACGACGCCGGGAATCTGCGCGGCTTCACCCAGGTCGTGCGCGATGCCACGGAACGCATGCAGGCGCAGGAAGCCTTGCGCAAGAGCGAGGAACGCTACCGCCGGCTGGTGGAATTATGCCCCGACGGGCTCATGGTGCTCCAGCACGGCCAGATCGTCTTCCTGAATTCCGCCGCCAGCCGGCTGCTCGGCGCGGCCGAGCCGGAGCAGGTCCTCGGCCAGACCTTCCTCGACCATCTCCACCCGGAGGGCCGCGCCACCGTGGCGGAACGGCTGAAGCGGCTCGGCGACCGCGGCTCCCGCGCCCCCTGGGGCGACCGTTCCCGGGGCGGCGGCGGCAGTCCGTTCCTGGAGGAAACGATCGTCCGTCGCGATGGTTCCGAGATCTCCGTCGAAATCGGCGCGTCGCACATGACGTATCTGGACGAGCCGGCGATCCAGATCATCCTGCACGACGTCACGGCCCAAAAGGCCGCGGCCAACGCGCTCCGCGAGAGCGAGAACCGCAAGGCCGCCATCCTCGAGACCTCGCTCGACGCGATCGCCGGGGTCGACCAGCGCGGCGTGGTGCGCGAGTGGAACACCGCGGCCGCCCGCATCTTCGGCTATCCGCGCGAGCAGGCCATCGGTCGCAAGCTCGAGGAGCTGATCGTCCCGGCGCCGGCCGCGAAGCGCACCCTGCCCGGGCTGGTCGACTACCTGAGCGGCGGCGTCACCTCCCTCGTCGGCCGGCCGGTCGAGGTCCTGGCGCGCCGCGCCAGCGGCCAGGAGTTTCCGATCGAGCTGGCGGTGACGCAGATCAGCGAGGGCGCCCCGCCCTTCTACACCGCGTTCATGCGCGACATCACCGATCGCAAGGCCGCCGAGGACGCGGTGCGGCGCAGCGAGACGCGCAAATCGGCCGTCCTCGAAACCGCGCTCGACGCCATCATCACCTTCGACGCCGACGGCCGGATCATCGAATGGAACCCCGCCGCCGGGGTCGTCTTCGGCTTCAGCCGCGAGCTGGCGCTGGGCCGGACCTTCCAGGAGCTGATGAGCGCCTCCGCCAACGAGGAGCTCACCCGCAAGGGATTGTCCCGCTACCTGCAGACCGGCCGGGGCCGGCTGCTGGGCCAGCGCCTGGAGCTGCAGGCGCTGCGCGCCAACGGCGCCGAGTTTCCCGTGGAGCTCACGATCACCCACACCGGCGACGGCGAACAGCGGGTGTTCACGAGCTTCGTGCGCGACATCACGGAGCGCCGCCGCACCGAGGAGGCCCTCCGCAAGAGCGAGGAGCGGTTCCGGCTCCTGGTCGAGGGCGTCGAGGACTACGCCATCTACATGCTCGACCTGCATGGGCGGGTGAGCACGTGGAATGTCGGCGCGGAGCGGCTCCACGGCTTCCGCTCCCCTGAAATCGTCGGCCGCCGCTTCCACCGTTTCTACTCCGCCGACGACGCCGAGCGGAAGAAGCCGGACCAGGCGCTGGCCGTCGCCACCTCCGAAGGCACGTTCCACGACGAGTGCTGGCTGCTGCGGAAGGACGGCTCGACGTTCTGCGCCAGCCTGGTCATCACCGCGCTGCGCGACGACACCGCCCGCCTCACCGGCTTTTCCGCGATCGCCCGCGACGTGACGCGCCGCAAGAACCAGGAGGACGAGATTCGCCGGCTCAACGCCGCGCTCGAACAACAGGTCAAGGAGCGCACCGCCGAACTGGAGGCCGCTTCCTCGGAGATGGAGGCCTTCTCGTATTCGATCTCCCATGACCTCCGGGCGCCCCTGATCCACATCGCCGGCTTCGTCGAGATGCTCAAGAGCGACCTCGGCCCGCGGCTCGACGAACGCAGCCGCCGCCACCTCGACACCATCTGCAACTCGACGGAGCAGCTCGGGCGCATGATCGCCGACCTGCTGGCGCTCTCGCGCATCGGCCGCGCGGAGATGCACAAGGTGCGGTTGAATCTGGGTGAGGTGGTGAAGGATGTGCAGCGCGAGCTGGAGGCCGGTTTGCAAAACCGCACCGTCCGCTGGATTGTGGGCGACCTGCCGGACGTGATGGCCGACCCCATTCTCCTCCGCCAGGCCGTCATGAACCTCCTCGCCAACGCGGTTAAATTCTCCCGGAACGAGCCGGAGGCCCGCATCGAGATCGGCGCGGAGGTCGTGGGCAACGAGGACATCATCCACGTGCGCGACAATGGCGCGGGGTTCGACCTGCGCTATGCCGGCAAGCTCTTCGGCGTGTTCCAGAAGCTGCATCCGGCCAGCGAATACGAAGGCTCCGGGATCGGCCTGGCCAAGACCCGCCGCATCATCCAGCGCCATGGCGGCCGCATCTGGGCCGAGAGCGCCCCGCGGCAGGGCGCCACGTTCTACTTCAGCCTGCCCCGCTCCTCCGCCCCCGCATGAACGCGGACGAAAAGTACATCCTGCTCGCGGAGGACGACCCCTACGTCGCCGAACTGGTGCTGCACGTCCTCCAGCGCGGCCCCAACCCGCCGCACGTGGTGCACGTGAAGGACGGCGTCGACGCGCTCGACTTTCTCCACGCCCGCGGGATGTACGCCCAGCGCACGCACGGCCCCCCGGCCGTCGTGCTGCTCGATGTCAAGATGCCCCGGCTCGACGGGCTGGAGCTGCTCCGGGAACTCAAGGCGGATCCGCTCTACCGCACCCTTCCCGTGGTGATGCTCACCTCCTCCCAGGACGAGCGCGATATCGCCACGGCCTACGATCTCGGGGCCAACGCCTACGTGGTGAAGCCGCTGGAGTTTCCCCGGCTGGTCGAGGTGCTGGCGGCCCTCCAGCGCTTCTGGCTCGAGGTCAACCAGCCCCGGCCGGTCACCGTTCCGGCGGCGGCCACGCCGTGACCATGTTTCCGCCGTCGCCGCCCCCGCACGCCCCACCGGCCGCCTCCCGTCCCGACCCGGCGTCGGCGCGCCCGCTGCACATCCTCCTGCTCGAGGACAACGTCCCCCACGCCGAGCTGGTGGAGCATTTTCTGCGGGAAAGCGGACTCACCTTCTCGCTGGTCCGCGTCGACACCCAGGAGGCGTTCGAAGGGCAGCTGGAGGACCGCGTGCCCGACATGATCCTGTCCGATTACGCCCTCCCTTCGTTCGACGGCTACGCCGCCCTCGAGATTGCCAAGCAGCGGGTGCCGCACACCCCGTTCATTTTTGTCACCGGCACCATGGGCGAGGAGGTGGCGATCGAAACGCTGAAGAACGGCGCCACCGACTATGTGCTCAAGACCCGCCTCGGCCGGCTCGGCCCCGCGGTCCAGCGGGCCCTGCGCGAATCGGCGGAGCGCCGCGAACGCCAGCGCGCCGAGGACAAGCTGCGCCGCTCGCTCGACCAGCTGCGCGCGCTGACCACCTACCTGCAGTACGTGCGCGAGGAGGAGCGCACCCGGATCGCCCGCGAGGTCCATGACGAACTCGGCCAGCAGCTCACCGGCCTGAAGCTCGACATGTCGTGGCTCGCCTCGAAGCTCGGAAAAAACGCGAAGCCGGTGCAGCAGAAGGTCAGGACGATGGTCGACCACATCGATTCCACCATCCAGACGGTGCGGCGCATCGCGACGGAGCTGCGCCCCGGGATCCTCGACAGCCTCGGCCTGATCGCCGCGATGGAATGGCAGGCCAACGAGTTCCAGACCCGCAGCGGCATTGCCTGCGTGGTGACGACCACGGTCGAGGAGACGCTGTGGGATCACGACATCACCACCGTCTTTTTCCGCATCTACCAGGAAACGCTGACGAACATCATCCGCCACGCCCAGGCGACCCGGGTCGATGTGCGACTCGATCAGGAGCAGGACACCCTGGTGATGACCGTCGCCGACAACGGCCGCGGCATCTCGGAGGAGGAGATCGCCGGCACCCGCTCCCTCGGCCTCCTCGGCATGCGCGAACGCGCTTCGCTCATCGGCGGCGAACTCACCCTCACCGGCGCCCCGGGCAAAGGCACGACCGTGACCTTGCGCGTGCCGTTGAACGGGCCGAGACCGCACGGCGAACATCGAACATCGAACGCTGAACATCGAACATCGAAGGACGGAGCGAATACCCAACATCCAACATCCAACAGCCAACGTCCAACATCCAAGTAGGAACCGGCCATGCCGGTCTTCACTCGATGTTGAATGTTCGATGTTCGATGTTCTGCCTTGGGCCTTGGGCGTTGGACGTTGAGCGTTGGATGTTGGACGTTGGATGTTGGATGTTGGACGTTGAACGGGCCGAGACCGCACGGCGAACATCGAACATCGAACGCTGAACATCGAACCTGGATCCCGAAGTTAAAAGTGCATCGTTCCATTCCAAGTTAAGGACCTCTAACGTCTTTGGTGTGAAACAAACCACATCAGAGGAGGAACAGAACGATGCGCGCTGAGTTTCAGCCGATCATC
>JAEWKR010000178.1 GCA_023457715.1 Verrucomicrobiota bacterium
GGGGGGCCGGGGGCCCCCCGGGTTTTTGGGGGGGGGGGGGGCCGGCCCGCAATCTGCGCAACTGTAAGACCTGAGGGTGCGTCGCCGGTTTTCGGCCGCGGCGCTGAAGTCGCAGGTCGCATCGGAAGGTACGGCCGCCCGAATAGGTTCTCGGTTCATTGCGGCGGCTGGCTTCCCGCGGCATCTTCATCCATGAACCCGACGTTTCCCGAGGTGTTTTCATTGCGCGGCGAACTCGCGCTCGTGACCGGCGGAGGCACCGGCATCGGGCAGGCGATCGCCCGCGCCCTGCACCAGGCAGGCGCCAAGGTCGTGCTGGTCGGGCGCCGGGAGGCCGAACTCGCGGCCACGGCGGCTGAGCTCGGGCCGGGATGCAGCTACGTCGCCCATGACATCACTCGTTTCGACGAAACCGACGCCTTGGTTGACCGCATCACGCGCGAACACGGGCCCGTCACGTGCCTGGTCAACAACGCGGGACGCCATCTCAAGAAGGCGGCGGTCGACACCTCCACGGCCGAGTTTCAGGACGTACTCAACACGCACATCATCGCCGCGCATGCCCTGACCTCCGCGGTCACGCCCGGCATGATCCAGCGGAAGCACGGCACGATTCTTTTTACGGCTTCGATGGCGTCGCTTTTCGGCATCCCACTGGTGATCGCCTACGCGGCGGCGAAGACCGCCATGACCGGGATGGTGCGCACCCTCACGACTGAGCTCTCGCCCCATGGCATCCGGGTGAACGCCATTGCCCCCGGCTGGATTGAAACGGAGATGTCCCGCGGGGCCCTGGCCAACGATCCGGCCCGCAAAGCCAAGGTGATCGGCCGCACCCCGATGGCCAAACTCGGCCAGCCCGAGGATATCGGCTGGGCGGCGGTTTATCTGGCGTCACCGGCCGGGAAGTTTGTGACCGGCGCGCTGCTGCCGATCGATGGCGGCGCGAGTATCGGATTCTAGGCCCGCCGCGCGGGCACCTCAGGTTTCAAATTTCAGATTTCAGTACGGCAGGGCACGCAGAAGCACCGCCCTCCTCCGAAGCCGCGCAAACGATGGCGCAGGATTGTGTTATCCGGGCGGGTGGATAGAGGTACCGGGTTCCGGTTCAGACCCCTTTACCCCCATGATGTCCCTACGCTCCAGGTTCGTGGCGGCGCTCTTCGGCGTCGCCCTTTGTGTTCAAGCCGCGCCGCTCGGCGACTTCGACGGTCACGGCGATATCGGCGCCCCAAAAATCGCAGGCAGCGCGAGCTACGATGCGGCCGGGCAGGAATATGCCATCACCGGTGCCGGCACCAACATGTGGGGCACCCGCGACGAGTACCACTGGGCATGGAAGAAACTAAGCGGGGATTTCATCCTGCGGACCCACGCGCATTTTCTTGGCCAGGGCGTCGACCCGCATCGCAAACTCGGCTGGCTCATCCGGCCCAATGAGGACGCCGACGCGCCGTATGTGGACATTGCGGCGCACGGCGACGGACTGCTTTCCCTCCAGTATCGCAAGGTGAAGGGCGGCGTGACGCGTCAGTTCGTCCTGCCCCTGCGCAATGCGGACGTCCTCCAACTCGAGCGCCGCGGCGGCAAGGTCATCGTGTCCGGCGCCCGCTACGGGGAAACCTTCGTGGCGAACGAAATCGCCGACGTGGACCTGGGCGATGCCGTCCTGGGCGGCCTTTTCGTCTGCTCGCACAATCCCGACGTGAAGGAGCAGGCGGTCTTCCGCGACGTCCGCGTGATCAAGCCGGTCCGGGCCAACTTCGTGCCCTATCGCGAATACATCGGCAGTCATCTGGAAATCCTGGACGTCGAGACCGGCCGGCTGGAGCGCATCCACAGCTCGGCGGAACCCTTCGAGGCGCCGAACTGGACTCCCGACGGCAGCGCGCTGATCTACAACGTCAGCGGGAGCGGTCCCAACAAGGGCGTGCTGCACCGCTTCGATCTCGCGACGCGCAAGCCGGCGAAAATCGACACCGGCTTCGCGGTGAACAACAACAACGACCACGTGCTGTCGTTCGATGGGAAGATGATGGGCGTGAGCAATCACAGCGCGGACATGAAGGGCCAGTCGACGATCTACGTGCTGCCCGCGACCGGAGGCGAACCGCGGAAGGTCACCTCGCTCGCGCCGTCCTATCTCCATGGGTGGTCGCCGGACGCGAAGTGGCTGACCTACACCGGCGGCCGGGCGGAGCAGGCGGGCGGCCCGCTGGTCTACTCCATCTACAAGATCCCGGTGGAAGGCGGCGAGGAAGTGCGCCTCACCCGCGGCGACTGGCTGGACGACGGCCCGGAATTCTCCCCCGACGGCGCGTTCATCTACTTCAATTCCACCCGGTCGGGTTTGATGCAGCTCTGGCGCATGAAGCCGGATGGCTCGGAGCAGGAACAACTCACCGGCGACGGCATGAACAACTGGTTCCCGCATCTCTCACCTGACGGCAAATGGATCGCCTTCATTTCCTATGGGCAGGACGTCCAGCCCGCCGACCATCCGTACTACAAACACGTCTATATCCGCCTGCTCGCGACCGACGGCAACAGCGCGCCCCGCGTGCTGGCGTACGTGTACGGAGGCCAGGGCTCGATCAATGTCCCATCCTGGTCGCCCGACGGAAAGAAGATCGCGTTCGTCAGCAACGACGCCTTCGCGAAGTAGACGTCCGAAACTCCGATCTTCCGCCTGAAAGCGGGACAACGCACCCCAATCGCCGGGCCCGGTTGGGTCGGCTTGAGTAGGTTGTCCCGCCTTCAGACGGAGGGTTTCCGCGGCACGACCAAGGCCGTTACTCGAGGCGGGCGTGGGGCCCGATCATCGCGCCGACGAAACCGCCGGCCACCCGGGTGCTCAGGATCTTGCCGTCGGCGTTTTCCAGCACGGCCTCGAAGGGACCGGAACCGCGCGCGGCGTAGAAGCTGATGGTGGGACCGTCGCTCACGACCTTGAGCTTCAGCACGCCTTCGCCGGCCGGCAGGGGCTTGGTCGCAAGCACCACCGGCGGCTTGCCGTTGGCCTGTTCGAGGAAGAGGGTGCGTTGCTCGCCCATCTGACGCACGCCGAGGTAGTAATGGTGTTTCTCGCCCTGGAAGACCGCGACGCCGGCGGAGACTCCCGCCCCGGTCGGCGGCACCAGTTCGGTGATGGCGTCGAAGTGAAGGTGCTGCACGCGGCGGCCGAGCCACGAGGGGTTGCCGGTGCCGCTGAGCGGGTCGGCACGCGGTGTGATCGCGAGCCCACCGCCCTGGGCGCCCATGGTGTACCACTTTGATTTCGGCGTCCGGAGCATCATCCAGTGGCCGCCCAGTTCCGGTCCCGTGAACTCCTCGCGCAGCGTGAAGTTGCCGGTAAGGGGCAGCGGGGCCTTCCGGGGCTTTTCGGAGCCGGCCAGTTTGGGTGCCGGCACCTGATACGGCACGCGCACGCCCGGAGGCAGGATCCGCGGCCAGCCGTCGTCCGTCCACTCCACCGGCAGGAGAAAGGTCTCACGGCCGGTGTTGTAGTAGTTCGGGCCATACGGGCGGCAGGCGAGAAAGACGGACCACCATTGGCCGTCGGGGCCGATGACGAGATCGGCGTGTCCGGTCGACGTGACGGCGGGGGCGGCTTTGCCGTCCAGGTCCCGCTGGGTGAGGATCGGATTTCCCTCCCAGGGCACGTAGGGACCGGTGACGGCGCGACTGCGGAGAATGACCTGCGAGTGGCCCTCGCTGGTGCCGCCTTCGGCGCAGCAGAGGTAGTACCAGCCCTCGCGTTTGTAGAGATGCGGCCCCTCGATCCAGATGGGCTTCTTCGAGATGTCGACGCCGCCGTTCACGATCACCTTCCGCTCGCCGATCAGCTGATTCGTCTTGGGATCGAACTCCTGGATCCAGATCGCGCGATGACCTTCATAGCGCGGTTTCTCGTCGGGGGCGCCATTGTTGACGAGCCACGCGCGACCGTCCTCGTCGAAGAAGAGCGAGGGATCGATGCCCTCGAAATCGTACCAGATCGGGTCGGACCACGGACCGGCCGGATTTTTGGCGGTGACGAGGAAATTGCCGCCGGCATCCACCATGGTGCAGACGACGTAGTAGGTGCCGTTGTGGTAACTGATGGCCGGGGCGAAGATCGCCCGTGACACCCCCAGCCCATCGTAGGGCAGCTGAGAGGGGCGATGGATCACGTTGCCGATCTGCGTCCAGTTAACCAGGTCCTTCGAGTGGAAGACCGGGATGCCGGGGTAATACGAGAACGTCGAATTGATCAGGTAATAATCGTCGCCGACCCGGCAGATGCTGGGATCGGAATAGAATCCAGCCAGGATCGGATTCTGGAAGGAGCCCTGCGGCAGAGGCTCGGCGAACACCGGGTCACGACCCGTGTACTCAAAGGAGCGAAACGCGACGGGCGCCGGATCGGCGGCGTGAAGGCCGGCCGCGGCACAGACAACAGCGAGAGCAAGTGAGCGCATGAAACGGGATCTTGAGTTTTGGGTTTTGAGTTTTGGGCCGTGGGTCCCGGGCTTTGGGCTCGTCGTTCCGCAACTCCAAATCCAAAGCCCGAAACCCAAGACCGCCGCCGCAGGCGGCTATCGGCCGTCCGCAGTGCCGGGGACGTAGCGTAGCTTCTGGTTGACGTAATGTTCGAGCTGGAACTCGGCCTTTTCCAACTGGGCGGGGAAGGGGCGCTTTGAGAAGGTCTGGAAGTACTGGGTGCTCGCGTCGCGCCAGTTGCGCGCGCCCTTTTCCTGGCGGACCAGCAACTGGGTCACATGCACGAAGCGCTCGGCGTCGATCAGCGGCTGCAGCGTGGCCCAGGTCTTCTGGAAGCCCCGCACCGCGTCCACGCCGGTCTGATAACGCACGCACAGCTCATCCCAGAGCGTGCGTCCCGAACGCATGCGATGATCCCATGGCAGATGGTGGAACCAGAGCAAAAATTCGTCCGGGCACGTGGCGGGGTCACCCCACGTCCTGGCGACCGGGTCCGCGTACTGGGCGAGCGCGTTGGAGCCTGTGGCGGTGCGGTCGAAACCAATCCCCTTCGCATCCGCCCGGTGGTAGTAGACCGACGTCCAATCCTTCCGGCCCAGGTTGTCGACCCACGGGCCCGGACCGTAGTGATGGCCCTCCGCCATCAAATGGTGCAGCCCGAGCGGCATCGAGTAGTTCACCACGGCCTCGTGGGACTGGAGCAGGATGGACTCGATCGGCTCGCGGACCTGGGGGGCGGTGGTGAACGTCATGCCCGTCCATTCCGTGGCGATCGTGGCCGACGAAAGCGTGTGGTCCCAGGCGAGCCGGCCGAACGCATACCAATTGGCGGCGGCCAGCGGGTGGCCGGTCCAGTTGCGCGCCGAACCGACGTTCGAAACCCCGGCGATCATCGTGAGGTTGTGCAGGTCGACGGTGCCATCAACCACCTTGGCGACGGTGGAACCGGCGGCCGGGCGGTGCGTGTCCGCCTCCAGGCACTCCTTCCACATCGGGGCGAGGTACGCGACCTCCACCGCGCCGCCGAGGTATTCCTGCGTGATCTGGAGTTCGGCCGCGAGGGGGGTCTTCGGCATGGCGCCGAAGAGCGGATGAAACGGCTCGCGCGGCATGAAATCGATCGGCCCGTTCTTCACCTGCACGATGACGTTCTGCCGGAACCGCCCGTCGAGCGGGACAAATTCGTTGAAGGCCTGCTTGGCGCGATCGTCCGGGACGTTGTTGTCGTAGACGAAGGCGCGCCACACCACGACGCCGTTGAAGGGCATCACCGCATCGGCGAGCATATTGGCCCCGTCGGCGTGATCGCGGCCGTAGTTTTGCGGACCCGGCTGGCCCTCGGAGTTCGCCTTCACGAGAAACCCGCCGAAGTCGGGGATGAGCCGGTAGATTTCAGCCGCTTTCGTGGCCCACCACTCGCGCACCGCGGGATCGAGCGGGTCGGCGGTCTTGAGGCCGCCAATCTCGAGCGGAGCGCTGAACCGGGCGGTCAGGTAGACCTTGATCCCATACGGGCGGAACACGCCGGCCAGCGCCGCCACCTTGGCGAGCCAGGGGCCGGTGAGGACGAGCGAGTCCGCATTCACGTTGGTCAACACGGCGCCGTTGATGCCGATCGACGCATTCGCGCGGGCGTAGTCGCGGTAACGGGGGTTGATGATCTCCGGCAGCTCGAACCACTCCCAGATGGATTGCCCCGCATAGCCGCGTTCCACGTGCCGGTTGAGGTTGTCCCAATGATTGAGCAGCCGGCGCTGGATGCGGGGCGCGCTGACGACATCGAGGGCGTCGAGCGGCTGGCCGAGCTGGAGGTGACGCAGCAGGGCAAACGCGCCATAAACCAGGCCAATCTCCCGGTTGGCCATGAGAATGATCTGCGAGCGGCCCTCGCGCACCACCCGCCGCAGGATGTAGCCCTCCTCGCCCGCGCCGCGGAGATCCTTTTCCGTGACCCATGCGAGCATGGCGGGGTTGGCGGGCGTGCCCATCAGCACCGCATGGTCGCGCGTTCGCTGGGCCGCCACCGGGACCTCGATCCCCAGGAGGCCCTTCAAGCCGGTGACCAGTTCATCGCGGGCCGCGTCGACCCGCGCGCCGCCGAAGCGGGAGGGTGGCTGGGCGAGGATGATCTCGCTGAACGACGCGGCATAACGCGCGCGCAGGGCCTCGTCGCCGATGCGATCGTAGCGCAGCCACAGCCGGTAGCCGTCGTCCGCCCGCGCCGCGGTCGCGACTGCCAGCAGGGTGCCCAGGGTGAAACAAAGCCGCAGGACCAGGGATTTCATGGGGGAGAAAGCGGTGGAGGGAGGGCGGTTCCGGCCGCCGCCCACCCGGGAAATCGATGCACAACGCGGGCGCCGGAAGGCCCGCATGAATCACTGGAAGTTGCGCTCTTCCTCGACGGCCGGCCGGCGTTCGGTGACGCGGTCCTGCACCATCAGGAACTGGAGCGTCTGGTAAAAGCGCTCGTATTGCGGTCGGAGGACGGGCTCCTTGATCATTTTCATTTCGCCGGTGATGGGATCGACGAACGGGATCTCCTCCATCGAGGCGGCGATGAAGTTGGTGCGCTTCACCACACTGATCCGGTAGGTCCAGACCTCGCCCTTGAGTTCGCCGGCGGGGAACGGGCTGATGTTGTTCGGGTTACCCAGCAGCCCGCGCACCTCGGCGGAGGTCATGCCTCGCTTCACGGCGTTCAGCTTGGCGGCCGGGATGAGGACCTCCGGCTTGCTGGGCTGTCCGGGTCCGGCCTTGGGCTTGGTGCCGGCAGCGGGCGCGTTGGAGGTCGTCTCGCAGCCGGCGAACAGCGCGGCGGCGAGAAAGGCGAGGAGCAGACGAATAGGCATGACTTGGAATTAACCCCGCGCGATTCACCGGCCCGTCACCGGACCATAGATACGGAACTGACCCCCAACCTCGAGCAGGGCAATCATGGTAAGGAGACCGTCGTAATAGCGCAAGCGTCCGGCCGGCATGGGCATGTCCCAGAGATGGCGGACGAACGGTTCCCCCACGGCGCGATCGGCCGCGAGCGCGGCGGTGGCGGCCATGGCCATCAGTCCGGCCGTGTTGTAGGCCTGATTGGTGGGTTTGCCGTCGACGGTGAAGTTGTCGGGGATCCTGCCCTGGTGCGACGCCAGGAAGGTCAGCACCCGGTTGGCCTGTTCAACCTGCCACGGATCGCGGGCCCACCAGCTGAAGTCCAGCGCCGGATTGGAGAGCGTGCGCCAGGCATCGTAGCGGAACTCATGGTGCGCGCCCCACGGCGCCTTGTACGGGCGCCCGTCGAAGTGGGAATAATCGGGCATGAGCCCGGTCCGCGGATGGGCGGCCTGCCGAAACAGCTGCCGGCTGCGGGCGGTGACCTCGCGCAGGAACGCGCGGTCCTCCTCGGCGGCGGCCCAGCGGGACCACAATTCGGTGAAGGCCGGCAGGTGGTAGGACGGATCGGTGTGGCGGGCGCCCGGGCCGTTGGGCACAAAATTGATCTGTTTCTCGACCGGGTCGAACATCGGCCCGACCGGCCCGCGCTCCGGGTCCTCCCCCTTGTGGATCATCACGCGGAGCAGCTCCTGCGCCTCGCGCCCGTAGTGGAAGATCCCCTCGCCATCGCCCCACCGGTGCGACGCGAAGAAAAGCGCCATGACGAACCACTCCTCCCCGTCGGGCGCGGGTCCCTGGCTGAGCCGCCGGCCGTCGAACGCGGTGTGCCAGGCGAAGTAGCCCTTGAAGGGCCCGCCGGTGTGAAACATGTAGTGCTTCGCGAACTTCCAGACCTGGTTGAACTCCCGCTGCGCATCGAGCTGGACGGCGAGCATCATCATGTACGACAGGCCCTCGGAGCGGACGTCGTGGTTGTTGATGTCGGGCACGTAGGCCATGTCGCCAGGCAGCGGATACAGCAGCCGCTGGGAATCCGGGTCCCCGGCGGTGATCTGCCGCCACGCGGCCTCGATGCGCGCCTTCACCTCGGCGTCGGATTTACCCAGGTACTCGGCGAACAGGTTGCGGTAGCGGCCGGTCTCGGCGGCGCCGCGCGGTTCGGCCGCGGAGGCGAGGGCGAGGGCGCCGAAAACGAAGAACAGGGTAAGGATGCGCACGGAGGGAATGACGGTTGATCGCAGCCGAGGATTCGCGGCTGACACACACATCCCATTGGGGCCATTCCGCAAGGGACCGGGCGATATCGGAACACGCTGAAAACCCTCACAAGGGGCCTTGGACACTAACAATAGACTTGAAGTGCATCCGGCCGGGCGTAGCCATGTGCGCGTGAACGAACGCCGGACGACCCTAGCCGACGTCGCGCGAAAAGCGGGGGTGCACGTCACCACCGTTTCCCTCGCGTTACGCAATCACCCCCGACTCCCCGAGGCCACGCGCGAACGCATCCAGAAGCTTGCCGAGCGGATGGGCTACAAACCCGACCCGTACCTGCAGGCGCTCGTCGCCTACCGCAGCAAGACGATGCCCCGGCGCAACCCGCCGACGCTGGCGTACGTGACGAACTGGAACACCCGTTTCGGCTGGCAGAAGACGACGGCGCACCCGCAGTTCTATGCGGGCGCACAGGCGAAGGCGGAGGAGCTCGGGTTCAAGCTGGAGCACTTCTGGATGAGCGAGCCGGGCCTGACGCAGGCGCGCCTCAACCGGATCCTCGAAACGCGGGGCATCAACGGATTGATCATCGCCTCGCACATGCGCGAGCTGGATATCGCGCTGCATTTCGAGTGGAGCCATTTCAGCGCGGTGAAGATCGACTATTTTCCGCATGAGCCGGGGCTGCACAACGTCACGAACAACCAGTGCGGGATCGTGCGGCTGGCGATGCGCCGGCTGGTGGCGGCGGGCTACCGCCGGATCGGGTTTGTCATGCACCGCGGCTGGGATCACAGCGTCGACCATCTCTGGACCGCGGGCTTCCTGACCGAGCAGGCGAACCTGCGGGAGGCGGATCGGATCCCGATGTTCCTCTTTCCCGACGCCGAACCGATCGACGCCTGGATGGCCGAGAGCAAGTCGCACGTGGTGGCGCCGACCGAGCGGCTGGGGGCGTGGCTGGCGGAGCACAAGCCGGAGGTCGTGATCAGCAAGGCTTCCTTCGTCGAAACCTGTTTCCAGGAACTGGGCGTGAGGGTGCCGCAGGATCTGTCCTTTGTGGACGTCTTCCTCGATGACACCACCGGCCAGACCGCCGGGGTGCGTCAAAACCACGAGGAGGTGGGCGCGCTGGCGGTTGAAATCCTCGCCGGTCAGCTGCACCACAACAAGTTCGGGGTGCCGGAGATTCCGACGACGACGTTTGTCGAGGGCACGTGGTTCGACGGGGCAACCTGTCCTTCCCGAATCAAGCCGCCGGCGGCCGTAAAGGCCGTCGCGGGCTCCGCGTCCCGGAAGTAGTCCTGTCAGCGGGGGCAACCCACCGGCGCGACGATCATTAGCGGCGCTCCGATCCGCCCGCCCGCGCGGTGTTTTACCGTGCCCTCACGCCGGACCCCACGCTGGTTTGGTGGGTTTTCGGGTGATTTCGACGCGGCACGTTCGACGCTTTGAGGGTACAGTGGACGCAGACCGCTGTAGAAGGCGCCGACCCCACGAGAGGCGCCACGCTTGGACGAGGCGCACACGTCCGTTTAATCTGGCCGGCTGCGGGCGAAAACCGGAAATCGCCCTCGGCCGGCCAGCATACTTTCCGAAACGCCGCCCTCAGCCCCGCCGGTAGTTGTCGACGACCTGGTACGTCCGCGCGTAGAGCCCGAAGCACAGCGCGGCCAGGAACGCGAACCCGGCGAAGAAATACATCTGAAACGCGGTCACGCCATAGCCGCCGGACTGGATCCACCCGATGACCGTGTCGTTCTTCACCGCCTTGTTCACGAGCAGCACCCACAGGTTTCCGATCGTCACCGACAAACTCCAGAAACTCATGATGACGCCCTTCATCGCGTGCGGCGCCTGGCTGTAGGCGAACTCCAGCCCGGTGGCGGACACCAGGACTTCACCCATCGTGAGCAGGGCGTAGGGCAGGACCTGCCAGACGATCGAGAATTGGTGGCCGTCATCCAGCACGACCTGCATCGAACCGACCACGACCCAGGAAAAGGCGGCAAAGACGAGCCCGAAGGTCATGCGCCGCAGCGCCGTCATTTCCACGCCGACCCGGCGGAGCGCAGGATAAAGCACCAGATTGTTGAACGGAATCAGCAGCATCACGAGCAGGGGATTGAGCGCCTGCATCTGCGACGGCTCGAACCAGCTCGGTTGCGTCATGCCGTTGGCCTGCAGCACCCAGGTCGAGGCCTTCTGGTCGAACAGCGACCAAAACGGTGTCACCAGGAAGAACAGCACGAGCACGCGCAGCACGGACCGCACCCCGTCGATCGCCTCATCGGGGTGGCGTCCGCGCACGCGTTCCAGCTGAGTCCAGACGCCGATGCCGCCAAAGGTCAGAAGCGCCATGAGCGCCAGGCAGAAGGCGATGACGAAACCGTAGTTGGGCAGGAGGACAAAGGCGGCGGCCGCTGCGCCCAGACCGATCACCGCCAGCGCGCGCCCGGCCGGGCCGGCGGCGAGCGCGCTGCGGGACACGTTGAGAAACGAATGGGGATTCGGCGGCGCGGGCGGCACCATCACGTACTGCTTTCGTCCCAGCCACAGGATGAAGGTGGCGATGAACATCAGGACGCCGGGAATGCCAAAGGCCACGCTGGGACCGAAGGAACGCAGGAAGATCGGCATCAGCAGCGAGGCAAAGAACGAGCCGAAGTTGATGATCCAGTAGAAGGCGTCGAACACCACCTTGGCGCGGGCCTTGTTCGACTGGTCGAACTGGTCACCCACGAAGGCGGAAACGCAGGGCTTGATGCCGCCGGATCCCAGGGCGATCAACGCCAGCCCGGTATAGAAGCCGGTGCGGTTGTTCTCAAAAATCGCGAGGCAGAGATGGCCCAGGCAATACACCAGGCTGAGCCAGAAGATGGTCCGGTACTTGCCGAGAAAGCGATCGGCGAGCCACCCGCCCAGCAGGGGGAAGAAGTATACGCCGATCACGAAGGTGTGGAAGACATCCTTCGCGCCCGCCGCCCGCTCCGACTCGGGCAGGTAAAGCAGGAGCGACGACACCAGGAACACCGTCAGGATGTTCCGCATCCCGTAGAAACTGAACCGTTCACACCCCTCGTTGCCGATGATGTAGGGGATCTGGGGCGGGATCCGGCCCTGGGGCGCGGCCGGAGCGGCGGAAGGATGGCTCATGAGGTACCGAGAATCCGGTGACGTTGGCCGACCGGCCGCGCGGAGCAAGCGCGGACGGGCACGGGGGGAGCCGGCCACCGCGGGACCAGGCCGGGTGAATAGCCACATTAGAGGGCCGTCGGGTTCAACGTCGCGTGGCCCTCCTCCGCCAAGCCTACGGCGGGCAGCCTTCGCCAAGGAGGTCGGAGCGCGTCCGCAGGTCGGAGCTGGCCTGCCAGCCGTAGCCTCTGCGAGTTCAACGAGCAGAGCGAAGGCTGGTGCGGGCGGACGGAATCGAACCGACGAGACCTGCTTGGAAGGCAGGAGTTTTACCACTAAACTACGCCCGCATTGGCGCAGGCCAGCAGCTTCCTCCGGATTGCCTTTCCGTCAAGCCCGCAGGGCCAGGAACCAAGCACCCCATCCAAGCCGGGTTACAGGCCGTACGGCCGAGCGCCGCTTCCTTTGCTCCGGTGCCTCCTGTAGACTGACTTTGATGGGTCTCGGCATGAATTCGCGAAACTCCTCAGCCTTGCGCTCGGACGAAGGACGGCGAATTTGGGCGGGTGAACATTGTGTTGTTCGAACCTGACGAGGTCGGCGTGCCGCTGCCGCGGAGCGACCGTCGGGTTGAACACGTGTTGAAGGTGCTGCGCCGCGGCGTCGGCGAACCCTTCGATGCCGGGGTCATCAACGGCACCCGCGGCAAGGCCGAGATTCGCGAGCTGACGGAAACCCGGGCGACGTTTGCCTACGTGCCGGCGACGACGCCGCCGGTGACGGAGCCGATCACGGTGGTGGTCGGGCTCCCACGACCGCAAACCGCGCGCGACATCCTGCGCGACGCGACAACGCTCGGCATCGCCGCGCTGCATTTCGTGCGCACCGAGCGCGGAGATGCCTCCTACGCCCAAAGCACCCTCTGGTCCTCCGGGGAATGGCGCCGGCACGCCATCGCCGGGGCCGAGCAGGCGTTCGAGACCACCGTGCCGGCGATCAGCTGCGGCAAGCGACTGCCCGACGTGCTCGATGCCGTATGCACGGCCGATCCCAACGAGGCGCAGATCCGCATCGCCCTGGACAACTATGAGGCGCCGCTCGCGTTGTCGCAGATTCCCTTCCTGACCGAAACCAACGTGCTGCTTGCCGTGGGCCCCGAGCGCGGCTGGTCGAGCGAGGAGCGGGCGATGTTCCGCACCCGCGGGTTTCAGCTGGCCCACCTCGGCACCCGCGTCCTGCGGACGGAAACCGCCGTGCTGGCCGCCGTGACGCTGGCGCGCTCGAAGCTGGGGTTGATGTGAGGGGGAGCTGAAAGGGACCCAAGGGAGGAAAGGGACCTAAAGGACGTAAGGGACCTAAAAGAAAGGCCTTCCTTATTGGTCCTTTGGGCCCCTTTCCCTCTCTTCAGCCGCCTTTCCGAAACACGGAGACAGTGGGCTGGCGGGCGCCTTTGCCGATGCGCTTCACGAGGGTCCAGCCGGCGGGGCTCAGGTCGATCTCGCCGGGGGCTTCGAAGCAGACGAGCGCCTCTGGCTGTGAAACCAGGAGCATGGTCAAACGCTCGAACAGCAGGTCCACCAGATCCGGGATGAGGTCATAGGGCGGGTCGATGAAGACCAAGTCCGGTACGAACTCGCCGGTCGGAACCGTGCGAGCGTCCGCCTGCACCACCCGCAGCCCGCTTTCGTCCCGGCGCAGGCTCTTGCACACGGCCGCGATGTTCTGGCGGATGCATGCGACGGCTTTGGCGTTCTGCTCCACAAACACGCCGCCGGCCGCCCCGCGACTCAGCGCTTCCAATCCGTAGCCGCCACTGCCGGCGAAAAGATCCAGAAAATGGGCTTCGACCACCCGCGCGCCCAAGCTCGAGAACAACGCCTGGCGCATCCCGTCCGTGGCCGGTCGGACCGCGTCCCCGCGTGGGACGACGAGCGTGATGCCGCGAGCGGTTCCGCCACTGATGCGCATGGGGTTGGATGAGAAAGGCAGCCGTCGGGTGGCTCAAGGGAGAAGGAGGCCAGGAGGGCACGTCGGGAACCCCGGGGTACCGGCTGAAGCCGGCGCTACGGGAGCCGGGAGGCCTCCTGAAGCCGGCGCGACGGGTGCCTGGCCAGACGCTGCGGGATGCCTGGCGAGGGAACCTCTCGCCGCCCCGCGTTTCTCGACGGGTGCCATTTCGCCTCCGCCCTTCGCCCTCCGGCCCATGCTTCTCTTTCCCATTTGCACCGGGTCCGCCTGCCTGCCAACGTCTTGCCCTTACCCACACCGCGCCGGTCGCCACCGACTTCGGCCTGCGCCTGCGGGTGCCTTGTCGTGCCGGTCCTGAACTTCCCACCATGAAGCGTTCTCCCACGTCCGCCTGCGCGCGTGCCGTTCTGGCAGCGCTTGGCGCGCTTGTGGGGCACGGGGCGGGGGCGGACGAGCCGGTCGTCGAACGTGAAGCCAATGCATGGCCGGTCTGGGTGTCGCGGACGGACGCCGCGACCGGGACGCACGAAACCACCGCCGCGGGGCCGTTCATTTTCCGCCACCTGACCCCGGAGACGGATCCTGCGCCGTCCGCGCGGGTGCCCGCTGAAGCCGGCGACACGCCGGCGGCGCAGGCGGGGACACCCGCGC
Source organism: Verrucomicrobiota bacterium (assembly GCA_023457715.1). Lineage (GTDB taxonomy): Bacteria > Verrucomicrobiota > Verrucomicrobiia > Opitutales > Opitutaceae > ER46. The sequence continues at coordinate 14,338 of JAEWKR010000178.1, forward strand.
GAACGACCGCCGTCGCCTACACGCAAACCAGCGGGATCCGCCCGTTTTGGATCCAGCAGCACGACGCGCAGGGTCGTTTTCAGATCGGCCACTTCCTGTATCCGATCTTCACCTACCGGCAGGACGCCGAGACGTACGAGTGGAGCCTGCTGAAGTTCATCCGCCAAAGCGAACGTCGCGCCGGCGCGCCCGCGCGCACGAGCGAGTACGAACCGGCCCGCCGCGTGGAAGTCTGGCCGTTCTGGTTTTCGAAGGACGCGGTGAACCCGGACGAGGATTACCGGGCGTTGTTTCCGATCGCCGGCACCATCAAGCACAAGCTCGGGTTCGCCCGCGCGACGTTCGCGGCCTTCCCGCTCTACCTGGAGACCGAGAAGGGGGGCATCGTGACGACCTCGACGCCCTGGCCCATCGTCCGGCGCACCAGCGGGGCGGCGCACGGCTTCGGGATCTGGCCGCTGTTCGAGACCCGCGAGAAGCCGGGCCTCTGGCGCCAGGAGACGTACCTCTGGCCGCTCGGCTACAACAACACGTTTCAACTCGCCCCCGACGCCCCGCAGGGCCCCGGGGTGCGCCGCGAGGTGGGCGCCCTCCCCTTCTATGCCCGCCACACGGCGCCCGGCTACCGCGACGAGAACTTCCTCTGGCCGTTCTTCGGCTACACGGACCGGACCAGGCCGACGGTGTATCACGAAACGCGCTACTTCTGGCCCTTCCTGGTCCAGGGCCGCGGCGAGAAGTACGTGAACCGTTGGGGCCCCTTCTACACCCATTCGATCTCCAAGGGCTACGACAAGACCTGGTATCTCTGGCCGGTCTGGCGCCGCGGCCGGTGGGAGGAGAAAGCGGTCGAAGTCACCCGCTCGCAGCTGCTGTTCTTCCTCTACTGGTCCGAAGTGCAGCGCAGCGCGCGCACGCCGGAAAAGGCCCCCGCCTCACTCACCCACGTCTGGCCGCTCTTCAGCCATTTCGACAATGGGGCCGGACGCCGGCAGGTGCAGCTGCTCAGCCCGTTCGAGGTGTTTTTCCCCGGCAACGAAAAGGTCCGTACCGCCTGGTCGCCGCTGGTGGCCCTCGCGCGCCACGAGCAGACCGCGCCGGGGGAGACGCGGACCTCGTTGCTTTGGAATGCGGTCACCCACCGCCGCAGCGCCCACCGGGGGGAACGCGAGTTCCACCTCGGGCCGCTCTTCAGCGCGACGCGCACGCCTGGCGGGCAGCGCATCGCCCTCGGACGGGGCGTGGTGGCGTTCCGCCGCGCGTCGGCCGGTGGCTGGCAGGTGCGCTGGTTCGATTTCGCGCGCCGCCCGGCCGCCGACCAGTCCCAGAGCGGGCGGGACGCCCGCGCTCCCCGGACCAACCCTTCCCGCTGACATGAACCAACTCAGACGCGTCCTCGAAGGCATCGGCAGCACGGTGCTCCTCTTCCTCAGGAGCATGGCCTACGTCCCCACGCTGCCCCGGCAGTTCGGCCGGTTCGTGGAGCAGTGCTATCTCATCGGCTACACGACGCTGCCGATCGTCGCGATCCTCAGTTTCTTCATCGGCAGCGTGCTGGCGCTGCAGACGGGGTACGCGATGCAGAATTTCGGGGCCAAGCAGTTCATCGGCCTGGTGGTGGGGCTCTCGATGGCCCGCGAACTCGGGCCGGTGATGGTCGCGATCCTCCTGGCCGGCCGCGTGGGCTCGGCCATCGCCGCCGAACTCGCCTCGATGAAGGTTTACCAGGAGATCGATGCGCTGGAGACCATGAACATCCCGCCGGCGCGCATGCTCGTCATGCCCCGCCTGATGGCGGCGCTGGTCATGGTCCCGGTGCTGGCCATCATCGCCAACCTGGTCGGCTGGTACGGCGGCGCGATCGTCGCGAAATACACCAGCTTCATCTCCATTGAGCCCCAGGCTTATTTCGCCGCCATGCGGCAGCGGATGGTACCCGCCGATGTGCTCAACGGCCTGGTCAAGGCGGAGGTCTTCGGTTTCGTCGTGGTGCTGGTGTGCTGCAACATCGGCCTGAACACCCGGGGCGGCCCGCGGGAAATCGGCGCGGCTGTCACCCGGGCGGTTGTCGTTTCGCTGATCCTCATTCTCGTGCTCGATTACTTCGTCACGAAAGCCCTCATGTGACCATGGAACCGAACTCCAGCGCGACCCGCAGTCCCTTCTCGACGCAGGAAACCCCGGCGGTTTCCGTGCAGATCAACCAGCTGTCGAAGAGCTTCGGCAACGTGGCCGTCCTCAAGGAGGTGTCGTTCGACGTTTCGGCCGGCGAGATCTTCGTGCTGATGGGCCCGAGCGGCTCCGGCAAGAGCGTGCTGCTGAAGCACATCGTGAACCTCGAGTCGCCGACGTCCGGCAATGTCACGATCGACGGCGTGGATGCGCGCAACGAGGAGATCCGCGACAAGGTGCGGATGGCCCTGGTGTTCCAGGCCGGCGCGTTGTTCAACTCGATGACGGTGTACGACAATCTCGCGCTTTATCCGCGCGAACATCGCGTCGCGAACGAGGCGGGGATCCGGGAAAAGGTGATGCGGGCGCTGCAGATCCTGTCGTTGGAGACCGCCGCAAAGAAGTATCCGTCGGAACTCTCCGGCGGCATGAAGAAGCGCGTCGCCATCGCGCGCGCCCTCGTGATGGAGCCGCAGCTCATGCTCTACGACGAGCCGACGAGCGAGCTGGATCCGGTGATGGGAGCCACCATCAGCGAGATCATCGCGACGCTGAAGGATCAATACCATGTCACCAGCATCGTGGTGTCGCACGACCGCGATCTTGCCCTCAGCATCGCGGATCGCATCGGCATCCTCATGGGCGGCCGGCTTCTGTTCCTGGGCCCGCCGTCCGAACTGCAGCAGCCCAAGGACCCCCGCGTGGCCGACTTCCTGCACCCGGTCATCGACCTGAAAAACCCGCGCTTCAAGCAGCTGGAACAATGAAGTGAAAGTGAAAGGGAAAGTGACGCAGCCTTAAAGCACTTCCTTTTCCCGCTCTCCTTCCCCTTTCACTGCCACTCTCACTCTCACTCTCACTCTCACTTTCACTCTCACTTTCACTCTCACTTTCACTTCCCTCCGCCATGACTAACTCACAACAAACCGCCCGCGTTGGGCTTTTCTTCCTGCTCGGGGTCGCCCTCGTGTGGGTGACGTTCGAGACGCTGAGCGGCGGCAAGGTCTTCCGCGAGGAAGGCTACAAGATCGTCGCCGGCTTCAACACGCTCAAGGAGCTGAAGGAAGGCGATGAAGTCCGCATGGCCGGCGTTACGGTCGGCTCCGTGGGCAAGACCCGCCTCGACGGCCGCCGCGCCGTGGCCGTGCTGAACATCCAGCCGGAGGTGAAGATCAAAGCCGACGCCACTGCGACCATCGTGATGGCCGGGCTGATCGGCACGAACTACATCAGCATCACCCTCGGTTCGGAAAATGCCGAGGACCTGAAGGACGGCGCCGAGATCCACACGCGCAGCACGGCCGACTTCAACACGATCATGAGCGAGATCGGCAACCTGGGCGAGAAGCTGAACGGGGCGCTGGGCTCGCTGAGCCAGTCGCTCGGCGGCGACAAGGACAACCCGGGGCTCGTGCAGAAGCTCGACCGCCTCGTCACGGAAAACCACGACAACATCAAGGCGAGCGTGGCGAACCTCCGCGAGGTGACCGACAAGATCAACCAGGGCCAGGGCACGCTGGGACGGCTCGTGAACTCGACCCAGCTGCACGACGAGCTCATCTCCACGGTCACCGAGATCAAGGGTGCGGCCGGCGAGGCGAAGGCCTTCATGGCGAACGCGCAATCGATCGTTGATCAGGTGAAATCGGGCAAAGGCGCCATCGGCACGCTCGTCTTCGATCCGAAGGCGGGCGAGGACCTCAAGGCCTCCATCGCCAACATCCGGCTCGTGTCCGACAAGATCGCCAAGGGTGAAGGCACCCTGGGCGCGCTGCTCAGTGATGACGGGCTGCTGAAGGATGCGCGGGCGATGATGAAGAAGGCCGACCGCGCGCTGGACGGCCTCGACGACACCGGCCCGATCACGGCGGTGGGGGTGGTCGCCCGCGGCTTGTTTTGAGCCGCGGCCGCGAAGGCGGGAGTTCTTTCAAAGGCCGCCGCGTTGGCGGCCTTTTTTGTGCGTCGGCCGCCGCGGGCAAATCCCAAATCCCAAAGGTCCAAATGCCAAAAAAATCTCAGGCTGGGATAACCAATAACCAAAGCCGACCGCGGGACGTGAAGTCGCGTCGCCGCCGCTAAAAACGAAGAACCCAACTCCTTTTGGGAATTGGGTCCTGAGATTTTTTTGGGATTTGTTCTTTTGGGATTTGGGCTTTTACACCCTGGGCCCTCCCTGCGCGATATTCCGGGCCCGCAGCCGCAGGCCGTTGAGCCGGATGAACCCCGTGGCGTCGCTCTGATTGTACCAGCTCTTCACGCCTTCCATCGACGCCACGTTCATGTCGTAGAGGGAGTACTTCGACTTCCGGCCGCAGGTGATGATGTTGCCCTTGTAAAGCTTCAGCCGCACGGTGCCGCTGACGTAGCGCTGGCTTTCGTCGACGAGCGCCTGCAGCGCCTCGCGTTCGGGAGCGAACCAGAACCCATAGTACACCAGCTCGGCGTACTTGGGGATGAGCGAGTCGCGGAGATGCATGACCTCGCGATCCATCGTCAGCGACTCCACCTGGCGGTGGGCCTGCATGAGGATCGTGCCGCCGGGAGTCTCGTACACGCCGCGCGACTTCATGCCGACGAAGCGGTTCTCGACCAGGTCCACGCGACCGATGCCGTGCTTGCCGCCCAGCTTGTTGAGGGTCTTGAGCACGCCGGCGGGGGTCAGCTTCCGGCCGTTCACCGCGATGCAGTTGCCCTTTTCGAATTCGAGTTCGACGTACTCGGGCCGGTTCGGGGCGTCCTCCGGCGAAACCGAGAGCTTGAACATGGCCTTGTTTTCCTTGGTCGTCGGGTCGAACCACGGATCCTCCAGGATGCCGGCTTCGTACGAGATGTGCAGGAGGTTCCGATCCATCGAATACGGCTTCTTGAGCGAAGCCTCGACCGGAATCTTGTGCCGGGCGCAGTACTCGATCATCTCGGCGCGGCCCGGAAACAGCTCGCGGAAGGAGTCGATCTTCCAGGGCGCGATGATCTGCAGGTTGGGCGCCATCGCCATGTACGTGAGCTCGAAGCGGCACTGGTCGTTGCCCTTGCCGGTGGCGCCGTGGGCGACGGTGTCGGCCTTCTCCTTCTTCGCGATGTCGATCTGCGCCTTTGCGATCAGGGGACGCGCGATGGAAGTGCCGAGATAGTACTGACCCTCGTAGATCGCGTTGGCGCGGATCATCGGGTAGATGAAGTCGCGGGCGAACTCCTCCACGAGGTCGAGCGTGTAGTGCTTGGAGGCGCCGGTCTTCCGCGCCTTTTGCGGCAGGCCGCGCAGTTCCTCCTCCTGACCGATATCGGCGGCGAACGTGACGATCTCCGCGTCGTACGTTTCACGCATCCACTTGACGATGACGGACGTGTCGAGTCCGCCCGAGTAAGCGAGGACGATTTTCATGGCGAAAGGCAGTTGGCCGCAAAAAGGCGCAGAAGGCGCAAAGGCAGCGGCGATTGAGAACAGGGTTGGGTTAAACCACAGATGGACACCGATGGACACCGATCAAAGCGCGCTGTCCGTATCTGAGTCCATCTGTGTTCATCGGTGGTTAAGTCGGTCGGCCGGGTCCGGTGGATTGGGTTTTTGCGACTTTTGCGCCTTCTTGCGGCCATCAACGCTGCCTGCTGGCGGCGAGTTTGGCCATGATGGCCTTTTGCATGTGGAGGCGGTTCTCGGCCTGGTCGAAGATGATCGACCGGGGGTTGTCGAGCACCTGCTGGGTGACCTCTTCGCCGGCATGTGCGGGGAGGCAATGCATGAAGAGCGCGTCCGGCTTGGCCGCGGCAAACAGCTCGGCGGAGACCTGGTACGGCGCCATCAACTGCAGCCGCTGCTTGGTCTCCTCCTCCTTGCCCATGCTGACCCAGACGTCGGTGTAGACGACATCGGCATCGCGCACGGCCTCGAAGGCGTCGGTCGTGAACTGGTACCCTTCCGGGTAGCCCGACGTGGCAAGAAGCTGGTTGAATTCCGGCGCGGCCTCGAAACCGGCGGGCCCGGCAAGCGCGATCTTCATGCCGAAGTAATTCGCACCGAGGATCCAGGAATTCGCCACGTTGCAGCCCTGGTCGCCCACAAACGCGATCTTCTTCCCCTTCAGACAGGACAACAGGTCGCCGCCGGTGGACCAGCGCTCCGCCAGCGTGAACATGTCCGCGTAGATCTGGCAGGGGTGCAACAGGTCGGTCAGCGCGTTGATGACGGGGATGGTGCCGGCGGCTGCGAGCCGCTCCACCTCGGAATGATCGTAGGTGCGGACAATCAGCCCGTGAATGAACCGGGACAGGACGCGCGCCGTGTCCTCCACCGTCTCGCCGCGCCCCAGCTGGATATCGCCCTTGTTCAGGAACAGCGGATTTCCGCCCAGCTCGTGGATGCCGACTTCGAAGGATACCCGCGTGCGCGTCGAGGACTTCGAGAAAATCATGCCCCACGTCTGTCCGGCGAGCGGCCGATCATGGCGCCCCCGGTTGGCCTTGTATTCCCGCGCCAAGGCGAACAGCGCCGGCAATTCAGATGCCGTGAAGTCGGTCTCCTTTAGAAAGTGCTTCATGGAAACGGGTCAGACTACGGGAGCGTGAAGGCCGGGCCAGAGCAAAGTGTGGCAGCGGGAAAGCGGTAGGCTTTAGGCGATAAGCTTTAGGCGGTAGGCTTTAGGCGGTAGGCGGTAGGCGGTAGGCTGCCAAGGCAGGGAGGGCCGCAAGAAGGCACAGAAGTCGCAAAAAAAGGGCGGGGCTTGGGTACGTTGTCCCGCGTTTACGCGGAAGGTTTGAGCGCCGGAATTCCGCCTGAAGGCGGGACAACGTACTCAAACCGTCAGTGATTCTTGCGCTTTTTTGCGGCCCTCGGTTTGGAGCTTACCGCCTATCGCCTATCGCTTACCGCTTTTGGGATGGGAGGGCCGCAAAAAGACACAGAAGTCGCAAAAAAGGGGCGCGGGGCTTGGGTATGTTGTCCCGCGTTTACGCGGAAGGTTTGAGCGCCGGCATTCCGCCTGAAGGCGGGACAACGTACTCAAACCGTCAGTGATTCTTGCGCCTTCTTGCGCCTTCTTGCGGCCCCTCGGTCTGGGCAGAGCGGTAAGCTTTAGGCGGTAGGCTTTAGGCTGCCAAGGCAGGGAGGGCCGCAAGAAGCACAGAAGTCGCAAAAAAAGGGCGGGGCTTGGGTACGTTGTCCCGCGTTTACGCGGAAGGTTTGGGCGCCGGCATTCCGCCTGAAGGCGGGACAACGTACTCAAACCGTCAGTGATTCTTGCGCTTTTTTGCGCCTTCTTGCGGCCCCTCGGTCTGGAGCTTACCGCCTATCGCCTATCGCTTACCGCTCTTGGGATAGGAGGGCCGCAAGAAGGCACAGACGTCGCAAAAAAGGCGCGGGGCTTGGGTACGTTGTCCCGCGTTTACGCGGAAGGTTTGAGCGCCGACATTCCGCCTGAAGGCGGGACAACGTACTCAAACCGTCAGTGATTCTTGCGCCTTTTGCGGCCCCTCGGTCTGGAGCTTACCGCCTATCGCCTATCGCTTACCGCTTCTTGGATTCCAGCACCGAGCGGAAGATGTCCACGGAACGCGAGAGCTCGTCGGCGGAAGCGTTGAGCGGGGGCAGGAAGCGGATGACGTTGTTGCCGGCGGTCGGCACCAGGAGGCCGCGCTCCCGTGCGCTGGTCACGTAGGGCGCCGGATCCGAGGCCATCTGGACGCCGACGAGATAGCCGATGCCGCGGACGCCGAGGACCTGGTCCGGGAACGCCCGGGCGACGGCGTTGAGCTGGGCGAGCCAGGAACCGGACTGCGCCCGCACCTTTTCCAAAAGGTTGTCGCGTTCGATGACGTCGAGCACCGCCAGCGCGGCCGCGCAGGCCAGCGGGGTGCCGCCAAAGGTTGTGCCGTGGTGGCCCGGGTGGAAGAGGTCCGCCACGCGATCCCGGAACCAGACCGCACCGATGGGGAAACCGCCGCCCAGCCCCTTGGCCATCCCAAACGCATCCGGCAGCACGTCCGCGTGCTGGAACGCAAAGGGCAGGCCGGTGCGTCCGATGCCGCACTGCACTTCATCGAGCAGCAGCATCACGTTTTGTTCATCGCACAGCTTCCGCAGCCCGCGCAGAAACTCCGGCGTCGCCGGATTGATGCCGCTTTCGCCCTGGACGGTCTCGATCAGGACGCCCGCGGTGTACTCGTCGATGAGGTCGGCGAAGCTCTGGAGATTGTTCAGCTCGGCAAACGCGAAGCCGGGCACCAGGGGTCGGAAGCCCTTCTGGATCTTTTCCTGCGGCGTCGCGCTCATCGCGCCGAAGGTGCGGCCATGAAAGGCATGCTTCGCGGCGACGATCTTGTAGCACTTCGATTCCTCGCCGTCGGATTTGGCCATGCCATGCAGCCGCGCCAGTTTGATCATCGCCTCGTTCGCCTCGGCGCCGCTGTTGCAGAAGAACACCCGGCCGGGCCCGGCATCCTTCACCAGCCGGCGCGCCAGCTCCCCCTGCTGCGGGTTGCGGAACAGGTTGCTGACATGGATCAACTCGCCGGCCTGCCGCTGCACCGCCTGCACCCAGTGGGGGTGGCAATGGCCCAGCGCGCTCACCGCGATGCCGGAGGTGAAATCCAGGTAGCAGTTGCCTGCATCGTCCCACACCTGCGTTCCGCGGCCGCGAGCCAGGGTAATCGCCGGACGTGCGTAGTTCTTCAGAACATACGCATCGTAGAGCTCAGCCGTGCTCGTGCGGACAAGGGAGGGATTCATGGAGGGAGGTTCGAGGGAAAACCATCATCGCGTCCGCACGAAAAATCGAGACGCGAAAGCGGGACCGGGGAATACAGCGGGCGTGGTTTCGGGGCAGGGCGGTGCTTCCGCCCGCCAGCCGCCCGCGCCCGCACCCGGAAGGCGGGCCAAAGCACCGCCCCACCCCGTCGCTCCTCGATCTCAGCCCTGCACGATCTCGGTGCCAATGCCCTTGTCGGTGAAGATCTCGAGCAGGAGCGAGTGCGGGAGCCGGCCGTCGATGAAGTGCACGCGCTGGACGCCCTCCTGGAGCGCGCGGATCGCGCTCTGGACCTTGGGTCGCATGCCCTTGTCGATGATCCCGCGCTTCTTCAATTCCTCCACCTGGTTGGTTTTGAGCGTGGAGATCAGCGATTCCGGGTCGGGCGGGTTGGAAAGCAGCCCGGGGACGTCGCTCATGTACACCAGCCGGCGCGCGCGCAGCGCGCTCGCGACGCGACCTGCCGCCAGGTCCGCATTCACGTTGTACGGCTTGCCGTCGTAGCCTTCCGCCACGGGCGAGATGACCGGCACGAAGCCGTCGGCAATCTCCTTCTTGATCAGCTTCACCTTCACCTCGGTGACATCGCCGACGTAACCCAGGTCGACCGTGTTCCCGTTGTCGTCGGTGGTGAGCTTCTGGCACAGGAGCACGGTGTCACCCGGCATGCCCGAGGGTTTCGCCTTGGCGGTGGAGATCGCCTCGCAGACGTCCTTGTTCACGATCTCGTCGAGGGTCTTCTTCACCACCGCCATGGTCGCTTCATCGGTCACCCGCAGACCGTTGACGAAGTTGGCCTTCAGGCCCGAGGTCTCCATCGCCTTGGTGATCGCCTTGCCGCCGCCGTGCACCACGACGACGTTGATCCCGACGGCGGCGAGAAACGCGATGTCATAGGCGACGCGCGCCCGGGTCACGGGATCCGGATCGTCCATGAAACTGCCGCCGTACTTGACGACGAAAGTGGACCCGCGGAAATCCTGGATGTAGGGCAGTGCCTCGAGCAGCACCTTGGCCTTGGCAGTGACTTCGGAGACGTTCATCGGCGTCAGAAGCCGCGGCCCAGCGGCGCGCGGTGAAAAGGAGTGAGGCTCACAGGTATTGGATAAGAGAGGATGGCAATAAGTCACAGACGCCGCGCATTTCCATAAAAAAAGCGGCGGAGCGGACGCTGCGGCCCGCGTGCGCGGCGTGTGGGGCCGCCGCTTCAAATCCCAAACGCCAAACTCCAAACGCCAAAAAATACCCAAGCACCAAAGCTCAAATACGTCTGCTTTGATCATTGGTCGGCTTTGGCCTGCGTTTCCTTTGGAGTTTGGAGTTTGGAGTTTGGAGTTTGCCGCCGGGAAAATGGGCCGCCAGCACTCGCCGCCTCCAATCATCGGCAAATTCCCGACGCGCCCTTCGGGCGGCCGCGGCGCTTCAATTTCTGCTTTCCTCTCCGGGCGGGCGTGGCACTTGTGACGCGTGCCCAGCACTCATCTCACCTTCGCCGATCGCGCTGCTCATCGTGCGTGGCTTGTCTCCCAAGCCGCGCTTCCCGCGGGCTTCCGCGTTGGCACCACCCGCTTTGATTTCGTGCCGCGCGAGGCGCCCAAGCCGGCGAAGATGACGCTCACGTTGATCGCACTCGACCAGCCGACATCGGACTTCGCCGCGCTGTTCACAAAAAACGCCTTTCCGGGGGCGCCGGTGATCGTGGGGCGGCAGCGGCTGAAGGAGCCGAAGCTCGGCGCGATCATCGTCAACAACAAGATCTCCAACGTCTGCGCGCCCGGGGGGGTGGAGGCGAGCGAGCGGGTGTGCGCCGAGACGGCGAAACTGCTTGGCCTGGCCCCGACGGAGGTGCTGCCGAGCTCGACCGGCGTGATCGGCTGGTCCCTGCCGGTCGACGCCATGCTCGGCGGATTGCCCGCGGCGGCGCATTCCCTGACGGCGGGTTCGATCATGCCGGCGGCGGAAGGCATCGTGACGACGGACCTCTATCCGAAAGTCCGTCGGGCCAGCCTGGGCGAAGGCAGCATTGTGGGCATCGCGAAAGGCGCGGGCATGATCGAGCCCAACCTCGCGACCATGCTGGTCTATCTTCTCACGGATCTCGCGGTGCCGCGCGCCGAACTGCGCGAGATACTGGCCCGGGTGGTCGAAACCAGCTTCAACACCATCAGCATCGACAGTGACACGAGCACCTCGGACACCGTCGTTGCGGTGTCATCCGGTCGCGTCCCCTGCCCCGATCTCAAGGCCTTCGAGCAGGCGCTCACCCAGGTCTGCCGGGATCTGGCCGAGGACGTGGTCCGCAACGGCGAAGGGGTCCGGCACGTCATCCGGATCACGGTGAAGAACGCGGCCTCGGTGCCGCTGGCGCGGGCGCTCGGCAAGGCGGTCGTCAATGCGCCGTTGTTCAAATGCGCGGTCGCGGGCAACGACCCCAACGTCGGCCGGCTCGTGCAGGCGATCGGCAAATGGGTGGGTGCCAACGCGCCGGAAACCGACTTGTCGAAGCTTCGCGCCACGATCGGCGGGATCGAGATCTTCGCCCAGGGGGCGTTCCAGCTGAATCCCGAGAAGGAGGTGGCGCTGGTATCGCATCTCAAGAGCGCCGAGCTCTACGCGAGCGCACCGCCCAAAGACGGCGTGTTCACCGCCGCGGTCGACTATCCGCCGCACGAACGATGCGTGGAGATCGAAGTCGACCTGGGTTCCGGCGCGGCCAGCGCAACGGTCTTCGGCGGCGACCTCACGCACGAATACGTCAGCGAAAACGCCGATTACCGAAGCTAACGGGGCTGACGCCGGGGCGCGAGACCGCGTGCTCGCCGGGCCGCAGAGGCAGGTCGAGGGACGAGGGGGCGGTCCGCGCAAAACTCCAAACTCCAAATCCCAAACTCCAAAAAAATCTCAGATCCCAAAATCCAAAACGGCAGTCGGCCTGTGATTTGGGATTTAGAGCTTCTTTGGCGTTTGGAGTTTGGCGTTTGGAGTTTGCCGCGCAGCGGCCTGGCTGACGCCGGGGCGCGAGACCGCGTGCGCGCCGGGCCGCAGAGGCAGGTCGAGGGACGAGGGTACGGTCCGCGCAAAACTCCAAACTCCAAATCCCAAACTCCAAAAAAATCCCAGAACCCAAAATCCAAAACGGCAGTCGGCCTGTGATTTGGGATTTAGAGCTTCTTTGGCGTTTGGAGTTTGGCGTTTGGAGTTTGCCGCGCAGCGGCGTTTGCCGCGTAGCGGCCTTTGCCGCGCAGCGGCTACTGATTCACGTGGACGATCTTCGCGGGGGGGAAGCCGTTGAAGTAGGTGGCCGAAGCGTGGCTGTAGGCGCCGATCTGCTCGCTGTACACCAGATCGCCGCGCTGGAGGTCGGGCAGGTTCTCGGCCATGGACACAACATCCAGCGCGTCGCAGGTCGGACCGAAGACCGAGCAGATCGTCGTCGGGCCCTTCTTGAACGCCTTCACGGGATACTTGCAGTGGTCGAAGATCACGCCCGAGTAGGTATGGTAGACGCCGTCGTTGATGTAATAGCTGGTCTTGCCGTCGCGGACCGCCTTGCCGATCACCTCCGCCACCGATGTGCCGCAGACCGCCGCGAGGAACCGGCCCGGTTCGGCGAGGATCTGGACGTCGCGCGGGAAAAGGCGGTCGAGCTCGTTGTTGATCACCTTGGCCAGCTCGGCAAAGGGTTTGACCGAGTCGTCGTAAGGCGCCGGGAACCCGCCCCCGATGTCGAGCAGGTTCATCTTGGTGTAGCCGCGGTCCCGGGCCTCCTGGAAGATGTTGGCCGACAGATTGAGGGCCTGGACGTAGTTTTCGAAGTTGGTGGTCTGGCTCCCGACATGGAAGCTGAGCCCCTCGACGGTCAGCCCGACGCGATCAGCCTCGAGGATGAGATCAACCGCCTCGCCCGGGAGCGCGCCGAACTTGGACGAAAGCTCCACCATCGCGCCGGTATTCGGAACCTTGATCCGCAGGACGAGCCCGGCGTTCGGGGCGTGCTGCTTGATTTTGTGAATCTCCTCGCGGTTATCGAACGTGACGAGCGGCTTGTACTTGTTCAGCTGCTCCAGCGTGTCGATCGGCTTGGTCGGGTTGGCGTAGATGATCTTGTCCCAGATCCACTGCTGGCGCTCCCTGGCCGGCATCTTCTTGATGTTCTCGTACACGACCATGAACTCCGGCATCGAGGCGACGTCGAAGCTCGCGCCCTCCTTGAACAGCGTGCGCACGATCTCCGGATTCGGATTCGCCTTCATGGCGTAATACACCTGGATGCGCGGCAGGTGGCGGCGGAACTGCCGGTAGGCTTTGCGCAGCGCGTCGTGATCGATGACGAACAGAGGCGTGCCGTGTTCCCGGGCGAGCTTCTGCAATTGCGAGGCGGAGATCATGGTTTTGGAAGCGGTAGGCGGTAGGCGGTAGGCTGTAGGCGGTAGGCTTTAAGCGTTAGGCAACAGGCTTAGAAAGCAAAAACGGAGAAGCGGAACCCAACACCCAACCTCCAAAACGGAGCCAAACCAGCCACAGAGAGCACGGAGCTCTGTCACAAAAGCCAAGTCCTTGGACAAACCTGTTCATTGCGTGACGCACAGGACAGTCGCAGCGCCCGCCTCCGGCTCGGCTCTGATTGGGCCTCTGTGACCTCTGTGGCGAAATCGGTATTCAGGTCGAACATCGAACATCCAACATCGAACGAGTCCGCGGCTATCCGAACGTAGCGAAGAGCGCCAGCGATTCGATCGGCGGAGCCCGCGTTTTCGCCACGTCCCTTCTCGGATTTCGAATCGCTGGCGCTCTTCGCTACGCCCAAGCGCCTTCGTGTAGCGAGGAGCGCCAGCGAGTCGACGGCTGACCTCCAAAGCCCCGACAA
>JAEWKR010000179.1 GCA_023457715.1 Verrucomicrobiota bacterium
TTGCGAGGCAGCCACTGCCTGATGCCGCGGACTGGGGCTCGCTCTCCGGGCTAAGGCCACTGAGAGCCGACCTGCTGGGCTGACGTTAATTCGCCCCCGGCCGGAGGTGTGTCCCGCTGGGCGTTAAAGGCCCAAGATGGGGCGTTTTCGGCCTGATTCCGTGATCATCGCGGGAAACTGAGTTCGGCTATCTGCCGATTAAGCCCCTTCTGCGCCATAATTCCACATCCAGGGTCTGTCCCCCTCGCGAGGCCGAAGCTGGCGTGGGCTTCAAGGGTCTGTCCCTTCGGGGAAGGGTCTGTCCCCTTTGGAGTATGTCTGTCCCTGGGGTTGGGTTCGGACTTCTCACGGGGAGGGGCGGGGGGGTATGGTTCGAGCTCTCGTATGAAGATGTCCTTTTTCCGGTTGGGGGTGGGGGCGCTGGTGTTTTGCATCGGGACCGTCCTGGCCGCGGCGGAGAAGTCGCGGGTGATTGTTCTGACCGACATGGGGGCCGACCCGGATGATGAGCAATCCTTGGTCCGGCTGCTGCTCTATTCGAACCAGATCGATGTGGAGGGAATCGTCGCGACCACCTCGTGCTGGCAGCAGGATACGATCCGGCGGGATTTCATCACCACGATCCTGAACGCGTACGAAAAGGTGCAGCCAAATCTGCTGCGGCATGAGCCTGGTTTCCCAACCGCGGAGGCACTGCGCAGCGTGGTGAAACAGGGCGCGCCGCGGTATGGCATGAGCGGAGTCGGCGAAGGCAACGATTCCGAGGGATCCGAATGGATTCTGCAGCGGCTCGCCGACGAAGACCCTCGGCCATTGTGGATCTCCGTGTGGGGCGGTGCCAACACGCTTGCGCAGGCTTTGTTCAAACTGCGGGCCACCCGCCCTCCGGTCGAAGTGGATCGTGCCGTCAGCCGGCTCCGGGTGTATACCATCTCCGACCAGGATGACAGCGGCCCCTGGCTGCGACGGACGTTTCCGGGGCTATTCTACATCGTAACGCCCGGCGACGACTACGGGCAGTCGACGTGGATCGCGATCAACAATCTGCACGACGGGGTGGATAACGCCTGCGTCGGAAACGACTGGCTCGCACGAAATATCCAACAGGCTCACGGGCCCCTCGGTGCGGCGTACCCGGATGTCGCGTGGGGCATGGAGGGCGATACGCCCGCCTACCTCGGATTGATCCCCAACGGTCTGAACGCACCGGAACATCCCAATTGGGGCGGGTGGGGCGGCCGCTACGAACTCGCCACGCCGGCCCTCGAGACCATCGGGGACTCCGTTTCGGTGGTGGTCCCGGAACGTGAGACGCGACCGATCTGGACCAACGCCTCCGACACTTGGACGCCCTATGTAGCCAATGAACAGAAGCGCGCGGTCAAACCGACCGCCGGCACGTTCACCGGCAACCAGGTGACGCTCTGGCGCTGGCGGGAGGATTTTCAGAACGACTTCGCCGCCCGCATGGATTGGTGCGTACGGCTTCCCGCGGAGGCAAACCATCCTCCCATTCCGCGGCTGAGACATGCCAACCGACTGACCGTGAAGTCAGGGCAGACCCTCACGCTGGATGCCTACGGCAGCAGCGACCCCGATGGCGACAGCATCAGCTATCTGTGGTTTCACTACCCGGAAGCCGGCTCGTACCGTCAACGGGTCACGACCGGCGGGGCCGAAAACGTGGATCGCTACCGTTTCACGGCGCCGAAGGTGGATAAACCGGAGACGCTGCACTTCATCCTGCGCCTGACCGACAAGGGCACGCCGGCCCTGAGTCGCTACCAACGCGTCATCGTCACGGTGGAGCCTTGAGCGGCAAGTGTTCCCAGGGGGCGACGCCCTTGGCCTCCGCCGCCACGCCGTGCCACCGCCGCGGACTTATTCCGCCGCAGGGAGTTCAATCCAGAACCGGCTGCCGTTCTGGCCGTCAGACTCCACCCCGCATGCGCCGCCACTCTTTTCGATAACCTTGCGCACAATCGCGAGACCGATTCCGGTGCCGTCGTATTGACTGGCCTCAGGCGTGCGCTCGAAAACCCGGAACAACCGTTGCTGGTGCTGCGGGGGAATGCCAATACCATTGTCTTCCACCCAGACCCGGACGCGATCGCCCAGCCGCTCCGTGCGCACGGTCACCGCGGGCCGCTGGCCGGGGCGAACAAACTTCGTCGCATTGGTCAGGAGATTGCTGAGCGCCTGGGTCAGCGACAGCTCATGGGCGACCACATCGTGCAGGGGCGTGATCACCTTCACGTCGGCCGCCGCGGGTTGCAGTTCCGCGTAGTGTTCGATCGTGCCGCGTAGCACGGGCTCCAGCCCGACCCGGCTGCGCTGCAGGTCGGCTTTCGCGATGCGGCTGTAGTTCAGCATGCCCGTGGTGAGGGCGTTCATCCTCGCGCTCGCCCTGACGATGCGCCGCAAGTATTCGCGCCGATCCCCCTCGGAGGCGCCCTCCTCGAGAAGCAGCTCGGCGTAGCCGTGGATGGCCCGGATGGGGGCGCGGAGGTCGTGAGACACCGAGTAGGAGAACTCCTCCATCTGCGTCATCGCCTCACGCAGCGAGGCGGTGCGTTCGGCCACATGCTGCTCCAGTTGGTTGGCATACGCCTGCAACCGGTCGCGGGCCTGACGCTCCTGCTCCTCGGCCTGGTCGCGCGTCGCGGCCAGGCGCTCCAGCGCCCGGGCAATGCTCTCGATTTCACGGAGGCGAGGCGCATTCGAGAGCGCACCATGGCGGAGCGCCAGTCGCTCGGCATCGGCAGCAAGGTGCTCAACATTGCGCAGGAGCGTGCCACCAATCCAGCGCGCGATTCCCACGCCCAAGAGAGTGAGCAAGAGAGACGCGGAGACGCCGACGAGCAGCACCCGCATCGTCGCCGCCAGGGCCGCTGCCTTGGGCGAACCCATCGCCACGGACCAGCCGCACTGCGCATGGGTGAATGCGGCAAAAACCGGGAGGCCCTCGAGGGTCACGCTCTCGGCCACACCGTCGAATTCGCTTTGGATGCGCGCGGTGATATCGGCGGTCGGGCTCGAGCCAATGAAGTCGCTCCGATAGGGCGAGCGCGACACGATCCGGGCCTTCCGATCCGCCACGGTCACAACGCCATTGGGCGCGTAGCGGCGGACATTCAAGGCCTCCGCCAGCACGTGCGGCTCACTCACCAGACTGACGCCGAGCAATCGGCCGCCGGCGAGCACCACGGGAACCCCGACATGCACGACGTCTTTTTGCGCGGCCGGGCCATAGATCAAATCGGAAACAAAAGGGCGGCCGGCCTGCATCGCCTCGATGTACGCCGGATCCAACTTGATCGAGGGGATCGATTCCCCGCGAGGCACCCGCGTATTGACAAGCGGCGTTCCTGCCATGTCGACCACCACCAGCCACCGACCGGGCTCCGGCAGGAGGCGCCGGCCAATCTCATCGAGACTTTCCCAATCGCCCGTCTGCACGGAACGGGTCGAGGCCAGAGCCCGCAGGATCGCGACCGAGCGCTCCATCTCCGCATCGATGACACCGGCGACGGCGCGGGCGGTGTTGCTCAGCTCCGCATGGATGGTCCGCTGTTGTGCGTCATACATCTCCACCGCGAGCGCGCCGATGATGGCAAGCGATGGCACCGTCAGAGCGGCGATCAAAAGATACAGCCGCCCGCGGACGGAATTCAGCCAGGAGGGCAGGCGGGGGGTGGGCACGAAACGAATACACGCAGTTCCGCCGCCCCATGGCAATTCCCGTCAGGCACACCGTCAGCGTCAGAGCGCGGTCCGAGGCTCCCATCCCATCGTCCTGCTTGCAACGGCTATGCCCGCGAGCGCGAAGGTCGCTGATCGGCCTACGACCACGGCGGCTCCGGCCCCGTTTATCGGCCTGCGGTGCAAATCGAGCGGCGGCGAGGCAAACAATTTTGTGCAGTCGAGGATTGATTAGGGGCGGTCACGGGATCTAATGACCGGAGTTTCCCCCATTGCGGTTCCCGCATGCTCCCACGTCAACCTGGCCGCGGCTCGACCCCGCCGCGGCCCACCCAGCAGGCTGATCGACCCCTGCCCACTGCCCAGCCCGGCAGCCGGGAAGGCGCGCCGCCGCCTGGGTACGCGTTGCCCCGGCTGCCATCGGGGTTCCGCGCGGGCCGCCCCTGGGGGATGGCGCTGGGTTTGGTCGCTTTGGTGCTGTGGAGTTATTGGCCAGCACTTCGCGGGGGCCTGCTCTGGGATGACGACGCGCACCTTACGCGTCCCGAGCTCCGATCCTGGGACGGACTCGTCCGGATCTGGACCGACCTGACGGCCACCCAGCAGTACTATCCCGTCCTGCACAGCGCGTTCTGGCTGGAGCACCGGCTGTGGGGTGACGCGACCCTGCCGTATCATCTGCTCAACATGGCGCTCCACGCGTTGGCCTGCCTGCTGCTCGTGGCGGTCCTGCGGAGATTGTGGCCCGGCGGAGCGAGTTATGGGTTTCGGGTTTCGAGTGCCGGGATCACCTCCCCAGACCCCAGGCCCGAAACCCAAAACTTCGCCCGGGTGGGGGACGCGGCGTGGCTGGCGGGATTTCTTTTCGCCGTCCATCCCGTCGCGGTCGAAAGCGTGGCCTGGATCTCGGAGCAGAAGAACACGTTGTCCCTGGTGTTCTACCTCGCGGCTGGTCTCGCTTACCTGCGCTTTGACCGCAGCCGCAGCGGTTGGGCTTACGCGGGGGCGTTCGCGTTGTACGCGCTCGCGGTCGGAACGAAGAGCGTCACCGCGACGCTCCCCGCCGCCCTGCTCGTGGTGCTGTGGTGGCAGCGGGGAACGTTGTCGTTCCGACGTGACGTGCTGCCGCTGGCACCCTGGCTGGCGTTCGGGGTGGGGGCGGGCTTGTTCACGGCCTGGGTCGAATACACGTTCATCGGCGCGCAAGGCGGCGAGTTCGACCTCACCGCCTGGCAGCGGGTGCTGCTCGCGGCGCGCATCGCCAGCTTCTATGTCGGAAAACTGCTCTGGCCCGCGGATTTGATGTTCATCTATCCCCGCTGGGATGCGGCGCGTTCCGCGGGTTCTTGGTGGCCATGGCTCCTCGGGCTGCTGGGGGTGACACTGGCGTGCTGGCGCATCCGACACCGGAACCGCGGACTGCTGGCGGGCTGGCTGTTCTTCCTCGGCTCCCTGGTTCCGGCGCTCGGCTTCGTCAATGTCTACCCCTTCCGATTCTCCTATGTGGCGGATCATTTCCAGTACCTGCCGAGCCTCGGTCTGATCGCTCTGCTGGCCGCGGGGCTGACATGGGTCCAACTACGGGCAGGAGGTCCTGCCTCTGCCGGCGAGGCGGGGAGTGCGGTCGACGGGGCAACTCGCCGGCTCCGACGCTTCGCCCGTCCGGGCGTATGGCTGGTCCCTTTGCTGGCCCTGCTGACCTACCGGCAGGCGGAGCAGTACCGGGACGTGGAAACGTTGTTCCGCACCACGCTGGCCCGAAATCCCGGCTGCTGGATGGCCCATCTCAACCTGGGGGTGCATCTGGCAAAGACGCCTGCCACCAAACCGGCGGCGATCGAGCACTTCCGGGCCACGCTCGCCTTGCTTCCGGATTGCGCGGAGGCGCATTACAACCTCGCCAATGAATTGGTGCGGGTCGGCGCCGGCGGGGCCGAGGCGATCCACCACTACCTGCGCGCGCTCGCGGCGAAACCTGACTATGCGCAGGCGCACTACAATCTGGCGTTGCAACTTCAGCAGATCCCCGGACGTGAGGCGGAGGCGCTCCGTCACCTCGCCGCCACGGTGCGCATCGATCCCACTCATGCCCGGGCGCACAACAATCTCGGCATCCTGCTTGCCGCGACGCCCTCACGGCTGGAGGAAGCGATCGCTCATTTCGAGGCGGCGGTGAACCTGCAGCCGGATTTCTCCGTCGCCCGGGCCAACCTGGCGAGTGCGTACAACGACCTGGCAATCCATCGCGCGCAGCTTGGCCGGCTGGATGAAGCGGTGCGACACGTGACCCGCGCGCTGACCGTGGATCCGTCGCTGGCCCCGGCGCGCCGGAATCTCGAACTGCTCCGGGCCCAGGTCGGGCGCTGACGCCCCCGTTGGCGGGCAGGGGCCGCCGGCGGGGTTGCGCCCCGTAAAACCCGGTGAAAGGATGGCGCCATGATGACCTTGAGGCGATGGCGCGTGTTTGCCACCTGGATACTCCTGCTCCCCGGCCTGACCGCCCCGATCCGGGCAGGAGATGAGCCGGCGACGAAGCCACTTGAGGCGGTCGTGACGTACGAGCAGTTCGGGGCGGTGGGCGACGGCCTGACCGATGATCTGCCGGCGATCTGTGCCGCCCATGCCCACGCCAACGAGCACGACCTGCCGGTTCGCTCCAAGCCCGATGCGACCTATCATCTGGGCCGCCGGGCGCTCACCGCGATCATTCAGACCGACACCGACTGGAGCATGTCGCGGTTCATCATCGATGACAGCCAGGGGGTCGAGAATCACCGCCTGCCGCTCTTCGAAGTGCGGTCGCGGTTCGCGCCGGTGCCGCTGCACCTCGAGCGGCTCGCCGCCGGACAGCCGCGCCTGGAGGCCAGGCCTGAAACCGACCTGCTGGTGCTGGTGGAGAACGCCCACCGCCGGATGTTCATCCGCCGCGGACTGAATCAGAACCGGGGCAAGGAGCAGAGCGAAGTCTTCATCCTTCGTCGCGATGGCACCGTCGAGGGCGACATCGAATGGGATTACGATGCCGTTACGCGGGTGGAGGCGCGACCCATCGATGCCAGGCCGCTGTTCGTCCGGGGCGGTCTGTTCGTGAATCTGGCGAACCGCATGCGGCAGCCGGTCGGCTACAATTACTGGTCGCGAAACATCCTGATCACCCGCTCCAACACCACGATCGACGGGCTCACGCATCAGGTGGGCGGGGAGACCGACGTGGGCCATCCCTACATCGGATTCCTGCTCGCGCAGCGCGCGGCGAACATCACCTACCGCCGCTGCCGGGTGGACGGCCGGAAAGTTTACACCACCCTGGGGAGCGCGAACCTGCCCGTGCCGATGGGGACCTATGGTTACCGGGCCGACCTGGTGGTGAACTTCCGGATGGAGCATTGCCGGACCGGCGACATCCACGACGCCAGCCGCTGGGGCGTGGTCGCGACGAACTTCATGAAGAACGTGGTGCTCGAAGACTGCATGCTCTCGCGGATGGACGTGCACGAAGGCGTCTCGGGCGGGTACGTCATCCGTCGCACCACGCTCGGCCATGCCGGGCTCAATGCGATCGGACGCGGCACGTTGCTGGTCGAGGACTCCACCATCCGCAGCGGGCGCTTCATCACGTTTCGCGACGACTACGGTTCCACCTGGGATGGAGACGTGGTGATCCGGAACAGCCGCTGGGAACTGCCACCCGCCCGCGGCCGCTACCAGGCGATGTTTCACGTGACCAACGACGGCCGGCACGATTTCGGGTATCCCTGCTCGATGCCACGGACGATCCGGATCGAGGGTCTCTACGTGGACGACTCGCAGCTGTCGCCGGACCACGAGGGGATTGTGTTCTTCAACGATCCGCTCGGTGAGTCGCGCGGCGACCGCCCGCATCCCTACCGCCTCACGGAGCAGGTGCTGGTCAGCGATCTCAAACTTGCGAGCGGGCGCACGCCGCGCGTGAGTCCAAATCCGGCGCTCGTCGACGCGATCCAGGTCACGGTGAGCCCGCCGGTCGGAGCCACGCGAGCGCAGCATTGAACCGCAATGACAGGATCAGCGGGCTTCACCTTCCCGTGGAATGGCGCCACGCTGATGGGATGAGAGCTCTCCCTGGTGTGCTGGCCCTGCTGCTGACGGTGGCGGCGGGCGCCGAACCCCAACCAATCTGGCGGGCCTCCGCTCTCGCCGTGCGGCATGCCGATGTGGCGTTGATGCCGGAGGGGACGCCGCCCAACTATGCGGCGTTCGCCCCGGTGCGGCCGACGCTCGTGGTGTGGGGTGAGGAAGGTTTGCCCGTGCTGCAGGGAGGCGAGCAGGCGGCGGAGCGCCTGCGGGGAAATTTCGCAGCCTACCGGCGCCTTGGTATCCGGGAAAGCGCGACGAATCTTTGGCTGCTGACGGCAACCGAGCGTTATCTCCACGAGCATCCCGGGCTGGGGGAGGCGTCGTGTGTCGACCTTTGGGGCGAACGGATCGTGCCCCGCTGGTTGTCGGACGCGGATTACAAGGGCACGAAGCCGTGGTGGGGTTGCACGAACCAACCGCGTTACCAGGAGCATCTGCTCGCCCGTCTCCGCGCCGGCCTGGCCGCCGGAGCGACGCTGGTGCACTTGGACGACCATGCCGGGACCTACGCCTGCGCGACCGGAGCCGGCGGGTGCTTCTGCGCCGAGTGCATGCGCGGATTCCGGGCGTGGCTGGTGCGGGAGCAGACCCGGGTTCCGGGCGGCCGGGTGGCGGCGGATCTGAGGGCCGCCGGCATCGAGGATCTGGAGCGGTTCGACTATGCCGGGTTCCTGCGCCCCGGGTGGGAAAGCGGGCGGGCCGCCCGCGGTCCACAAGGCGACGGGAGCTCGACGGACCGCGAGGCCTTCATCAAGGAAGCCTGGGCCGGGCGCGTGCCGCTGTGGTCCTGGTTCCTGGCGTACCAACGCGAGGCGGCGCTGGGCTTCGTGGGTCGGATCCGTTCCGAAGCGGCGACCGCAATCCGCCGCGAGGTGGCCGTGGGCGTCAATGCGTACAATCTGGATCCGAAGCAGCTGTTCGATGCCGCTGAGATCGATTATTTCGCCAACGAAGTGGAGCATTGGGAGCAGGAGGATCTGATCGCACCGATGGTCTACCGGCTGGGAGACGCATTGGGCCGGCCCGTGTTCGCCACCGGCACCGGCGAGGACTGGATCTCCTACCGGAAGGCGGGGGCCACCCACCGGGTGCGCGGGTGGATCGCGCAGGCGTATGCCTTCGGCCACTACTTCATGTACGCGTGGAACAAGTGGGGGTACTCGGATGAAAGCGGCACGCTGTGGACGCAGATCCCGACGGCGGTGTATGAACCCTTCACGGGCTTCGTCCGGGACCACCCGGAGCTCTTCGATGGCATGGAGAGCGCGGCCACGGTCGGCCTCCTCTACGACAATGCCGCGGCGGGCAGCGGAAAATGGCAGGTGCGCGAGACATCCAAGGCCCTGCTCGACGCCGGCGTGCCATACCGGCTGGTGGTGCGCGGCGACGAGGTGCTGCGGTTCCCTGATGAAGCTCCACGCGCCGCACGTGATATCCTGGTGGTGCCCCCGGACGTCGCGCGCACGCCGGAGCTCGAAGCCTGGCTGAAAGCGTGGCAGAGCCAGGCGGGACGCCTGCGCTCCCAGGACGAACCGGCGAAGGCGGGTGTGGCGGAAAGCGCCGGCGATTCTCGATTGGCCGCTGCAGCCATCCGGGTGAAAGCCGGCGGTCGCGTCTGGGCACTGCCACGTCTGCGGGCCGAACCGAAACCCTCCACCGGCGGTCCCCGCGGCGTGATCCACCTGTTGAATCGGGAGTATCCGGCGTCCGGCGACAGCTTCCGGCGGCTCGCCCGCGTCGAGGTGCGCTTTCCCGCGACCGCGCTGGGCGGCATCAAGCCCGGGTCCGCCGCGTATTACGCCCCCGGCAAGCCCGCGGTGAAGGTCGCGTTGAACGCGGACGCGTCCGGCGCGTTCACGGTGGTGGTCCCGGAGTTGGAAATCTGGGGCGTAATCGCGTTGGAGTGACGTGGCTCGGGTAGGCCGTCCCGCGTTGACGCGGAATGAATCGATGAACGCGTTCGCCAAACCTTCCGCGTGAACGCGGGACGACGTACTCGATCCATGAAGGCATAACCGCCGGTCTACTGTCAGGATTATGCCTGAGTGGACATCCCCGCAGATCCCACCACACTCTCCGCTTTCCTCATGAAACTACCCCGTCTCGTCCTTTTTGTCGCCGGAGCGCTGCTGGCGGCTGCCGCCGCTCGCGCCGAGCAGTTCAGTGTCGCCGTGTTCTCGAAGACCGGCGGCTGGCATCACGACTCCATTCATGCGGGCGTCACCGCCGTTCGGGAGCTGGGACAGTTGCACGACTTCGGCGTGTTCTGGTCGGAGGATGCGAACCGCATCTTCACGGACGAGCAGCTCGCGAAATACAAGGTGGTGGTTTTTCTTTCCACCACGGGTGACATCCTGAACGACCAGCAGAAGGCCGCGTTCCAGAAGTTCATCCAGAAGGGTGGCGGTTTCGTGGGCATCCACGCCGCCAGCGACACCGAGTACAAGTGGGAGTGGTACACGAAGATGGTCGGCCACATGTTTCACATCCACCCGGCGGTCCAGACGGCGATCCTGCAGGTCGAGGATTATCAATTCCCCGGGATGGAACGGTTCGCGAAACGGTTCCTCTTCACGGAGGAATGGTACGAATTCCAGCCGCCGACCTCGAACCAGCTGAAGCACCTCCTCACCGTCGACGAAAAGACCTACAAGCCGCACGCCAAGTGGGGTCCGAAGGAAGGCAAGGGCATGGGCGCCGTGCACCCCATTTCCTGGTATCAGGAGTACGACGGGGGACGGGCCTTCTACACCGCCCTCGGCCACATGTCGGCGACGTTTGGTGACGCGAACTTCCGGCATCACATCTACGGCGGGATTTATTGGGCCGCCACGGGTAATCGGATCCACTGACAAGCTGAAACGCTGAAATGGCGGAAATGCAGAGGGCAGTCCGCCGGCGAACTCTGGACTGACGTCAGACGGGAGACTTTTTCCGTAGCCTTTGGCCGCGCGCTGCGTCTTACCGAGCGCGATGTCAGGTCTCACGCCTTCCCGTTCTCGTTTCCGCTGGTTGATCTACACCGCGGTGGCCCTGGTCTTGGGCACCGCGGTCTGGTATTTTGCGTTTCGGGCCAAGCCCGAGCGCCAGCAGTGGACCCAACCGGCCTGGGCCGGCAAAGAATGGCCGCCGCTGGTTCCCGTTCGCGCGGTAGCGGCCAAACCTCAGGAACTTGCGGTTCACCTCAAGGCAATCGGCACGGTGACGCCTCTGAACACGGTGGTCGTCCGCAGCCGGGTGGAAGGACAGTTGGTGCGCGTTGCTTTCCAGGAAGGCCAACGGGTGGAACGCGGTCAGTTGCTGGCGGAGGTGGACCCGGCACCCTTCAAGATCCGGGTGGCCCAGGCGGAGGGCCAATTACGCCAGACGCAGGCCCGATTGAGCAGCGCCCGGAGCGACGTTGAGCGGCTTCGGGAGCTCCATGGCCGCAAATTGGTGACGGCGCAGGAACTCGAGTTGCAGGAAGCCCTTGTCGCCGAGCGGGAAGGCGCGGTGGCGGCCAGCCAGGCGCAGGTCGATGACGCCCGGCTCCAGCTGGAGTACACCCGAATCGTGGCGCCGATTGCCGGCCGCGTGGGGCTGCGCCGGGTCGATCCGGGCAATCTCGTGCGGGAGTCGGATGCCAACGGGATTGTCGCGATCACCCAAACGGCGCCCATTTCGGTCAGCTTCACCATTCCGGAGGTGGAATTGCCGAAGGTGCTGGAGCCTCATCGCTCCGGCGAGGCGCTCGCCGTCGAGGCCTGGGATCGCAGTGAGACCAATGTCCTCGCGCGGGGGCTGCTGAAAACGGTCGACAATCAGATCGACACCGCGACCGGCACCCTGCGGCTCAAGGCTGATTTTACCAACACCGACGAACGGCTGTTCCCTAACCAGTTCGTAAATGTGCGACTGCGGGTGCGCACCTTGGAAAACGCCCTCGTGATCCCGTCGGCGGCGGTGCAGTTCGGGGCGCGGGGCACTTACGTGTACGTCATCAATGGCGAGAAGAAAGCGACGATCCGCGATGTCGTGCTGGGGCCGGTGGAGGGGTCGCAACAGGCGGTGACCAAGGGTCTCAATCCGGGTGATCTCGTGGTGCTCGAAGGTCTCGATCGTCTGCGTGAAGGCAGTGGCGTCGTGCTGGTGGATGACGCTCCGACGGCGGCGGTGGCTGGCGCGGCGGGGACGACGGAGGTACCGGCTAAAGCCAGCGCTACGGGTGGGCGGGTAACCACGGAGGTACCGGCTAAAGCTGGCGCTACGGGTCGAATCGCGACGACGGAGCTGCAGGCTAAAGCGGGCGGCACCGCTTCCATCGGCACCCCCACCTCGGCCGCGGTGAAGCGATGAGTCTTTCGCGGCCGTTCATCCAACGTCCGGTCGCCACCACGTTGCTGATGGTGGCGTTGCTGCTGTCGGGCTTCATGGCGTACCGGCTCCTGCCGGTCGCCGCGCTCCCGCAGGTGGATTTCCCGACGATCCAGGTCTTCACGTTCTACCCGGGCGCGAGTCCGGCGGTGACTGCCAGCGCGATCACCGCGCCGCTGGAGCGCCGGTTTGGTCAGATCCCGGGGTTGAGCCAGATGTCTTCCTCGAGCTCCACCGGCTCCTCGGTGATCACCCTCCAGTTTGCGCTCGATCTTTCCATGGGGGTGGCCGAGCAGGAGGTGCAGGCGGCCATCGCCGCGGCCGGCAACTTGCTGCCGAACGACCTTCCGACGCCGCCCGTCTATCGCAAGGTCAACCCCGCCGACGCGCCCATCGTAACGCTCGCGGTCACTTCGGACACCATGCCGTTGCCGAAAGTGCATGATCTCGTCGATACCCGGATCGCACAGAAGATCGCCCAAATCCCGGGCGTCGGCATGGTGAGCCTCGCGGGCGGGCAGAGGCCGGCGGTGCGCGTGCAGGTGAATCCCGCCGAACTGGCCGCCCGCGGGCTCAATCTCGCCGCGGTGCGCAGCGCCATCGCCGCCGCCAGTGTCAACCAGCCCAAAGGGAGTTTCGACGGCCCGGTGCGCAGCATCCTCATGGATGCCAATGACCAGCTGCGTTCGCCCGAGGAGTATCGCGAACTCATCATCGCCTGGCAGGGTGGGGCGCCGCTCCGGCTCGGCGATGTCGCCCGCATCGAGAGCGGGGCCGAGGACCGACGACTCGCGGCCTGGGCGGACGATCTGCCCGCGGTGCTGATCAACGTGCAGCGTCAGCCGGGCGCCAACGTGATCGACGTGGTCAACCGGGTGCAGGCGATGCTGCCGCAGCTCGAAGCCACGCTTCCCGCTTCCGTGGAGATGAAGGTGTTGTCCGACCGCACGCTGAGCATTCGTGCCTCGGTCAAGTCCGTGCAGCACGAGCTCATTTTTGCCGTGGGCCTGGTGGTTCTCGTCACCTTCGTCTTCCTCCGGAACTTTGCCGCGACGATCATCCCGAGTATCGCCGTGCCGCTTTCGCTGATCGGCACGTTCGGCGTGATGTACCTCGCGGGCTATTCGCTGAACATCCTGACGCTGATGGCGCTCACGATCGCCACGGGCTTCGTCGTGGACGACGCCATCGTGATGGTGGAAAACATCGCCCGGTTCCGGGAGGAGGGAGCCTCGCGGATGGAAGCCGCGCTGAAGGGTGCGTCGCAGATTGGCTTCACGCTCGTGTCCCTCACCATCTCGCTGATCGCGGTGCTCATTCCGCTCCTCTTCATGGGCGACGTCGTGGGCCGACTGTTTCACGAGTTCGCGATCACCCTCGCGGTTTCGATCCTCATCTCCCTCGTGGTGTCGCTGACGCTCACGCCGATGATGTGCGCCCGAATGCTGCCGCCACTGGGCGGGCATGGCCACGGGAACGGGTTCATGGACCGGGTCATCGCCAAGTACGGCGAATGGCTCGACTGGGTCCTCGGGCACCAACGTCTCGCCCTCGTGGCGACGCTGGTCACCCTGGCCGTCACCGCCCTCTTGTACCTGTGGGTGCCCAAGGGGTTCTTCCCGGTGCAGGACAACGCGGCCATCCAGGTCGTGACCGAGGCGCCGCAATCGGTGTCGTTCAGCACCATGGCGGAGCGGCAGCGGGCGTTGGGGGCCGTGATTCTCCAGGACCCGGCCGTCTCAGGCCTTTCATCGTTCATTGGCGTGGATGGCACCAATACGACGCTCAACAGCGGCCGCATGCTGGTGAACCTCAAGCCCCACGGCGAGCGCAGCGAGTCGGCGTCGGAGGTGATCGCCCGCCTGCGCGAAGCGGCAAAGGCGGTTCCCGGCATCACGCTGTACATGCAGCCGGTGCAGGAGCTGACCATTGAGGATCGGGTGAGCCGAACGCAGTTCCAGTTCATGCTTACGACGCCCGACGAGGAACTGCTGCGAGACTGGACCTCGCGCATGGTGGAGCGCCTGCGGAACGAGACCGCCGTCGCGGACGTGGCGAGCGATCTTCAGTCCGACGGCTTGCAGGCGTACTTCGAGATCGATCGGGACGCTGCCAGCCGGCTCGGGGTCAGCGTTTCGGACATCGACGACGCACTCTACAGTGCCTTCGCGCAACGGCAGATCTCCACCTTGTTCACCCAAGCCTCGCAGTACCGGGTCATTCTGGAGGCGGATCCGCGCCTCGTGGGTGGTCCGGACGCCCTGGGCGAGATCTTCGTTCGGCCGCGGCAGGGAGCCCCGGTATTATTGTCGAGCCTCGGCCGGATCAGCGAACGGCGGACGCCGCTGCTGTTGAACCGGGTGGGACAATTCCCCTCTGCCACGATTTCCTTCAATCTCGGGGCCGACGCGTCGCTCGGCGAGGCCGTTGCTGCGATCGAGAAGGCGGCGCGTGAGATTCAGCTGCCGACCGCCGTGGAGCTCCGCTTCCAGGGGGCGGCCCATGCGTTCCGCGCCTCGCTGTCGAGTACGGTCCTGCTGATCTTCGCCGCGGTGGTGACCATGTACATCGTGCTGGGGGTGCTCTACGAGAGCAGCATCCACCCGATCACCATTCTTTCGACGCTGCCGTCCGCGGCCGTCGGCGCCCTGCTGGCGTTGTGGATCACGGGCCGCCCGCTGGATATGATCGCGGTCATCGGCATCATCCTGCTCATCGGCTTGGTGAAGAAGAACGGCATCATGATGATCGACTTTGCCCTCGAGGCCGAGCGAAAGCAGGGGCTCGCGCCGCAGGTCGCGATCCGCCAGGCGGCGCTGATGCGTTTCCGGCCGATCCTGATGACGACGCTGGCCGCCCTGTTTGGGGCGCTGCCTCTCATGCTGTCGACCGGTTCCGGCGCCGAACTGCGGCAGCCGCTGGGGTTGGTGATGGTGGGCGGTTTGCTGGTGAGCCAGGTGCTGACCTTGTTCACCACGCCAGTCGTCTACCTGTTCTTCGATCGACTCACCCGCCGAAAGCGGAAGCCGGCCCGGAGCGAAAACATGCCGGCTGCCGAGGTGGCCGCCCGGGCATGAACCTGTCCCGTCCCTTCATTCGCCGGCCCGTCGCGAGCGTGCTGATCGCGGCCGGGATTGTGCTGCTCGGGCTGGCCGCGTATCGCCTGCTGCCGGTGGCGCCGCTGCCACAGGTGGATTTTCCGACGATCCAGGTCTGGGCCCAATTGCCGGGAGCGAGTCCGGAGACGATGGCCGCGAGCGTCGCCACCCCGCTGGAGCGCGCGCTCGGCAGCATCGCCGGCATCACGGCGATCCGTTCGTCCAGCAGCCAGGGCTCGTCGAACATCACGCTCGAGTTCGACTTCGGCCGGGACATCGACGCCGCCGCGCGCGACGTGCAGGCGGCCCTGAATGCCGCCCGGGGGCTGCTACCTGCGGGGATGCCGCGCAATCCGAGCTATCGGAAGGTGAACCCCTCCCAGGCTCCCATCATGGCCCTGGCGCTGAGCTCCCCGAATCTGGCGAAGCCGGCCCTGTACGACCTCGCCTCGACCATTCTCGCGCAGAAACTTTCCCAAGTCAGCGGGGTCGGCGATGTGCAGGTCTGGGGGAGTTCACTGCCGGCGGTGCGGGTGCAGTTGAATCCGAACGCGCTGGCACACCACGGCATCGCGCTCGACGAAGTCCGGCAGGCGATCGTGGGCACCAATTCACTCCGGCCCCGCGGGGTGATCGAGAGCGGCGAGCGACAGTGGCAGATCGACATCAGCGGACAGCTGCGCAAGGCGGCGCAGTACCGCGATCTGGTGGTCCGGCAGCGCGACGGGGCGACGGTGCGACTAAGCGACGTGGCGCTGGTGACGGATTCAGTCGAGGATCGTTACAGCAGCGGGTTTCA
This sequence comes from Verrucomicrobiota bacterium, assembly GCA_023457715.1. Lineage (GTDB taxonomy): Bacteria > Verrucomicrobiota > Verrucomicrobiia > Opitutales > Opitutaceae > ER46. Next base: position 16,069 of record JAEWKR010000179.1, read on the forward strand.
CAACGAGCGCGACGCCGTGTTGCTGATGATCAGGCGCCAGCCGGGTGCGAACATCATTGCGACCATCGACGCGATCAAGGAACAGCTGCCGGGCCTGCGCGCGCTGCTGCCGGCGGATGCGGATCTGGCCCTGGTGATGGACCGCTCGCCGGGCATTCGCGCGACGCTGCATGAGGCGCGCAAGACGCTGCTGATCTCGGCGTCGCTGGTGCTGGTCGTGGTGTTGTTGTTCCTGGGCCGCGTGCGGGCCGCGCTCATCCCGAGCCTGGCCATCCCGATCGCGCTGATCGGCACGTTTGGCGTCATGTACCTCAACGGATTCTCGCTGAACAATCTTTCCGTGATGGCGTTGATTGTGGCGGCGGGGCTGGTGGTGGACGACGCGATCGTGGTGCTGGAGAACATCTCGCGGCACATCGAACGCGGGTTGTCGCCGCTGCGCGCCGCCCTGAAGGGGGCCGGGGAGGTCGGCTTCACCCTGCTGGCGATGAACCTGTCCCTCATCACCGTTTTCATCTCGATCCTCTTCATGGGCGGACTGGTGGAGCGGCTCTTCCGCGAATTCTCGATCACGCTGGCGGCGGCCATGCTGGTCTCCCTCGGCATCTCGCTCACCCTGACCCCGACGCTCTGCTCACGATGGTTGAAGCCCAAGGACGCGGAGGGTTCGACGCGTCTTCAGCGGGCCAGCGATGGTGTCGTCGGCGGGTTGCGACGCTTTTATACCCGCACGCTCAATTGGGTGCTCGCGCATCCTGGCCTGGTGCTGGTGATCCTCGTCGGCACGATCGCGCTGAACATCACGCTTTATATCCGCATTCCGAAGGGCTTCCTGCCGGAGCAGGACACCGGACAGATGCAGGGCTGGGTCCGGGGCGACGACGGCTTCTCTTTCCAGATCATGCAGCCCAAGATCGAGGAGTACCGCCGGCTGGTCCTGGCGGACCCGGCGGTCGAGGACGTGATCGGGATGAGCGGAGGTGGCAACGGCATCAGCAATGCCTGGTTCAGCATCCGGCTCAAACCGCTCGCGGAACGTGGGGTGGCGGCCAAGGACGTGGTGGAGCGGCTCCGGGCCCAGATGCCCCCCGTGGCCGGGGCCATGCTCTGGTTGAGCATCGCCCAGGATATCCAGATGCCGCGGGCGGGAGAGTCCGGCTCCTATGATCTCACCCTGCTGTCGGACGACCTCGCGATGCTACGGACCTGGGCGCCGAAGGTGGCGCGCGCGATGGAGAAGCTGCCGCAGTTGCGCGACGTGGAGGGCCCATCGGACGAAGGGGCGAAACAAGTCACGCTGACCATCGATCGCGAGCTCGCGCGTCGGCTCGGCGTGGACATGCAGATGGTGACGCAGGTCTTGAACAGCTCGTTCAGCCAGCGTCAGGTCGCAACGATTTACGAGAACCTGAACCAGTACCGCGTCGTGCTGGAGCTCGAGCCGCAGTACACGCAGGACCCGGTCGTGCTGGACCAGGTGCAGGTGATCGGCACCGGTGGTCAACGCATCCCGCTCTCGGCCTTCGCGCGCTATGACTTCTCGCTGGTGAACGATCGGGTGGGGCACCGCGGCCAGTTCGCCGCGGAGAACATCGGGTTCGAACTCGCTCCGGGGGTCTCCCTCGAGCAGGGCCTCGCCGCCATCAAGCAGGTCACGGCCGAGATCATGTTGCCAACGGAGGTGCAGGCCACCATGGCGGGCACGGCCGAAACGTTTCAACAGAGTTTGAAGCGCCAGCCCCTCTTGATTCTGGGCGTGATCCTGGCCGTCTACCTCGTGCTCGGAGTCCTGTACGAGAGCACCGTCCATCCGCTCACGATTCTTTCGACCCTGCCGTCCGCCGGGTTGGGAGCCCTGCTCGTGCTGCGGCTGACGAACACGGAATTCTCGCTCATCGCGTTGCTCGGATTGTTCCTGCTGGTGGGGATCGTGATGAAGAACGCGATCCTGATGATTGATTTCGCGCTGGCCCGGGAGCGGCAGGGTGGATGCCGACCGCAGCAGGCGATTTTCGAAGCGGCCCAGCTGCGGCTGCGTCCCATCATCATGACGAATACGGCGGCGGTCCTGGGCGCGCTGCCCTTGATCCTCGCCACCGGCGAAGGCGTTGAGATGCGTCGACCGCTCGGTCTGGCGATCATCGGTGGCCTCACGGTGAGTCAGCTGCTGACCCTGTACACGGTGCCGGTGGTTTACCTCGGCATGGACCGGCTGAAAAGCTGGCGCTGGGCCCGAAAGCCCGCGACTGAACGCCTCGCCGCCAACCCGGTGTCGAGTGCGGGTGGTTGATGGCCGCAGGGCGCGGATCTCCAAACCTGCGGGCTGAAGCACCGCGGCTACCGACTCGGAACCGCCCTTCCGGCCCTCCGGCCCCTCTTGGACGACGCTTCGTTGCTCCGCATTTCCGCTCCGAAGTTGCCAAACGGCGGCCGGGTGCATTCAACTGCCGGCCGATTTACGCGGCGGTAGCTCAACTGGATAGAGCAACGGTTTTCTAAACCGTCGGTCATGGGTTCGAGTCCCATCCGCCGCGCCATGTTCGATCAGGCGATAGGCTTTAAGCCGTAGGCGGTAGGCCCTGGCCAAACTCCAAACGCCAAAGAAGCTCCAAAGCGGACGCCTCAAGCGCCAAAGGAAAGGGTGCCTTACGGTTATTGTGCATTCGCTATTCGATTCTGGATCCTGAGCTTTCGTTGGCGCTTGGGGTTTCTCCACGGATTCCCCGCTTGCGGCGGTTTTCGGCAGACTCATCCTCGGCGGTTTTAGAACCTGCAATGGCCTCCACGCTGACCAGACTCTGTGTTCTGGCCGCCCTTATTCTCGGGTGGGCCGTGGCGACCGTCGCCGCGGACCGACCGATCCGGGTGGTTTCGCAGACGGTGGGCACCGACGAACTGTTGCTGGCGGTTGCCGCCCCGGAGCAGATTGCGGCGCTGAGCCACATCGCACGGGAAACGGAGTTCTCCGCGGTGGCCCGCGAGGCGTCGGCGTATCCACACCTTGCGGTGGGTGACGCGGAGTCGATCCTGCGGCACGCGCCGACGCTCGTCCTGGCGGCTGACTACAGCCGGACCGAGCTCCTGGAACAGGTCCGTCGCGCGGGCGTGCGGGTGCTGATCTTCGACCGGTATAAGACGTTGGAGGATGCCTTCACCAACCTGCGCCGGCTGGCGGCGGAGCTGGGCCCGGACGCGGCGGCGCGGGCCGAAGGCGTGATCCGCGAGTCCCGTGCCCGGGTCGGACGGCTGCAGCAAAGGCTCCAAGGTGTCCGCCCGGTGCGGGTGATCTGTCCGTCCACCTACGGGGTGATTGGCGGGGGTGAGACGACGTTTCAGGATCTCTGCGACTACGCGGGCGCCGAAAATCTGGCGTTCACCCTGGGCGGTTTGCGGGGTCATGCCGCCCCGCCCAGCGAACGTCTGCTGACCTGGCCGATCGAGCGCGTGGTCCTGGCCGGCACCTCGGTCGAATCGGCCCTGGCGCCATTCCGCAAACTGTCGCCGTATCAGTTTCTCCCCGCCATCAAGGGCGGCCGCGTGGCGTTGATCGAACCCTACATGCTCAGCAGCGTGTCGCATCATCGCGTCGCCGGGTACGAACGCCTCGCGCGCGAGCTTCATCCGGAGGTGTTCCGGTGACGGGTGCCCCGCCGCCGCACGCGGGGCCGCCGCCGTCCGTGGGCGGATCGTCCCTCGCGCAGCGCCTCGCCTGGCCGGTTGCGGTCGGGATGCTGTTCGCGCTGGTCACGATCTCCCTCGCGGTGGGCGACCTGCCGCTGTCCCCCTCCCAAGTCTGGGCTGGACTCTGGCGGACGGACGAGGTCGCCGCGACGATTCTCTGGCAGATCCGGGTGCCGCGCATGCTGGTGGCGGTCCTCGTCGGCGCCGCGCTGTCGGCGAGCGGCGTCATCATGCAGTCCTATTTTCGCAACAGCCTGGCGAGCCCCGGTCTCCTCGGCGTAAGCGCGGGCGGCGCCGCGGGGGCCGTCATCGCCATCGGCGCGGGCTGGACCGCGGTTTCATTGGTGGTGCTTCCGGTCTGCGCCATTCTGGGCGCGCTGGCGGCCACCGGTGCGGTCCTGATCCTCGCCCGGCATGGCGCCAGCACCGAGCGGCTGCTCCTCGCGGGCGTGGCGCTGAACGCGCTGCTGGGGGCGGTCACCAGCTATGTCCTCACGAGTTCGACCCTCACCTATGAGCGCAATGCACAGATCGTGTTCTGGCTGCTGGGCGGGTTGGAGGATCGGGCCTGGGAGCATGTGCTCGTGGCGGCGCCGGTCGCGCTGGCGAGCCTGGCGTTGTGGCCGCTGGGGCGATCGATGGACCTCCTGAGCCTCGGCTCCGCGGAGGCGCAAAGTCTCGGCGTGGACGTCAGGGTGCTCCGGCGTCGGTTGCTGGGCCTCTCGACCGTCATGACCGCGCTCGCCACCGCGGTCGCGGGTACCGTCGGTTTCGTCGGGTTGATCGTACCGCACGCTCTGCGACTCCTGGTGGGTCCCGAGCATCGGCGGTTGGTGCCGCTCTCGATTGTGGGAGGCGCTGCGTTCATGCTCGCGTGCGATCTCGTGAGCCGCGCGTCCGGCGGACTGCGCGTCGGCATTGTGACCTCGTTGATTGGTGGACCGTTTTTCCTGTGGCTGTTGCGCCGCCAACGATGACCGCCCCGACCCCAGTCATGGTCCTCGAGCTCCAGTCTGCCGCGGTCGCGGGCCGGTTGGAGGCGGTGTCGCTCACCTTGCCCGCGGGGACGCTTGCGGGGCTGGTTGGGCCCAACGGGTCGGGCAAGTCGACGTTGCTGCAGGTGGCGGCAGGGCTGCTGCCGACCTCCGGCACGGTGCACTGGAGAGGCCGGCCGCTGGAGTTGGTCCCGTTCCTGGAACGCGGCCGCCTCGCGGCCTGGGTTCCGCAGGAGGCAAATTTCGAGTTTGGCTTCACGGTGCGGTCGGTGGTGGCGCAGGGTCGGTTCGCGCATGGGGACGATGACTCTGGTGTCGACGCGGCGCTCGAGCGCTTCGATCTCATCCGCCTGGCAGGCCGGCCCGTCAACAAGCTCTCGGGCGGCGAACGCCATCGGGTCCTCCTGGCGCGGGCTTATTGCACCGAAGCGCCGCTGCAGCTTTGGGACGAACCGCTCGCGGCACTGGACGCACGGCATGCGCTCGAAAGCCTGCGGCTGGCCCGGGAACTCGCGCGCGACGGGAAAACCCTCCTCTTTTCGCTGCACGACTTGCGCATGGCTCTGTGCCTCGACGTGGTGGCCGTGCTGCACCAGGGACGACTCCATGCGTTCGGTCCTCCAGAACAGGCGCTCACCCCGGCGGTGATCGAGGAAGTCTTCGGCGTCCGTGCCCGGGTTACCCCTGGAATGCAGCTGGAACTGCTGTAATCCGAAGCCATGCCGTTGAACCGCGAGCGCCAACGATCGCGCAGGCAAGGCCGGCAACTAAAGCGATACTGGGGCTGATATCGGCGTCCAACCTGGATTCCAAAGTAGCCACAGAGAGCACAGAGCTCCGACACTGAGGACACGGAGGCTCAGTCCTTGGACAAACCTGTTC
>JAEWKR010000180.1 GCA_023457715.1 Verrucomicrobiota bacterium
ATGAGCAAATCCATCTGCTGATCGAGGGCGTCCGTTTCGTTGACGGCGTCGCCGAGAAAGCTGCTTAAAAACCTGCTTCCTCAGCTGCTACCCAGCCCTGCCCGTCCACAACTTTTGGTCATATCTCTAGGCTTTAGGCGGAAGGCAGAACGGAAGACAGAACCGTAATGCTGCCCCGCCGACAGCCTAAAGCCTAAAGCCTACAGCCTAAAGCCTACAGCCTAAAGCCTACAGCTTAGAGCCTACCGCCTACCGCCTTCATCCCGGAGGCCAGGTCATCTGGCGTTTCGCCAGGAGGTGGACGTGGAGGTGGGGGACGGACTCGCAGGCGTGCGGGCCGTTGTTGATGACGATGCGAAAGCCGTGCTCGAGGTGCAGTTTCCGGGCAACGGCGCCCGCCGTCAGCAGAAGATGACCCAGGACGGCCTGGTCGTCCGCGGCGGCCTCCGCCACGCGCGGGATCACCTTCTTCGGCACGATGAGCAGATGCACGGGCGCCTGGGGCTGGATGTCGTGCAGGACGACACAGTGTTCATCCTCGTGCTCAATCTTCGCCGGAATCTCGCGATCGATGATCTTCTGAAAAATCGTCTTGGAGGCCATTTATGATTTACGATTTATGATTTATGATTGGAAAGCCGAACGGCGGTTTGTGAAATCATAAATCATAAATCATAAATCGTAAATCCCCGTCCACGCCCTTGGCTATAGAAACAACAACTGCAGGTTCGCTGTCGGCGAGGTGCGGGCGGCGGCGAGGTCGCGGATGAAGGCGAGGGCTTCCTGGTACTCGCGCTGGCGGCGCGGGGTGGCGCGGAGGGACGAGGGGAGCAGCGCCTCGCGCAGGTTTGTCACCAGCAGGGTGGATTCGCGGTAGGGGGCGAGTTTCTTCAAGCCCGCCATGACTTCGGCGCGGGCAAAAAGGGGCGTCGATGACTCGGCCGTCAACCCTGCGTCCCAATGGTGGAAACCGACGTGCGGCTGGCGCGCGAAGAGTTTGCCCAGCAGCTGGGCGGCGGACGCGTTGAAGGCGGCGTCGTATTTCTGCGCAAACTCGGGGTGCTCGCGCATCTGCGCCTCGAGCTCGGCCAGGCTGAAGGTGATCGCCGCCTTGATCTGCTCGGCGAGGTAGAGGTCGTGGCCGGTCAGCTCGGCAAACAGCCCGTTGACGAAGTGCAGCCGCCGGAGGTCTTCGCGGGGAGTCATGCGGGGGTCGGGAGGCGACGCCGCGCTCACCCCGACTTGGGTGGGAGGCCGGGTTGCGGGACGGGATCCTTGCGGCCGAGCGCGCTGATCTCGTCCACGAACTCGGCCACGTCGCGAAATTCCTTATACACGCTCGCGAAACGCACGTAGGCGACCTGGTCGACGGTGCGCAGACGCTGCATGACGCCTTCGCCGATCGCGCGCGACGGGATTTCCTTCTCGAACTGGGCTTCCATCGCGTCCATCACGTCCTCCACCAGCATGGCGATCTGCTCCGGGTCGACCGGGCGCTTGTGGCAGGCGGCCCGCACCGCGCGCACGAGCTTGGCGCGGTCGAAGTCCTCGCGGCGGCCGTCGCGCTTCAGAACGATGATGCCGTCGCGGACGAGCGTTTCGGTCGTACTGTAGCGGTACCCGCATTCCAGGCATTCGCGCCGGCGGCGGATCGTCGACCCCTCCTTGCTGATCCGGGAGTCGATGACCTTATCCTCGATGGAAGTGCACTTCGGACAACGCATGATTACAGAGTTGAGCCACAGAGTTCACAGAGCTCCGACACAGAGGTCACAGAGAAATACCGGCCCGCTTGAGAGCCTCCGTGTTCTGTGTCTGCGCTCTGTGACCTCTGTGGCGAAGATCGGGTCCATCAATTCAGTTCCAGGAAGTTCTTGAGGATCTTCATGCCGCCGTCGGTGGCGATGGACTCGGGGTGGAACTGCACGCCCCAGATAGGCAACGTCTTGTGGCGGAGCCCCATCACCTCGCCTTCGGCGGTCTCCGCGGTGATCTCGAGTTCGGCCGGGAAGGTGGACCGTTCAACGACCAGGGAATGGTAGCGGGTCGCAGCAAAGTCCTGCGGCATGTCCTTGAAGACGTCCGTGTTCCGGTGGCGGATGGGCGAGGTTTTTCCGTGCATCAGGCGGTCGGCCCGGACGACGTTGCCGCCGAAATAGTGGCCGATCGACTGATGCCCGAGACAGACGCCGAAGATCGGTTTCCGGCCGGCGAACGCCTTGATGATGTCGAGGGTAACGCCCGCTTCCTTCGGCGAGCAGGGACCTGGTGACAGCAGGACGCGATCGGGATTGAGCGCCAAAGCCTCCTGCGGGGTGATCTCGTTGTTCCGGAAAACCTTCTGCTCCACGCCCAGCTGACCAAAATATTGGACGAGGTTGTAGGTGAAGGAGTCGTAGTTATCGATGACCAGGAGCATGTGCCGGGGAGCCCGCGGGAGCGCGGGGTTTGTGGTGTGTAAGGAGCAAGGTTTAAGGGTTGCACGGTGGCCGTACAGCCTAGAGTCGCAATCCGCTGCGCGCAGCCTACACCTTTCGTTCCTGCCTGCACGACTTCGATCTCCGATGCCCGATCACTTCCATCTTCTAAGCACCGATACAGCCACGGCGGCCCGGCGGGGCCGGCTGCGCACGCGGCACGGTGTCATCGAAACGCCCATTTTCATGCCGGTGGGCACCCAGGGCACGGTGAAGGCCATCACCCCGGCACACCTGCGGGACATCGACGCCCAAATCATCCTCGGCAACACCTACCACTTGAGCCTGCGGCCCGGCAGCGAACTCATCCGGGACCTCGGCGGCCTGCACCGCTTCATGGGCTGGGATGGGCCCATCCTGACCGACAGTGGCGGCTTCCAGGTGTTTTCGCTGGCGAAGTTACGCAACATCACCGACGCCGGGGTGGCCTTTCAGTCCCATCTTGACGGCGCCCGCCACTTCCTCGGCCCCCGCGAGGTCATGACGATCCAGCAGAATCTCGGCTCCGACATCGCCATGGTGCTGGACGAGTGTCCGCCCTGGCCCTGCGAGCGGGATGCCTGTGCCGCCGCCGTGGCGCGCAGCTACCGCTGGGCGAAGCAGTGCAAGGAAATCGCGACGGACAATGGGTTCCTGGCCGGCGGCCACCATGTGTTTGCCATCGCCCAAGGCTCCACGTTCGACGACCTGCGCCGCGAGGCGGCCGAGTCGCTCGGCGCGCTGGATTTTCCCGGTTACGCCGTGGGCGGCGTGAGCGTCGGGGAACCGGAACCGGAGATGCTGAAGCAGGTCGGAGCGACCACTCCGTTCCTGCCGGCGGACAAGCCGCGCTACACCATGGGCCTCGGGACCCCGCCGCAGCTCCTGAAGATGATCGCCCTGGGCGTGGACATGTTTGACTGCGTCATTCCGACCCGGGTCGCGCGCAACGGCTTGGTCTTCACGCCCGACGGTCCGTTCAACCTGCGCAACGAGCGGTTCCGCACGGACCCTGCGCCCATCGTGGAGGGGTTGGACAACTACACCTGCCGCAACTTCTCCCGCGCGTACCTCCGTCACCTGACCGTCGCCGGAGAGATGCTCAGCGGCACCCTCCTGACGATCCACAACCTGCACTTCTTCCTCGATCTCATGGCCCAGGCGCGGGCCCATATCGAGGCCGGCGACTACGGCACGTGGCACCGCGCCTGGATTGAGCGCTACGAGGCGGGGGAGAAGGGAAAGGGGAAGTGAGAGTGAACGTGAGAGTGAGTCATGCCCCGGGATTTGCTCGAAACCCTCCGGTCCTTTCGCGATAAGTCCGCATGCGCATTCTCGTGACCGGCGGTGCCGGCTTCCTCGGCTCACACCTCTGCGACCGGTTGATCAACGACGGTCACGAGGTGGTGGCGGTGGACAACCTTTTCACCGGTCAGAAGTGCAACCTTGCCCACCTGCTGGCTCATCCCAGGTTTGAATTCGTCCGGCACGACGTGACCGACCCCTTCAAGTTCGAGGTCGATCAGATCTACAACCTCGCGTGCCCCGCCTCGCCGCCGCATTATCAGTACAATCCGATCAAGACGATCAAGACGTCGGTGATGGGGGCGATCAACGGCCTCGGGCTGGCGAAACGTGTCCGCGCCCGGATCATGCAGGCAAGCACCAGTGAGGTGTACGGTGACCCGGCGGTGCATCCCCAGCCGGAAAGCTACTGGGGCCACGTCAACCCCATCGGTCGGCGGTCCTGTTACGATGAGGGCAAGCGGTGTGCGGAAACGCTCTTTTTCGACTACCACCGCGAGAACAAGGTCGATATCCGGGTGGTGCGCATCTTCAACACGTATGGGCCGCGCATGCATCCCAACGACGGGCGGGTGGTTTCCAACTTTGTGGTGCAGGCGCTGAAGGGGGAGGACCTCCCCCTTTACGGCGACGGCCAGCAGACGCGGTCCTTCTGCTTTGTGGACGACCTGATCGAAGGCTTTGTCCGGTTCATGGCGCAGACGGAGACCGTCGGGCCGATGAACCTGGGCAACCCGGGTGAATTCACCATGCTGGAGCTGGCTGAGCTGACGTTGAAACTGACCGGCTCCCGGTCCCGTCTGGTGCACAAACCGCTCCCGGCGGACGACCCCAAGCAGCGCCGGCCGGATATCACCCTGGCGAAGGGGGTGTTGGGCGGATGGGAACCGAAGGTGTCGCTCGAGGAAGGGCTCGGGCGGACGATCGCGTACTTCCGGGAGCGTATCTGAGCGCTCTCGACCCACCACAACGTCCAACAACCAACAGCCAGCGCCCAACCTCCACCCGGAATACCGATTTTGCCACAGAGGTCGCAGAGGCCCAATCAGAGCCGAGCCGGAGGCGGGCGCTGCGACTGTCTTGGGCGTCACGCGATGAACAGGTTTGTCCAAGGACCGAGCCTCCGTGTTCTCCTTGTCCGCCGTAGGCTCGGCGAAGGTGGATGTGTCGGAGCTCTGTGCTCTCTGAGGCTACTTCGGGATCCAGGTTCCAACGGCTAGGATTGGGTGTTGGAGGTTGAATGTTGGGTGTTGGACGTTGGTTCCGACTCCCGATTTTGTCGTTTGCCAAGGGGGGCTGGGGGGCTATTTTCTCGACCCTTCATGCTCTCGTTTCTTCTCAAGCGTTTTTCCGGCCGGCACTACAAGAAGTTCCTGGAGAAGGCCCGGCCCACCGTTGCGCGCATCAATGAGCTGGAAAAGCAGTTCCAAACGCTGACCGACGAGCAGCTGAGAGGAAAGACGGAGGAATTCCGCGCCCGGATTGCGGCGGCGAAAGACAAGCGCGCGGCCCTCGACGAGATCCTGCCTGAAGCCTTCGCGACCGTGAAAAACGCCGCCCGGCGGCTGTGCGGTCGCCAGGTCCTCGTATGCGACCACGAGCTGACGTGGGACATGGTCCACTTCGACGTCCAGCTGATCGGCGGTCTCGCGATTCACCAGGGTAAGATCGCGGAAATGGCAACGGGTGAAGGCAAGACGCTGGTGTCGACGCTGCCTCTCTACCTCAATGCGCTGACCGGGCGGAACACCCAGCTGGTCACGGTGAACGACTACCTGGCCCGCCGCGATTCGGAGTGGATGGGTCACCTGTACAATTTCCTCGGCGTGAGCGTCGGCTGCATCCAGCAGCAGATGCCGCCGGATCTGCGGCGGGAGATGTATGGCCGCGACATCACTTACGGCACCGCGAGCGAGTTCGGCTTCGACTACCTGCGCGACAACGGCATGGCCACCCGCAAGGAGGATCAGGTCCAGCGGGATTACTGGTACTGCATCGTCGACGAAGTGGACTCGATCCTGGTGGACGAAGCCCGCACACCGCTGATCATCTCCGGACCGGCGCCGATCGAGCGCGAGCAGCCTTTCACCCGCCTCAAGCCGCCGGTCGAACGGCTGGTTGGCGACCAGATCCGGCTTTGCAACAAGATCGTCACGGAAGCCAAGGAACTGCTCGAGAAGCCCAACCTGACCAACGACGACCGTCAGCTTGCGGCGCGGAAGATGCTCCAGGTCAAGATGGGGCACCCCAAGAACAAGCAGTTGCTGCGGCTCATGGAAAACGGCGACTGGCGCAAGCTGCTCGACCGGACGGAGACCGAGTTCAATTCCGACCTGAACAAGGACGAGCTCTACCGCCTGAAGGAAGATCTCCTTTACGTGATCGACGAGCGCCAGCATCAGGCCGACCTGACGGAGATCGGGCGCACCAAGCTGCGGCCCGACAACCCGGACGCGTTCGTCCTCCCGGATCTCGCGACGGAGTTCAGCGACCTGGAAAAGGAGACGGCGCTCACGCCCGAGCAACGGGAAGAGAAGAAACTTGCCGCGCAGTCCCACTACGCCGACGTCTCCGAGGAGATCCACGCGATCTCGCAGCTGCTGCGCGCGTATTCACTGTACGAACGCGACGTCGAGTACGTCGTCACGCCGGACGGCAAGGTGATGATTGTCGACGAGAACACCGGTCGCGTGATGCCCGGCCGCCGGTGGTCGGACGGCCTGCACCAGGCGGTCGAGGCGAAGGAGAACGTCAGCATCGAGCGCGAGACGCGGACGTACGCGACGATCACGATCCAGAACTATTTCCGCATGTACGAGAAGCTGGCCGGCATGACCGGTACGGCGGAGACGGAAGCAACGGAGTTCAACGACATCTACCGGCTGTCAGTGCAGGTCATCCCGACCAACAAACCCTGCATCCGCATCGACAAGAACGATTCCATCTTCAAGACCCGGCGCGACAAGTATACGGCGGTGGTGAAGGAAATCGAGGAGGCGCACAAGCGGGGTCAGCCGGTGCTGGTGGGCACCACGAGTGTGGAATCGTCGGAAGTCCTTTCCCGCATGCTGCGCCGCACCGGGATCGTGCACACGGTGCTCAACGCCAAGTTCCACGCGCAGGAGGCCGACATTGTGGCCCGCGCCGGCCAGCGCAGCGCCGTGACGATCGCCACCAACATGGCGGGTCGCGGCACCGACATCAAGTTGGGCGAGGGGGTGCGCGATCTCGGCGGCCTCTACGTCATCGGCACCGAGCGCCACGAATCCCGCCGCATCGATCGCCAGCTGCGCGGTCGCTGCTCGCGCCAGGGCGATCCGGGCGTGACGAAATTCTATCTTTCGCTGGAGGACGACCTGATGCGTCTCTTCCTGCAGGGGAACCTGGCCTCCCGCCTGATGGAGGGTTCGATGAAGGAGGGAGAGGAGCTCGAGCACCCGTGGCTCAACCGCTCCATCGAGAGTGCGCAGAAGAAGGTCGAGCAGCAGAATTATTCGATCCGCAAGCGGCTGCTGCAGTACGACGACGTCCTCAATCAGCAGCGGGAAGTGGTGTACGGCATCCGCAATGGCGCCATCCACTCGGAGCGGCCGAAGGACATCATTTTCGAACAGATCACGGAGGAACTGGAGAATCGCCTCGCGACGGCCGGTTTCGGGGAAAAGGGCGGGGCGACGCAGATCGGCCTCGAGAGCCTGGTCGGCTGGCTCAATCAGCACTTCCCGATCAGCGTCCGGCTCGAGGAACTCAAGGGGGACGCCGCCGCGCTCGTGCAGCTGCTGCTGACCAAGATCAAGGCCGCTTACGCCGTGAAGGAATCGGTCGAGATTCCCGAGGCACTCGGTTCACTGGAACGCTACGTCGTGATCAACGCCATCGATCACCACTGGCAGGAGCATCTGACCGAGATGGAGGAACTTCGTCGTTCGATCGGCCTGCGCAGCTACGGCCAGAAGGATCCGCTGGTCGAGTACAAGACCGAGGCGTTCAAGTACTTTGAGGAGCTGATGAACAACGTGCGGCTGCAGATCTGCACCGGGCTGTTCCGCAGCGCCTCGAATCTGGAGTCCTTCGAGAACATGCTCGCGCTGCTGAGCCGCAGCGCGAAAACCGTCGGCCCCGACGAAAACGCCGGCACGGGCGCGGCTGCCGCGCGGCTGCCCGGTGCCGTGGCGGCGCCGCAGATCACGACCACGGTGACCAGCAGCGGCCCCGCCGTCGCCGCGCCGGCTGTGGAGGAGGAGATCCAGCTGCCGAAGATCACCATCCGTCGCGAAGCGCCGAAAGTCGGCCGCAACGATCCGTGCCCGTGTGGCAGCGGCAAGAAGTTCAAGCACTGTCACGGCCAGTGACGCCGCCGTGAATCCGCAATTTGCGCCAAGGCTCTTAACCACAGATAGACACAGATGAACACAGATGGATGGTCGTTTTGATCTGCGTCCATCTGAGTCCATCTGTGGTTGAGTAGGATTGGGGAAGACGCTCCGCCTAAGAACGCCATGCGTAGTTCGTTATCCCGCTAGTCTTCCGCTCATGTCCAAGCCTCTCGATCTCGAGTCACCTTCCGATCCGTACGCGCCGCGGCCGACGTTCGTCCAACGTCATGCGGACGCCGTGGCGGCGGCGGCGGTGTTCGTCCTCACGGTCGCGCTGGCGGTCTTCGCCTTTCCGCCGTTCAACGCGCCCGAGGCGGCCTACGCGATGCTCATTCCGGGCACGTACTGGGCGTACACGCGTCCGCGTTTGAAGCTCTTTGTCCTCACCCTTGGGGCAGCCCAGGCGGTGGCCTGGACGCTCATCCTCGGCTGGCTCCATCATGTCACGATGGGAGGCCTGCTGCTGCTGGGGCCATTCATCGGTGCCTGGGTGGGGACGTGGTACCTCGGTGCGTGGTGGGCGATCCCCCGCATGCTGGGGCAGCCCACGCTGAACCGGCTTCTGATCATGTTGGGTCTGGCCGGCTTGTGGGTGGTGATCGAGTGGACGCGGACCTGGCTGCTGAGCGGGTTCCCCTGGATGTCGCTCGCGGCCAGCCAGTGGCAGCGTCCCAGCATTCTCCAGATCGCGGCGTATACCGGGAGCTACGGCATCTCGTTCGTGCTGGTCGCCGCGAACATCGGGTTTGCGGCCTACGCGCACCGGTTGTTTCGCGAGCAGGCGACCGGCTTCAACAAACGCAGCCAGGAATTCTTCCTCGCGCTCTTCCTGCTGCTGGGCTGCCTCTGCGTGCACTTTCAGGACGCCTTCGGCCGGCTCGCTTATTCGGAGCCGCTGGCGCGCGTGGGGTTCGTTCAACCTTACATTCCGCAGGCGGTAAAATGGGACGCTTCGAAGACGAGCGAGATCGTCGGCATCCTGGAGCAGACCACGCGCGAGGCCGCGCTGGGCCGGCCGGACGTGATTCTCTGGCCGGAAGCCTCGACGCCGTGGGCGATCAAAGGCGACGCGTCCGTGCAACGTTTCGCCGAACGTGTGTCGCGGGACGCGAAGGCGCCCCTGTTGCTCGGATCAATCGCGATCGAGAACCCGGGTCCGCAAGAGCAATGGTTGAACGGCGCTTTCGTGGTCTCCCCGGAGTTTGGGCTGCAGACTGCCTACTACGGAAAGCGCCATCTTGTGCCGTTCGGTGAGTACGTGCCGTTCCGGCCGCTTTTCGGTTGGCTGAAGAAATTTGTGCCGGTCGGTGATGACTTCACCCCCGGGCCCGACGCGTCGCCGCTGATCGTGAGCACGCGCCGCGACCCCATCGTGTTTGGACCGCTCGTTTGCTATGAGGACATCTTCCCTGACCTGGCGCGCCGGAGTGTGCTGGCTGGTTCCGAGGCGCTCGTGGTCGTGACGAACAATGCCTGGTATGGCGAGGGGGCGGCCGCGTACCAGCATGCGGCGCATTCCGTCCTGCGCGCCGTGGAGACGCGCCGGCCCGTGCTGCGTTGCGGCAATGGCGGCTGGAGCGGCTGGATCGACGAGTTTGGCGCCATCCGGGCCGTGCTCACGCGCGATGCCGACGGCAACATCTTTACCCAGCCGCAAAAGGCGGCGGAAAACACGGTTTATTTCCGCGGAGCCGCGGTGGTCGAAGTGACCCGCGATGCGCGTTGGAAGACGGCGCTGACGTTTTACACCCGCCACGGCGACTGGTTCGTTCTGGTCAGCGCGGTCCTGATCGCCCTGGGCGTCGGCGTGATCGTCCTGGCCGAGCGCGCGGCGCGGCCCAGCCGGTTTGCGCCGAAGACGGCGGAGTAGCGCGGCTGCGCTTGGTGGACCGCGGGCGGCCCGCCCGCACCCGCCCGCACCCAGCGCCAGATGCGGGCGAGCCGCCCGCGGTCCACCGGAACCCAGCGCCAAGATGCGGGCGAGCCGCCCGCGGTCCATCGGAACCCGGCGCCAGAGGCGGGCGAGCCGCCCGCGGTCCACGGACGTCTGATAGGACTGTCCGATTTTTGTGCTTACCTCGGGGCGGTGAACCGCCGGACTGTCAGTTCCCGGGTGCGTTTGCCGGACCCCTTCCGTGACCTAAGGTCGCCCCGTTCCCGAAGTTACCCCTCACCCCCCCCGCGATGCGCTCGTTTTCCGTCCTCCGTCGTCTGCGTCCGCAGCCGACGCGGTGAACGCCGAACGCTGATTTTCTACCTAACTACAAACCACGCATGAACCCAAAACGCTGGATCGCGCCGTTCACCCCGGCGATTGCCGTTGCCCTCGGATTCGTTGGCGCAACGTCGGCCCTCGGTCAGACGGCCCCCACCAACCCCGACGGGACGAATCCGAACGCCGATGAGATCGTCCAACTCAGCCCGTTCCAGGTCGACGTCTCGCGCGACCGTGGATACGCGGCGGAGAACACCCTTGCCGGCAGCCGGATCAAGACCCCGCTGCAGGACATCGCCGCCTCGATCACCGTCGTGACCAAGCAGCAGATGGAGGACACGGCGTCGCTCGATATCAACGACGTGTTCCGCTACGAGGCCAGCACGGAAGGTTCGACAAATTACACACCGCTGATCCTCGACCGCGGCACCGCCAAGGACGCGGTGGCCGGTTACAGTTTCGGCAACAACGGTGATGCGAGCACCAACGCCACGGCCAATCGCGTGCGCGGTCTCAGCTCACCGGACGCCGCCATCAACAACTACTCCACCAACGCGCGCATTCCCTTCGACGCGTACAACACGCAGTCGTTGGAAATCAGCCGCGGCCCGAACTCGCTGCTCTTCGGCCTGGGTTCGCCCGCGGGTATCGTGAACACGAACTTCGCGCAGGCGATGGTGAACCGCGATTCGAACAACGTGACGGTGCGCACGGACCACAACGGTCAGAAGCGCGGCACTATCGCGATCAATCGCGTCCTCGTGAAGGACAAACTGGCCTTCTATGCGGCCGCGATGTACGACGATCGCCAGTTCGAGCGGAAGCCGTCGCGCGATCTCTACACGCGCCAGTACGGGGCCCTGACTTTCCGCCCGTTCAAAAACACGGTTATTCGTGCCTTTGCGGAAAACTATCGCAACGAGGCGAATCGTCCAAACTCGATCACCCCGCGTGACCAGGTCACGCCTTGGATCACGTCCGGACGTCCCGTGTACGATCCGGTCAGCCGCAACGTCACCGTTCTCGACACGGGCCGCGTCGTCGGTCCTTTCGTGAGCAGCACCAAGTCCCCGGGTTATGTCGCCCCCGTGTTCAATCCCACCACGCTGACGGCGACCGGCAACGTGCTGGTGGGCACTGGCGCGCTCACGACGCTGACGGTCACCAACGGCGGACGGGTGTATCCGAATCCCATGTTCGTTCCGGGCATCGTGTTCGACGATGTTGGCCGTCCCTTGCGCCGCATCGAGGACGGTCAGTCGGTCGACCTCTTCGCCCGTCAGTACGGGTTCTACCGTCCCGCGCACACCAATCCGGAGACCGCGTTGCCGAACACGAACACGTGGGCGGCCGGCGACCCGCGCTTCCTTTACCTCGACCGCATGTGGACGGCTTCGGGCAATCTCCCGCAGCCCGAGCCCGTGATCGGTGGTGTGACGCACCGTTACAGCACCTGGAACTGGGCCGGGGTCACGGACAAGAACATCTACGACTGGACCAAGTACAACACGTTGCAGTCGAACTTCGCCAAGGTTCGCGCCGCGCATTACAATCTCGAAGTCGAGCAGCAGATCACCGACGACCTCTTCGTCAGTGCCGGCTGGTTCCGTCAGGACATCGATCAACGGGACAATTACACCGTTAACCAGCTGCAGGGCGCCACGCTCGGCATCGACACCAATCAAAGGATGGTGGATGGAACGCCGAATCCGTACTTCGGACTGCCGTTCATCTATGAAGGCGCCGGCGGCGGCCTGGATACGTTCTATTCGCCGCAGACTGATGACAACTACCGGGTGCTTGCCACCTACCGCCTCGACTTCACCAAGAACGCCAACTGGTCGCGCTGGCTGGGCAAACACAACCTGGTCGCCACCTGGCAGGACCAGGAAAGCCGCCGGCAGATCGAACGCTGGCGCATGAACTTCTTCTCGACCGATCCGGACATCCGACTCCGTTACGAACGCAATCTGACCCTGACGAACCAGGCTCTGTGGAGTACCACGGCAACGATGCGCCACTATTACATGGCCAGCCCCGGCGATCCGATGGGGCAGGTCACGCAGTCGGCAGGCTTCTACGGCAATCGCGGTTGGGATGGCACCGTCGATTCGAACATTCAGGTTTTCGACCTGGCCACGCAGCAGTACGTCACGAAGCCCATCAGCGAGCGCGCCGTCTTCGCCGATGCTGGCAGCTTCAAGACCCAGCGTGAAGTCACGGGCGGGCAGGTCGCACTGCAGAGCTACCTGTGGCAGGACCGCCTCGTCACCACGTTCGGCGTCCGCAAGGACAAGTATCGCGCCCGTGTGACCACCACCGGCATCATTCGCGATGCCGCCGGCGCGCAGGTCGAACCCGCGCTGACGGCCGCCCAGTTGTACACCGCCAACTCCACGGGTGAGATCAACCGGGACCTCGTGTTGAACCGCTGGAATCGCTGGGACGAACTCGAGGGCACGACCAAGACCCTCGGCCTCACCTTCCGCCCGCTCAAGAATTGGGATTTCACCAAGGCTCTGGGAGAGGGGTCCCTCGCGCATGAGCTCGTCGACAGTCTGACGCTGTACTACAATCAGTCCGACAATTTCAACCCGCCGTCGACGTTCCAGACCGACTACTTCGGTGTTTCGCTGCCGAAGCCGACGGGCGAGGGCAGGGACATCGGCGTGGGCTTCAGCCTGTTCAAGAACAAGCTGGTTGCGCGTGTAAACTGGTACGAGACCGAACTCCAGAATGAGCGCACGGCGGCGGCGGGCACGTTGCTGACTCGTCTGATCTATCCTGATACCACGTTCGGCATGGCCTGGGCGTCGACGGTGTTGCGCATCCGCAAGGCCGTCGCGGCCGGACGTTCGCTGGATCCCGCCTCGCCGAACAGCATCTTCGTCGATCGCGACTGGAACAGCGACGCCCGCTGGAACGTGTCTAGCGAGGCCGATCAGCGTGCGATCTATGACCTGATCAAGCTGCCGTACCAGTACTACTCGGGCGTTTCCGTGGGTGGCACGCAGAACAGCAAAGCCAAGGGCGTTGAACTGCAGCTCACGTACAATCCGACCCCGAATCTCCGCCTCAAGGTCACCGGATCGAAGGACCAGTCGACCTACACGAACGTGGCTCCGCAGTACGACGCCTGGTATGCGCAGCGCATGCCGGTCTGGACCTCGCTTGCCGCCACCGACATCCCGGACTTTGTCGACCCGAACAACGGCCGGCGATTCTCGCTCCGGAACTTCTGGGAAAGCTATGGCTATCAATCCGCGGTTCTGGCGGAGAACACCGATGGAAACACCAACGTTTCGAACTACTTCACGAACACGGTGGTGTCGCAGGTTGCGCTCGCAAAGGCCTTGGAAGGGGCGCGCGCTCCGTCCCAGCGGCAGTACAACGCGTCGCTGCTCGCCAATTACACGTTCCCGGCAGATCGCTTCGGCGGCAAGCTGCGCGGGTGGGGCGTGGGCGGCAGCCAGCGCTACGGCTCGAAGGCGATCATCGGCTATCATGGCAAGGTGGGCGATCCAACGCAGCCGACCGTCATCAACCTGGCGGACATCACCCGCCCGGTGTACGACGAGGCCCAGCACTACACCGACCTGTGGCTCTCGTACTCGCGGAAGATCTGGAACAACAAGGTCAACATGCGGATTCAGCTCAACTGCAACAACGCCTTCGAGGGCGGCCGGCTCCAGCCGATCGCCGTCAACTTCGATGGCAAGCCGTGGGCGTTCCGCATCATCGATCCGCGCCAGTGGATCCTGCAGGCCACGTTTAACTTCTAACGCGGTCGAACAGTTCACTTGATCGACGCACGTCGAGCGATCAACTCAGGCTCCCCGGCCCCAAGCCGGGGAGCTTTGCTTTGCAGGACGCGCACCTTCGTGGAGATACGCCCAAGCACGGCCACATGCAGGGCCGCGGCGGGGCATGCCTCGGGTTTCGGATGCGGCTTGCTGCTCGTTGCTGCCCTGCTTGCCGGGTGCACCACCGTCGACAACGCCTCGGTGGTCGTGACCTCAACGGCGGCCGCAGATTACACCGCCGCGAAGTTTCGGGACGGGGTGCCCGTGCGGCAAACGTACGTGTTCATGGAGGGGAACTACTTCGCCGGACACACCGTGGATCGTTCCCTGGATGGTCGGACCTTTCGGAGCATCGCCGCCGCCGTTGCGCCGGACCTCGCCCGACAAAGCTACTTTCCGGCCACGGGGGTGGATGCAGCGGATCTGCTGCTCGTGCTGCACTGGGGGGTGACCTCGCCCAAGGTTTCGCTCGACGAGCTGAGGGCGGTCACGAGCCGGGACCTGGATCTGACCAAGGAGAAGGAAATCGAGGCGCTGGTAGGCGCCAACGGCGACATGGTGAGCCAGCTGGCATCGGCCATGCACAGTCGCGCCGAGGCCGAGCAATGGCGTGACGGACAGGAGCACTATGCGGAAGCCGCGGCGTTCGATTTCGCGACCTCGAACAATGCCCAGCTTCTCGGTTATGCGCGCCACCTGCGGAAGATGGCCGAACGAACGTATTCGACGCCGGACGAGGTGGCCTTGCGGCACGATCTCACGACGGAACGGTACTTCATCATCCTCCGGGCGTATGACCTCAAGAACCGGATGCCCGACGGCCGGATGCGGGTCGTATGGACCGTGTACACGAACATGCGCTCCCCGGGGACCAACTTCGACCAGGCGGTGGACCTGATGGCGAGTGTGGTGGTGGAGGTGGTCGGCCGGCAGACCGACGAGGTGCTGACGCTCTCGCCTAAGCTGCGGCAGGGAAAGGTTGAGGTCGGTGACCTGGTGATCATCAACGAAGACTGAGCTGGCATTCGGCGGAGGCTTGCGGCGCAATCTTGGCCGCACGCGATGAAAACTGGATCGGACCCTTCAGGCCATCGGGGTGGGAGCAGGTCGGTCCCGCGAACGGGTCCACGACCGGCACGCGCAAGCGCGGCCCAGCCTCCGGCGGCACCGGAGCATTCGCGGGGCAAACCCGCGTCCCCAACTGGACAGGCCGATCGGGTCCGGGGGTTCGTGGCGATACTGGCGCTCCTGGTGGGGCTGGTCTACGCGAACACGCTGACGGTGCCGTTCGTGTTCGATGACGAGGGCGCGGTGCTGCTTAACCCGACGATCCGGGATCTCGGTTCACTCGACGTCCTGCGTCCCGCGGCGGATGGCAGCACGACGACGGCCCGGCCGCTGGTGAACCTTTCGCTGGCGTTGAACTACGCCCTCTCGGGGGAGGCGACGTGGAGCTATCATCTCGTTAACTTACTGATTCATCTGGGCTGCACGCTGCTGTTGTTTGGCTTGGTGCGGCGTACGGTGGCCACCGGAACGTTGCTTCATTTGCCGCGAAGATCAGAGGCGGGCGGGCCGCCCGCGGTCCACTCCGATTCCGCCGGACGCATCGCCCTGGCTACCGCGGCCCTCTGGGCGGTCCATCCGCTGCAAACGGAAACCGTCGTCACGATTGCCCAACGGACGGAATCGCTGTGCGCGTTCTTCTATTTGCTCACGCTCTACGGCTTCGTCCGCGGCGTTCGAAATGCGGCGGTGCATCAGCCAGCCATCAACCGGCAGGTCGCTTCGGATGGCGGGCTGAAGGACCGCCCTATTGCCAAGCCGGGAGCGCGCTGGCTCGCGGTCTCCGCGGTCGCCTGCCTGGCGGGCATGGCGAGCAAGGAGGTCATGGTCACGGCCCCACTCGTCGTGCTGCTCTTCGATCGCACCTTCGTGGCCGGGAGCTTCGCCGCGGCGTGGCGGCGCCGGCGGGGCTACTATCTCGGATTGGCCGCGACCTGGGTTCTCCTCGCGGGACTGGTGTTTTCAGCCGGCTCCGCCCGCGGTGACGCCGCGGGGCTGGGGCAGGGGGTGTCGGCCTGGCACTATCTGCTGACCCAGGCCGGAGCTCTGCTGCACTACCTCCGCCTTAGCCTGTGGCCCTACCCGCTCGTGCTGGACTATGGCACGGCCGTGACCCGGAACCTGGCGGATGCAATCGTAGCCGCGTCGGCGGTGCTGCTGGGCCTGGCGGGCACAGTCTGGGCTCTCGTGCGACGGCCGGTGGCGGGTTTCCTGGCGGCGAGCTTCTTCGTGCTGCTGGCGCCGAGTTCGAGCTTCATCCCGCTGGTCACCCAGACGGTGGCCGAGCACCGGATGTACCTTCCGCTCGCGCTGCTGGTGGTGAGCGCCACGTGGGCGACGAGTCGGGTGCGCGGCGGTTTTGGCGCGTTGGGCATCCTGGGGGTGGCGCTCGGTGCGGCGACCCTCGCGCGCAACGCGGACTATCGGGATCCCATCCGGTTGTGGCAGGAAAACGCCGTCCACGCACCGCGAGTGCCCAGGGTTTTCAACAACCTCGCCATCGCGCTGCAACGCGCGGGGCGGAGCGACGAAGCGGCGAGGGCTTATGCCCGCGCCGTGGAGTTGGATCCGACGTATGTGAGCGCCTATTACAGCTGGGGGCTGACCCTGCTCGAACGCGGCGACCCAGCAGGCGCGATTGAACGGTTGTCCCGCGCGGTGGCACTCTCGCCGAATCACATCGATGCGCGCTTTTCTCTGGCCACGGCGCTGGTCCGCGCGGGGCGGGGGGCGGAGGCGGTGCCGCATTTCGAAGCGCTGCGGCAGCGACAACCCTCGGCCGACGTGCACCACAACCTCGCGCTGGCTTTGGCGGCGGACGGGCGGGTCGAGGAAGCCACTCGTGAGTTCGAAGCTGCCATCGAGCTGGATCCGGCGCAGCTTGCATCCCGCCTGGAACTCGCCCGCCTGCTGCAGGGGGCGGGTCGCGCCGCGGCTGCGCGCGCCGTGCTGGAAGACCTCCTGAAGGTGGATGGGCGGCACCGGGAGGCTTTGCAGCGGGTGGCCATGCTCTGTGCGCAGGCCGGTGATCTGGGAACTGCCGAACGTCACTTCCGCGCGCTGGTCGAGGTCGCTCCCGGCGACGCGGCGGCGCATGGCAACCTCGGCAATGTATTGCTTTTGCGCGGACAGCCCGAGGCAGCGATGCGCAGCTACGAGCGGGCGCTGGCGTTGCGGCCGGGCGATCCCCGCCTGCAGGAGAGCCTGGAGCTGGCGCGAGAGGCGCTGGGCTCTGGTCGGTGATCGGGACTGCGGGCTGTGGGTGGGGCGGTCTGGAACCACTCGCTGGCGCTCGCAGCTACGGCGTGGAACCACTCGCTGGTACGCGCAGCTACGGCGCGGAACCCACTCGCTGGCGCTCGCAGCCACGGCGCGGAACCACTCGCTGGCGCTCGCCGCTACGGCGCGGAACCACTCGCTGGCGCTGGCAGCTACGGCGCGGAACCACTCGCTGGCGCTCGCAGACATGGTACCTGCGTCTAGCGTTAGCGCGGGGCCCCCGTTGCCGCTGGACATGGGGCGCGGGCATCTGAAGGCGCGTGCAATGCCGTTGGCGCGTTTGCCAGCGGACTGCTCCCCCTTAGTTTCCCTGTCATGACGCTTCACGCTCCCCTCGTTACAGCTCGCCGTTCGCTGGCTGCCCTCGCCCTGATGTTCGTCGCGGCCGCCGCCCCCCTCTTCTCCCAACCCTCCGGCGGTCCGTACGGCCCGGTGCCCCAGACGTACACGGTGTCGGCGGGCGCTGCGCAGGTCTACTACGTCGCCCCGGACGGGCAGCCCTCCGCCTCGGGCAAATCACTCCAGGAGCCCACCTCGCTGGCCGCGGCGATCGAGCGCGCCTCCACGGGCGCGGTGATTGTGCTGCGCGGCGGCACCTACCGGACCGGCAATCTGCAACTGAACCAGGGCGTGACCTTCCAACCGCACGCCGACGAGACGCCGATCCTCAAGGGTTCGCAGGTGGTGAAGGAGTGGAAGGCGCAGGACAACGGGGTGTGGCGCGCCACTTGGAAGACCCTCTTTCCGATGAAGCCCGCCGAGTGGTGGCGCCGCGAGCGCTCGGGCCGCAAGACGCCGCTGTATCGCTTCAACAACGACATGGTGTTCGTCGACGGCCGGATGCTCAAGGCCGTGGGCTGGGAGGGTGAGGTGGACGAGAACTCCTTCTACATCGATTACGAGGCGAGCCAGGTCTACATCGGCGTGGATCCGTCGAAGCACCAGATCGAGATCACGGCGTTCGACAATGCGCTCACCCGCGTGACAGGAAACGTGCACGGCCGTCCCTCCGACAAGAAGGGCTTCATCATGCGCGGCCTCGCGATCATGCAGTACGCATACCGCGGGATCGAGATCGAGGGCACCAACCCCGAGGCGCCGGCAGACCCCGCCACGTTCGGCAAGGATGTCGTCGGCACGACGCTCGAGCATGTCACCATCAGCCACTGCTCGCGGGTGGCCGGCTATTTCCGCGGCGACAACATGGTGTTTCGCAACTGCCTGATCAGCGACACGCGCACGGAGGGCCTTTTCATCCTGAGTTCGGCCGACGTGCTGCTCGAAAGGAATATTTTCCGGCGGAACAACGTGGACAATATCCACGGCTACTATCCCGCGGCGGTGAAGATCTTCAACCAATGCTACCGCGCCGTGGTGCGCGACAACCTGGTGGTCGAGCAGACCAATTCCAACGGCATCTGGTGGGACGTCGGCAATGTCGACGCGGTATTCGTCAACAACTGGGTGCAGGATGCGGAGGACGGCTTCTTCTTCGAAATCTCGAAAGGCGCGGTCTGCGCCGGCAACGTCTTCGTCAACTGCCACAAGGGCGTGCGTTCCCTGAATGCGTCCAACGTGCACGTGTACAACAATACGTTCTTCAACACGGTCGCCTCGTTTGAGCGGACGGAACGCAGCGCGGTGGGCGACCACTTCGACTGGCATCCCGCCAGCGGCCCGGCGGTGAACGAGCGCGAAGGGCATGTGTTCGTGAACAACCTCCTGGTGGCGGATGAGACGTATGATCGCGAACTGGTGCGCTTCGAGCAGGTGAAGGGGCTGTGCGGCAAACTCACCCAGCCGCAGACACGGCAGTTCGATGGCAATGTGTACCTGCGGCGTGGCGCCTCACCGCAGCACTCGCTGATTTATTGGAGCCCGTCCAACGGGCCGGATTGCACCACGGTTTACACCGAGTTGGAGTCGTTCCGCCGGGAGCAGAGCTCGTTTGAGACGAAAAGCCTGTATCAGCCCAATGTCCTTCAATCCGTGTTCCGCAGCGTCGAGCTGAAGAACTTCGAGCCGCTGCGACCGGTGCCGGCGACGGTTGCCATTCCGGACGCGGTGCGGAAAGCCACGGGGTGGACGGGCTCGGGCCAGCTCACGGTGGGCGCGTATCAGGGGAAGTAGGCGGCGGCTTGGGTACGTTGTCCCGCGTTGACGCGGAATGCCTTGGAACGCGCCGATCAAACCTTCCGCGTGAACGCGGGACAACGTACTCAGATCGCCCTCAGTACGTCCCGCGCGGTTTGGATCTCCTCGGGTAGCGGCTCCGGGGCTATCCAACCGCGCTGGGCGTACGTGGCGATCCGATCGAGTTCGCCCAGCAGGTGCGGCACGTAGGGGACGCCCTCGCGCTCGTAGAGCGCGCGCTCGGCGTCGAAATCGACGCGTGGCAGCATACGGGTGAGGACGACCTCCGGCTGCTGCTGGCGAAGGGTCAGCCGCACCCGGCGCAACCGGGAAGGGGAGGCGACGATGATGGCGGAGCGGATACCACGGCCGAATTGCAGGGTGGGATGCTGTCGCTCGAGCAATTCCGCGGTGTAACGGACGTTCTCCGACGTGTTCGTTGAACGGTTTTCCAGGATGAACACCGGATCCGGAAGGTCGGGATGAGAGCGGCGCACCTCGGCGCGCCAGACGTCGGCTTCCGGGCCGCCCAGACCGCCGGTGCCGGCGCCGATGCCGCCGGTGAAGATCAGGCGCGGGGCGAGCCCCTGCCGATGGAGGTCGGCGCAATAACGAGGCAGCGAAAGGTCGAACACGCCGAAGCCGACGATGGCATCGACGGGCCGGCCGGGCAGCGGATCCGTCTCGGCGAGATAGGCGAGGAGGTGCCGGGCGGCGTCCCGCTGGGCCGCAGGGAGGGAGTTCATGGGGTGGGGGAGACGTTCCAGCGCATCCGGCGCACCAGGCGTGCGTACACGCCGGGAAGATACCGCTGAAGATAGATCCCCGCCACCTCCCAGCCGCCGACGTACACCTCGTTCCGGCCGTGGGCGACCCCGCGGAGGATTGCGCGGGCACACCCTTCGGGGGACGTGCCGCGTTCATGGGTCGCCTCCCGGCGCGGCCGGGCCCGTCCGTCCGGGCCGAGCGCATTGTCGCTGACGGCGGTGCGAACGTACCCGGGGCAGGCGAGGGTGACGCGGAGGCCGCGGTCATGCACTTCCGCGCGCAGCGAGTCGAAATAGCCGTGCAGCGCGTGCTTGGCGGCGGCGTAGCTGGAGCGCCCCGGTGTTCCGACATACCCCATCACGCTGCTCACCACGGCGATGCGTCCCCGGATCCCGCCGGCCCCGGGGGGGCGCGCGAGCATCAGCGGCACCACGGCCTTGGTCAGGGCAACGGGCGCAAAGTAGTCCAGTTCCAGAATCCGCCGTTCCGATTCCTCGGTGGCTTCCAGCGCCAGCGCGCGCTGGGAGACGCCCGCGTTGTTGACGAGCACATCGACGCCGCCGAACCGTTCGCGCACCCGGCTCACCGCTGGGATGAGCGCCGGGCGGTCCAGCAGGTCCAGCGGAAGCACGGCATGCCGGTCGGGGCCGGCACAGCTCTGACGGACGCGTTCAAGCTCGCCGGACCGACGGCTCGACAGCACGAGCGTCGCGCCTTCGGCGGCGAAAGCGCGGGCGAGGGCTTCACCAATCCCAGAGGAGGCGCCGGTGATCCAGACCACCTGGTCGCGGAAACGCATGCCCGGCACTCCAACGGGAGCGTCGCCGGGCGCCAAGCCCGGAAAAGCGGGTGAGCGGGACCCGGGGCCGGGCGGGCGCTGCTGCGTGGTCGGGCCCGGCTCTCCCGTGGACGCGTGTTCAGAAGTTGAACTCGTCGATATTCGACCGATTGAAAATGAACGGCTTTCCGAGCAGGATGTTGTCGCCGGCGATCTCAAAGGTGCCGAGCGAACCCGCCTGCAGCGTCCTGGCGCCGCGCTTGAGGGTGCCCTTCGCGAGCGCGACGCCCGCGTGCAGCGTGAGATATCCGAGGTGGTCGGTGTTCCAGAGCACAACGCTCTCCGTCACGCCCTCGTGGACATAACGCTTGTTTTCATTGGGGAGGCCCAGCCCGATGACTTTGACCTGGCCGGCCTTGCCCGCCTGTTTCACCGCCTCGGCTGCGCCCGGGACCCCGGGCGTGCAGATTGCCATGAGCAGTTTCAGCTTCGGGTGGGCGCTCATCAGGGCCGTCGCTTCAGACTGCGCCTTGTCCTTGATGTCGTCGCTTGGCCGCACGGCCACGAGTTTCATCTTCGGATAATTCGCCGCCAGGCGGGCCCGGATGTGCTTTTCCCATTCGCGCTGGTTGGCCGCGGTGAGCGAGGCGGTGATGATGGCGAACTCCCCCTCCTCGCCACAAAGCCGTGCGGCCTCGTCCATCAATGTGTGGGCAATGCCTTCGGGCGTCGCCTGGTTGACGAAGAAACTCCGCGCGTCGGGCATGGCGTCGGCGTCGTAGGTGATGACCGCGATGCCCTGCTTCTGCGCCTTCCGCAGGGCCGTGGAAATGCTCTCTTTGTTCTCGGCGGCGACGGCGATGACATCGACCCCAAGGGTGATCCAGTTCTCAACGATCTCGTTTTGCTTGGCCGGATTGGTGTCGGTCGGGCCGTCGAACAGCAGTTCAACCCCGAGCTCCTTGGCGGCGCGGTCGGCCCCCGCCTTGCACGACAGGAAGTAGGCATTGCCCTTGGCCTTTGGCATCATGGCCACGAGCAGCCGGGCGTCGGCGGCCACGGAGGTGAGCGCCACCGTTGCGAGCAGCGGCAGAAGCAGGAAGGTGCGGAGGGATCTCATGAATCGAAGGGTGGGCATCACGTTGTCGTGCCGCGGCGTTTGAGCAAGCGGGGGACGGTGGTCGCGGCGAGGGTGAGAATCAACAGACCGCCCGTGAACAGCCCGGCCATTTCCTCGGCCGCATTCAGGCGCATCACCGCCGGCAGGCAGGCCAGACCGTTTTTCAGGATCGCGAGGGCGGCGACGGCGAGCAGCGTGCCGTGCACGCTTCCGGTGCCGCCGAAGATGCTCGTGCCGCCGAGCACGACCGCGGTGATGGCGAAGAGTTCGTAGCCGGTGCCCGCGTCCGCCTTGGCCTGGCCGAGCCGGGCGGTGTAGATGATGGCGGCGACACCCACGATGACACCGGCCAGGACATAGACGGCGGCGACATGCCGGTTGACCGGCAGGCCGGCGTGGCGCGCGCCGGCCGGCGAGAAGCCGATCGCGCGCAGGGAGCGGCCCACGGTCAACCGGTGCACGAGCACCCACCCGACGACCGCCACGACGAGAAAGATCCAGGCCTGCGTGGGCACGCCGAGCCAGCGCTCCTGACCCAGGAAAAGCAGGGCGTTCGGGAAGTCGGTGTACGTCACCGCGCCGCGGGTCAGCGCCTCGGCCAGCCCGCGGAACAGGGAGTAGGTCCCGAGAGTGACGATCAAGGGCGGCAGGCGCAGCGAGGTGATGAGCGCGGCGTTCACCGCGCCGCCCAGGAGACCGACTGCGAGCGCTCCGCCGATCGCGCAGGGCAGCGGCCAGCCCAGATCGTGGGACAACTGTCCGAAGACCACGGCGCACAATCCGAGCAGCGAGCCCACCGACAAGTCGATGCCGGCGGTGAGGATGATCGGCGTGAGCGCCAGCGCCAGCAGCCCGATCTCGCAGGAGTGGCGGAGGATGTCGAACTGACGGTCCAGCGTGCCGAAGCCGACGACCATGCCGCGCCGGTTGGTGGACGTGCCCGCGAAATAGAAAAACAGCCATTCCGCCACGACCGCGAGGAGGAGCCAGATCTCGGGCCGCGCGAGCAGCCGCCGGCCCAGGGAAGGCCGCCCCGCGGCGTGGTCCGCCGACCGCGCCGGATCCCTGGACGCCTTCTCAGGCATGGGCCACCCGCTTTCGCTGGCGCACGCCGTCGGCGACGACGGCGAGCAGGATCACCGCACCCTGGATGGCCTTTTCCCAATAGGCTTCGACCCGCAGATGGGTAAGCGCAGGGCTGATACAGGCGAGCAGCAGCAGGCCGGCCAGGACCCCCCACAGACTGCCCCGGCCGCCCGCGATGGAGACGCCGCCGACGACCACCGCCGCAATCACTTTCAATTCGAGGCCGGAGCCGGCAAGCGGCTGGATCTGCGGGGACTGGACGATGTTCATCACGGCGGCCAGGCCGGTGAGCGCGCCGAGAAAAATGAAGACCATGGCGGTGGTGAGCTGCGGACGGATCCCGGCGAGTCGGGCGGCCTCGGCATGGGTGCCGATGGCATACGGGTACCGGCCAACCGCGAGATGACGCGTGCACCACGCTAGGCCGGCTACGAAGACCGCGCCGGCTCCGACGATGGCCAGCTGCCCGCCAACCTGGCTTAAGCCGAACCACTGGAACGCGTCCGGCAAGGTGACCCACTGTCCCTGCTGCACGAGATTGAGCCCCTGGCGAAGGGTGACCATGGTGGCGAGCGTCACCACGATGGCGGGAAGCTGAAGATACGCCACGAGCAGCCCGTTGACGGCTCCGAGGAGCCCGCCCGCGGCGACGGCCACCGGCAGGACCAGGATGAGCGGCCAGCCTGCCGCCGCCAGCGTGCCGGCCAGGATACTGCAGACGGAAAACTGTGAACCGACGGAAATGTCGATCTGCCGCGCAATGATGGCGAGGGCCATGCCGCACGCGACCAGGAGGGTTGGAGCCTCGCGCGTCAGCAGAGACAGGAGGGGCTGGGGCTGATAGAACGCCGGCGCGAAGACGGCGAGAGCGACGAGAATCGCGAGCAGCACGCCGGCCACCGAAAGCTCTCGGAAATAACGATGCATGGCGGCTGGGCGGGTTTCAGCCGGCGGCGCGCTGGCCGAGGGCGGAGGCCATGACGACGGCCGGATCGGTTTTCCCGGGAAGCGTCTGCGCCACGCTGCCGTTGCGCATGACGACGATGCGGTCGCTCATCCCGATCACTTCCGGAAGATCGCTCGAGATGAGCAGCACCGCCACGCCCTCGTGGGCCAGCTGGCGGATGATCCGATGGATCTCGCTCTTCGCGCCCACGTCCACCCCTTGCGTGGGCTCGTCCAGCAGTAGGACGCGGGGTTGGGTCGCCAGCCAGCGGGCCAGCGCCACTTTCTGCTGGTTGCCGCCGGACAGGCTGCCGGTGGGCGCTTCAGGGCCGGTGCATTTGATGGCGAGGGACTGGATGTAATGCCGGGCGACCTCGCGAATGCGCGGCGTGCTTACCCAGCCGGTCGGGAACAGCCGGCGTTGAATTGCCAGCACCGCGTTGGCCTCGATCGGCAGTTCGAGGATCACCCCATGCTGGCGACGATCCTCCGGCACGTAGGCAATGCCGGCGGCAATCGCGTCTTGCGGTGAGCGCAGGTGGACCCGCGCGTCGTCGATAATGATCTCGCCGGCATCCGCCGGCGTCAGACCAAACAGCACCCGCGCCAGTTCGGTGCGGCCCGCCCCGACCAATCCGGCCAGGCCGACGACTTCGCCGGCGCGGACGTCGAGCGACACTCCGTGGATCCCGCCGGTGGCGCACGACACCCCGCGCAGCGACAGGCGGACGGGGCCGGGTTCCGCCTCCGACGGCGGATAGATCTGGCTCACCTCCCGGCCCACCATCAGGTGGATCAGCTGCGGTTCGTCGATGGCGCCGACCGCGTGGGTGCCCACGCTCGCGCCATCGCGCAATACCGTCACCCGATCGGCCAGGGTGAAGATCTCCTCCAGTCGATGCGAAATGTAGATGACGCCGACGTCGCGGGCGCGCAGCTCACGCACGACGTCGAATAATCGTTCCTGCTCCTGCCGCGTCAGCGAGGCGGTGGGTTCGTCCATGATCACGATGCGGGCGTCACTACCCACCGCGCAGGCGATCTCCACCAGCTGCTGTTGCGGCATCGACAAGTCGCGCGCGTCGGTTGCGGGATCGATGGCGGCGCCGACCCGCGAAAGCAGGGCGTGCGCGCGCTCCTGGCGGCTGCGCCAGGAGAGTCGGGAAAAGGGCGGGGGGGACTCGAGCCGCAGGGCAATGTTCTCCGCAACGGTCAGATCCGGGAACAGCGCCGGCTGCTGGTAGATGCAGGCGATGCCCGCCGCTCGCGCGGAACGCGGGTTGAGGCCGGTCAGGGGACGGCCTTCCAGGTGAAGGGTGCCGCCATCCGGCGCGTGGGCGCCCGTGACGATTTTGATCAGCGTGCTCTTCCCGGCGCCGTTCTCACCGAGCAGGGCGTGCACCTCGCCGGCCATGAGATCGAAGTCGACGCCCCGGAGCGCACGGGCGCCGCCGAAGGACTTGGTCACGTGCCGCAACTCGAGCAACGGGGTAGCCATCGGGGTGGGGTGGTTGTGAATGCCAACGCGATGAAGGAGTCGCCAGCGAAAACTCCGCGCGCATGACTGTCAGACCATCGCCACCTTCGCCCGTCTCTCGTTGGAGGGGCAGCGTCGTTCGACCGTGCCGGCGGAACGAGCCGGAAATTCGAGGTCTGCGTTTGCGCTCGAAGCCCTAATCTCAAAGCTCAAACGACGACGCTCGGTTCCGCCCGTCCCCGCTTCCTCCCCCTCATGTCTTCGACCTCCTACGCTCTGGCCCAGGAAACGTACGCCGCGCTCGGCGTCGATGTTGAAGCCGCGCTCCGACGGCTCGCGACCATCCCCATCTCGCTGCACTGCTGGCAGGGCGACGATGTCGGCGGTTTCGAAAGCGGTGGCAACCTCGCCGGCAGCGGCCTGGCGACCACCGGCAATCATCCCGGCAAGGCCCGCACGATCGACGAATTGCGCTCGGATCTGGAGCAGGCCTACCGGCTGATTCCGGGCCGGCATCGGCTCAACCTTCATGCCTTGTACGGCGATTTCGGTGGTCGAAAGGTCGATCGCAACGCCATCACCGTGGCTCAATTCCAGAGCTGGATTGACTGGGCGAAGGCGCAGGGCCTTGGCCTGGATTTCAATCCCACCTATTTTGCCCACCCCAAGGCGGCCAGTGGTTTCACGCTGACGCACCCCGATGCGGGCATCCGGCAGTTCTGGATCGAGCACGGGATCGCCTGCCGCCGGATCGGCGCGGAAATGGGCCGGCAGCTCGGGACGCCAACCGTCACCAATGTCTGGATTCCCGACGGCTCCAAGGATCTCCCGTTTGACCGCAAGGGTCCGCGTGAGCGGTTGACGGCGTCACTCGATGCGGTCTTCGCGCAGCCGATCGATCCGAAAGTTCACCTCGATGCCGTGGAAAGCAAACTCTTCGGCATCGGCAGCGAGAGCTACGTCCCCGGCTCCCACGAATTTTATCTCGGGTATGCGATCAAGCACCAGAAAGTGATCTGTCTGGATGCCGGCCATTTTCATCCGACCGAAACCTTGACCGACAAGATCAGCTCGGTGCTGCAGTACGTGCCGGCGCTGCTGCTGCATGTCAGCCGCGGCGTCCGCTGGGACAGCGATCACGTGGTGGTGCTGGATGACCACCTGCGGGGCATCATGGAGGAGCTGGTGCGCGGCGACTTCCTGGGGCGGACGCACATCGGGCTCGATTATTTCGACGCGAGCATCAACCGGGTCGCGGCTTGGACCATTGGAACACGCAATGCGATCAAGGCGCTCCTTCTGGCGCTGCTGGAGCCGGCGGCGCAGCTGCGGGCGGCGGAGCAGTCGGGCGACACCACGGGCCGGCTCGCGCTGATGGAAGAAGCGAAGACCCTTCCCTTTGGCGCGGTGTGGGACGAGTACTGCCGCCGCAACAATGTGCCGGTGGGCGCGGCCTGGCTGGACGAGGTGCGGGGGTACGAAAAGTCCGTCCTATCCAAGCGGCGGTGAGGGATGGCAAAACCGGCGGCTTTGGTACGCAGTCCCGCGTTTACGCGGAATGCCTTGGCAGTGGGCGTGGAATTCCGCCTGAAGGCGGGACTACGTACCCAGGCCGCGCTGACCGAACTCCCGTAGCCCCGCCAGGTCCGGGTCGGTTTCGGCGGCGGCCTTGAACTTCGGGTCCAGCGCGATCGCGCGTTGCACCCGTGCGGCTGCGGCGGGCAGATCCCCCTGGACGCAGGCGTAGCACCCCAGATTGAACTGGATGGTCGGCTCGTCGGGATGATGGTGTTCCGCGTCGCGGAGAATCTGCTCGGCCGCCGCGAGCGTGTGCGATCGGCGGGTCGCATACGCCCACGTAACCCAGGCTTCGGCGGCGCTGGGGTCGCGCCGCACGTAGATCGCGGCCACTTCGGCGAGCTGCGCCCACCGTTTCTGCTCGTGCAGAACCGCCATTTGGAGACCCAGCACCGGCAGCTGGTGCCGCTCGGTGACCGGGATCCTGGCGAGCTCGCCCGCGGCCTCGGTCAGGAGTCCGAGTTCCAGATATCCCTGGGCGTAGGACAGGTGGCGTTTGAGACTCATGGAGGGTGAAGGAAAGGGACGCGATGCGAAGGCGTCAATCGGTCGGCTGCCGGCTCGTGATCTTGCTCGTACTCGTGATCGTGCTCTCCGGCCGGCGCTTACGATCAAGAGCACGAGCACGAGCAAGAGCACGGGGCGTCGAACCCCGCGCCCGCGCTCCGGTCTCTAGGGGCATGAAAACACCACCCCGGAAAGATGACGATGGGTCCGGCAAGCGCCGGACCGGTGCTCCGGAATCGAAGCCGTCGAACGAGACGTTTCCCCGGCGCACTGATCCGCCGGGCCAGGTGGGCCTGGCGAATGAGACGCGGCCCGGGCTCGGCAGCCGGCGGGAGAATCCGTTTCCAGGAGAGCCGGGCGGAGGTGGGGGAGCGCGTCTGCCGTTGCCCGGCGACGAACTGCCCGAGGACGACGAAATGACCGATAACGTCGCCGGCCGGCAGCGGTCCGGGCGGGAACCGAACGATCAGCCGCTCCCGAAGGAGCCGCAGGAACAGAGGTCGGACTCGCTCGAGCGCGAGCAGGAGCGTTCGACCGGCGCGAGCGGGCAGCTGTAGGAAGTCGCGAGTAGCGTAGCGCGCAGGGATAAACCGCCCTCATCGGCGGTCTCCGCAGGGTCTACGCGCTACCCGCTTCTCGCTACTGTTTGGGCGGTGAGCCGAAATGCGCGGCGTGGGCGGCGTAGGCGGCTTCGTCCTTCAGCATCGCCTCGACGGTTGCCACGAGCGGCTCGAGGTGGACCAGACCGGAAAACACCGCTTTGTCGCCGATGGCGTCGGTCAACAGGAACGAGGGGCGCTGGTTGATCTGGTGGTTGAAAAACTCCCTGGTGCTGGCCTCGACGCGGGCGCGGACGGCGGGCGACTCGGCAGCTGCCCGCAACCGGTCGGGATCGACGTTTCCGGCCTTGGCCGCGACGGCGACCGCCGTGGCCAAGTCACCGCATTTCGCGCCGTCACGGAGAATGGCGTGCAGCACGGCGAGACGGATCTCGTCCCCGTTGAAGCCGAAGTCGCGTCCCGCCTCGATCACCCGGTTGGCCGCTTCATAATGGCCTTTCCGTTCCGGTTCCACCCACCCGGAGTTCAGCATGTGGGGCGAGCGCATGCAGGTGCCGCCGCTCCGGCGGTAGAACCAATCGCATTGCTCGCGCGAGGCCGGGAAATCCTCCGGATTCATCGCCGCGATCTTCCACTCAAACTCCGCGCGCCCGGCAAAGCGCCGCTTCAACTCGGCCCAGGCGGGCTCGGCCCAATAACACCAGGAGGAGAACGCCTCGAAGAAGTAGGTGACTTTCATTGCGGGGACGGGAACGGGGAGGGCGGCGGGCGTCAACAGGCTGGCGTGTCCTGAAGGGGTACAGCGGGGCAAGTTTTGATTTACGATTTATGATTTACGATTGGGCCGACCTGCGGCGCGTAGCGCCGAAATCGTAAATCATAAATCATAAATCAAAAATCATAAGTGTGTCCGCTCACTTCTTCTTCCCGCCGAACAATCCCTTGATCGCTTCGCCGGCCTGCTTTGCGGCTTCGGCGGCCGCCGCGCCTGAGGTGCCGCCGACATTCTTCAGCGCGTCCGTGGAGGCGGTCACGACGCTGGCGGTGACGCTCCGCATGATCGCAAAGGCAAGGCCGGCCGGCGTCACGCCGCCTTCCGCGGTGCCGACGTTGGTGAGTTCGATCGGCGGCATGGGCATCGTGACGCCGGTCCCCGCGACGCCGAGGCGGACGCGCCCGTTGCGCAGGACAAGGTGCTTCACCTCCAGCTTGAGCGGTTTCCCGTTCTTGGCTGCCGGCTCCTTCTCCTTTTGGGTGCCGAGCGCCGCCTCGATGTTCTTGAGCAGGTCGGAGATGTTGCTCGAGACGAGCTTGGTCTCGTAGGTGAACTCGGGTTGGTCGATGATGAGCTCGTTGATGACGATGTGGTCGCCGAGCAGTGACATCGGCGCGACATCGATGTGGATCTGACCCAGGTTGAAGGCGTTGCCCTCGCTCCACCCGGCCGGGTTGCCGACCGAAAAGCCGGTCAGCGTGCCGGCGCCGGACAGCGGCGAGACGTTGGCGGATTTGAGCTCGACCTTCGTCTGCGTGATCTGCGGGCCAAACTTGTTCACCCCGGCCTTCACGATGGAGCCGAGGAAGAACTGCAGGACGACATAGCCGACAATCGCCAGTAACAGGATTGATCCAAGACCGTAGCCGAGAGCCTTTTTCATAAGTGGGAGGCGGGTACTCTCAACGTCCAACATCCAACACTCAACATCCAACATCCAACACCGCTTCGAACATCGAACATTGAACACTGAACATTGAACATCGAAGTGAAGACCGGCAGCGCCGGTTGTCTTACTTGGACCTGAATACCGATTTTGCCACAGAGGTCACAGAGGCCCAATCAGAGCCGAGCCGGAGGCGGGCGCTGCGACTGTCTTGGGCGTTACGCGATGAACAGGTTTGTCCAAGGACCGAGCCTCCGTGTC